>NZ_CP043473.1:3668377-3974075 GCF_008275125.1 Chromobacterium paludis
TAGATGGTCAATAGAACAGAAGTCAAAATTTATTGAATCAATATTGCTAGGTATTCCTGTTCCATCCCTCTTTATGGCTCAGGATAAGGATGGGATATGGGAAGTCGTTGATGGATTACAGCGGCTATCGACAATTTTCCAGTTTGTTGGGATATTAAAATCTGAAAGTGGTGAGATTTTGCCCCAGCTATGTACAAAAGGTACCCGCTATTTGCCAAGTCTTGAGGGGAAGCGATGGGAAGTAGATGGTGATGATAATAATCAAGCATTTTCAACTTCTCAGCGCATAGATTTTAAAAGGGCGAAGTTAAATGTAAATATAATTCAACGAGAAAGTCAGAGATTTACAAAATATGAACTCTTTCAGCGATTGAATACAGGTGGCTCCAGTGCAACCTTTCAAGAGGTTCTGAATTGTATGTTGATCGATACAAATGAAGAATTCTACGATTGGTTTGAATCTCTTGGTAAAGATGAAAATTTCATCGATTGCTGTAATTTATCTGACTCGAAAATTGAGGAACAATATGATCTAGAACTGGTGTCAAGATTTATTGTTTTCTATGATAGAAAAGTTGATAATATCGGCTATTTTGGAAGTATTTCAGATTACTTGGCTGAAAATATGCTTGCATTTGCAAGTGATCCACAATTTGATAAGGAAATGGTCGAAGAGAGATTTAGAAAAACCTTTAAAGCGCTGAGGGATCTTGTCGGTGAAAACTGCTTTAGGCGTTATGATGCAGGCAAATCTAAATTCCTTGGTGGTTTTCTAATCTCAGCGTTTGAGGCAATCGCGTTGGGTGTGGCTTACCATATCGATGAAATAAGTGAAAGCCCAAAGAGGAAAGCCGACCTACCTGTTAAAGTTAAGAAAATATGGGGTGAACGTGATTTCCAGAAGTATGTCGGTGTCGGCAGAACGGCAGATTATAGAATAAATAACATTTTGACAGTTGCTAGGAATTTTTTCTAATGCCATGAAGATTAGAACAGATGAAGAGGTAATTGATAAAATCAGCCAAGAGTTAGCATGGAGACGGAGTGAGATTTTAACGCTTGAGGGAGTTGTAATGCGTGAGCGGAAGAATATTCATGCATTACGAGCAACGGCACCAATGTTGTATGCGCATTGGGAAGGGTTTGTTAAAAATAGCTGTACATATTATCTTTGCTTTATATCATGTTTGTCCTTGAGTCGAGGGCAGCTTAGTAATAATTTACTTGGGCTGGTAATAAGAGAAAAAATTGAGATTTTTTCATCTAAGTCAACGAAAGCAGAGCTGTTTGAGGAGTTGGCAAAGAATTTTGTAGATTTTATAGATGAAAAAGCTAAGTTGCCATATAAAGACATAATTGATACAGGATCAAACCTAAAGCCTGTTGTGTTGAGAAATATAATTTTTTTGCTTGGTTTGAAATATGACTTCTTCGAGAGTAAAGAAAAAACAGTAATTAACCCTATTTTGGAAAAGAGAAATGGAATTGCCCATGGGCAGTGGGTAGAATTTGATTGGGAAGATTTTCTTTTCTTTAGGAGTGAGATCATTAATTTAATGAGCCACTTGAAAGATTTGTTGGAAAATGCTGTTGTTCAAAAAAGCTATATTCGAGTATAGATTGCGCTCATTTTTTTAAAAAACAGTCCTATAAGTATAAGCTTGTGGGACTGTTATCATTCGTTCAGTGTAAACCGGCTTGCCGCGAGGCAAGCCGGTTTTCTATTGCCCGCGCTCAGCGGTAGTTCTGCGCGGCGCGCACGGCGGCGGCGGCGTCGACCAGGCCGGCCGAGCAGCCGGTGCAATTGGCCGGGGCCTTGCGCGAGGTCTGGATCAGCAGATTGCGCACCGCTTTCCAGTCCAGGCTGGGGTTGATGGACAGCATCAGCGCCACCAGGCCGGACACGTGCGGTGCGGACATGGAGGTGCCCATCATCGCCTCGTAGGCGTTGTCGTCCTCCGGCGCGGTGGCGCCGCTGTTGACCGTGGAGTAGATGCCGGGGTCGCCCACGTTCAGGTCGCCGCCGGGCGCGGTGACGGCCACGGTGGCGCCGTAATTGGAATAGCTGGCGATGGCGCCGGCCTGGCCATTGGCCGCCACCGTGATCACGCCGTAGCAGCTGGCCGGCGAGGCGGAGCGCGCGTTGCGGTTGCTGTTGCCGGCCGAGACCACCACGATGCCGTTGCGCGCATGGATCTGCTGGATCACGCTGCGGTAGGACTGGGTGCAAGGCTGGCTGCCGCCCAAGGACATATTGATCACGCGCGCCGGCGAAGGGTTGATCGGGGCGCCGGGAATCGGCGCGCCCACTGCCCACAGCATGGCGTCGGTGATGTCGGCGTCAGTGCCGCCGCAGCGGCCCAGCACGCGCACCGGGAGGATCTTGGCGCGCGGGGCCACGCCGGTGATGCCGCCCTTGTCGCCGCCTGCAGCGGCGATGGTGCCGGCGACATGGGTGCCGTGCCAGCTGCTGCCGTCGGCCGCGGAGCCGGGGTAGCAATCATTGGCGTTTTTCCAGCTGCCCTGGTCCAGGGCATTGGCCTGGCGCGCCGTCTGGCCGTCCGGTCCCACCGGCAGGCGGGCGTCCTCCGGCTTGGAGACAAAGTTGTAGCCCGGCGCCAGCAGATTGGGCTTCAGGTCCTTGTGCGGACGATAGCCGGTGTCCAGCACCGCCACGGTGACGCCCAGGCCCTTGCTGGTGTTCCACGCATCCGGCAGATTCATCGCGCCCGGTTCGGCGGCGTTGGACTTCATGTCCCATTGCTGCTGCTGATAGAGCGGGCTGGCGGGTTCGAAGTTGGCCTGCTTGATGTAGTTGGGCTCGGCGTATTCGACATTCGGGTCCTGCCGGATGCGGCGCGTCAGCTGCTTGGCCTCGGCCGGACTCAGCGCCTTGCGGGTATGGAACACATAGGCGCCAGTGCCCATCTGGCGCTCGAACTGCAAGGGCACGCCGGTCAGTTGCTGCAGTTGCAGCGTGCGTTGCCTGGCGTCGGCCGGTTGCGCGGACAGCACGGCGCCGCGCGGCAGGCTGGCCGCCTGCGCCGCCAGCTGGGCGGAGGAGACCTGGCGGTATTTGACGATGATGCCGGCCACGTCGCTGCCCGGCGCCGCCTGGGCAGCGGCGCTGGCGAGACCTGCCAGCAGCAGGGGCAGAAGATTGAGCTTTTTCATATTTTTTCTTTCCGTAGGCGTTGCGCTTAGCTCTTCAGATAGGGGATGGTTTTCAGGCTGGCCGGCGGCGCGGCGTCGCCGGCGGACGGGCTGCCCCAACTGATGAATTGGCCATCCTTGGCGACGGCAAGGAAGCCGCCCAGCGCGGTGCTGTAAATGGCGCGGATGTTTTTCAGCTTGCCTTGCACGGCGCTGCTGTCGCCGCCGTGCATGGGCGCGCCCCAGGTGACGACGGAGCCATCTTTTTTCAGTGCGGCAAAGGCGTAGTCGTTGGCGTACAGCGCCACGACATTGTTCAGCTGCGGCTGCACGGCGCCGCTGTCGCCGCCGCGCGTTTCATCGCCCCAGGTGACCACGCTGCCGTCTTTCTTCAGCGCGGCGAAGGCCAGCTCAGTGCTGGCGATGTCCACCACATTGTTCAGCTGCGACTGCGCGGCGCTTGGGTCGTTGCGCAGCTTGTCGCCCCAGGTCACCACGCTGCCGTCCTGCTTGAGGGCGGCAAAGGCGGCCTTGCTGGCGAATACCTTGGCCACATTGCTGAGGCTGGCTTCCAGCAAGGTCAGGTTGGCGCCCTTGTCGAACTGCGGGCTGCCGATGGTGGAGACGAGGCCGTTCTTGCCCAGCACGGCCAGCACCGCGCCATTGCTGACCAGGTTCAGCGCGTTTTGCGGCGCGGCTTCCTGGCCATTGAAGAAGTCCTCGGTATCCCAATTGATGCCCCAGCTGACCACGCTGCCGTCTTGCTTCAAGGCGGCGAACTGGTAATCGGTGGCGTAGAGCTTGACCACATCTTTCAGTTTAGCCGCGACGGGAGCGGTATCGCCGCCGCTTTCCGGGTCGCCCCAGGCGACGACGGTGCCGTCTTTCTTCAGCGCGGCGGCGGCGGCCAGGTTATAGCTGACGTCGCGGATGTCGCGCAGTCCAGCCAGCGCGTCCGCCGACGGGAAGGATTGCGCGGCGGTTTTCCAGGCGCCCAGGCCGCCGAAGGTTTTTTGCGTCAGGCCCCAGGTGGCGGCGCTGCCGTCTTCATTCAGCGCGACGAAGCTGCGCTGGGTGGGCCATAGCTTGACCACCTTGCCGAAGGCGCCGGCGGCGGTCATGAAGCGGTTGGTGGTCACGCCCTGTACCGAGACGAAGGGCGATTTGGCCCAGACGCTGCCCCAGGACACCACTTTGCCGTCGGCTTGCAGCGCCGCCAGCGCGCGCTCGTTGCCCACCACCTGCACCACGTTCTTGGGCTGCTGCTCCGGTTTGAGCGACGACAGATCGCCGCCCAGCAGCTTATCGCCCCATACCGCCAGCGTTCGGTCTGGCTGGATCACGGCAAACACGCCGGGGGTGGTGAACACGCTTTGCGCGGCCAGCGTCAGCGTGGCGCTGGCATTGCCGCAGCTGGCGGTCACTTGCAGCGGATGGTCGGGCGCGGGGTCGTCCACGCTGGCGCCGCTGGCCGTCAGCTTGGCGTCGTCGGCAGCGCTCCAGTTGATTTTGGCGCCGCCTACGCAGCCTTCGCTGCTGGCGCTCAATCGGGCGCCGCGCGCGCCGTATACGTCCAGCGTCAGCTTGGCTTGCTCTTGCAGATTGCTGGTGCTGCGGCCGCCTTGCTCATCGCTGCCGCCTCCGCAGCCCGCCAGCGTGCCTATCATCGCCATGCTGATGCTGAGCGTGCTGAGACGCCACGTTGTTGTTGCCCTGGGCATGTAATCTCCTTTGCATCCGGTCACGGATATTTTTACGTGCATGTTGTTTGTTAATTTTCATGAAATGCACGAAGAAATATTAATGACAAAGGTATTTTTTGCAAATGGGGATGGTGGACGCCGCCCGACGGACGCGCCCGCTCCGGCCGAATGGGAAACGGGACGCGACATTGAAAAATAAGTAGAAATAGCTAGGCGCGGGCAGGAAGAAGGAGCGACTGGGCTGGGCGCGGCCATCAGCCATAAGTCATATTTTGTGTCATTTTTGAGACATGAAACCTGACCCAGGCAAGCTCCTGGCGGTTAGGGGCGCGCAGGCTGCCGGCTCACCAGAGCAAGGGCAGCAGGCCCAGCGCCGCCAGCGCCAGCAAAAAGCCAAGGCTCTGCCGTCCGGCCGCGCGCGCGCCCAGCATGCAGGCGTAGACGCCCTTGGCCACGTTGTTGCCGGCCACGGCGATCAGGATGGCCGATCCGGCCACCGGCAGCGGCGTCAGCTGCGGCGTGGATTGGGTGATGCCCATGATGAAGGGGTCCACGTCGCTGACGCCCATCACCGCCGCCAGCGTATAGACGCCGGCCGATCCCAGGTATTGCGCGGCCAGCCGGGTGGCCACCAGCATGGCGATGAACAGCAGGGCGAACAGGACGGCGGCGCCGATCTCCAGCGGGTTTTGCGGCCGGTAGTCGCTATGCTTGCCGGCTTCCGGCGGCGGGCCGCTGCGCGACCACAGCCAGCCGCCCAGCAGCGCCAGCGCCGCCAGCGCGCTGAAGGCCGGCCACAGCCGCAGCAGCAGCGCGAAGTTGAACAGGGCGAGGAAGGCCATCAAGCGCAGATACATCACGCCGGAAGCCATCAGGATGGCGCCTGAGAACAGCCGCGGCGTGGCGCCCTCGGCGGAGCGGCGCGCCATCACCACGGTGGTGACGGTGGAGGAGTAGGCGCCGCCGGCCAGCGCGGCCAGCAGCAGGCCGCCGCTGCCCTGGCGCAGCTTTTGCAGCAAGTAGCTGCCGTAGGACACGGCGCTGACCGCCACCACCACCAGCCAGGTCTTGAACGGATTGATCTGGAAGCGGCCGATGGTCTCGTCGGGCAGCAGCGGCAGGATCACCGCCGCCAGCAGCAGGAATTGGGTGAAGGTCAGGATATCGGCCGGGTCTATGCGTTGCGCCAGGCTTTCCAGCCGCGATTTGAACTCCAGCAGCAAGAGGCTGGCCACGGTCAGCGTGGTGGCCAGCCAGTACAGCTCGCGGCAGACCAGCACGCCGATCAGATAGGTGGCCAGTCCTGACATCTCGCTGGTGACGCCGGAATAGCCTGATGAACCCAGCTTGTGCCAATACGACATCAGCAAAAAGGCCGCCACCACGGCAAAGCCTAGCCCGACCAGCGCCCAATCGCCGCCGGACAGCGCCGCGGCGACGTAGCCGATCAGCCCGATCAACGGGTAGGTGCGCACGCCGCCGAAGACGTAATGTTCGCCGCCGGCCTTGCGCTCTTCGCGCTCCAGTCCGATCAAGAAGGCCAGGAACAGCACCAGGGTGATTTGCGTCGCCTCGGGCGGCAGCCAGTCCAGGTAGCGCATGGGCAGGATTTCCAGTTGGGAGCAGTATTCCGTGCACGATATCCCGATGGCGTGGCGCTGTACACTGGCGGCCTGCCGGCTCCTTGTCATACTCAATGGATTTTTGCTGTTGTGCCTGGTGCCGCAGCAGGGCGGACGGAGACGCGGGAGCGGGCTGGGATGGGGCGAGGCAGAAGGGGGCGAAATGCGCGGAGCAGCCGTTTGCGGCGGGGACAGGCCACCGCCGCGCCGGGAAACCTATCCCGGCTTATTCCGTCGGCAGGTAGCCGGCCGGATGGGTCACCGACACGATGCCGCCGGAAACTTGCTCCACTTCCGCTTGTTCCAGGCGAACCATGGCAGCCAGTTCCACGCTGGTTTCCAGTTGGGTTTCGAAGTCAGCGGCTTGCAGGGTTTCGTTCTTCTTCATTTTGTTGCCTTTCATAGACAGGTTGAGAGTGAGGCGGCTGGCGCCGCTCTTGTTATGACTGGGAAGGCGCGGCGTCGCGGCGCGGCGGCACTCTCGCCTCGGCGATGCCCGACGGCGCCTGCAAATCCTGGGTGATGACGCGCGCGCAGCGCATGCAGGCGTCTTGGCCATGCTGGTGCCACCACACGCAGTCTGGGCGGATGGCGCAGTAAGCCAGTTCCTCGCTGATGGGGGACACTTTGTCGATGATGCGGTTGACCAGCGTGCATTGCTCGCTGGCGGCGTCGTGGTGGGCGCATTTGCCGCCGGCGCATGGCCCGGCGGTGCGGAACACTTCGCCGGGCGCGATGCCGTTCAGTTTGGCGGCGTCGATCTGCTCCACCGGCATGGCCTGCTTCAGATAAATGATGCGGCGATCGCCCGCGCTGCCGCCCAGCATGCCGAACACGCGCTGGCCGTTGGCGTGGAAGTCGGCGCTGGGACAGGCGGCGTGTTCTTTTTTCATGCGCTTGGCTCCATTCGGATGGGCGGCGATCTGGTCAGATAGCCGGGATAGGGAATTTATAGACAATGACAATTGAATTGAAAATATGATTTTTATGCATAAAATTCAAAAAGCAACTAAAGTCTACGCTATTAAATTTAAATGACATTTAAATTTAATGTCGACGCACAAGACGACAGCGATGTTTCAGTCCGGCAGGGCAATTTGGGAGACGCAGGGGCGAGCAAACTGCGGGGTGTGGATAAATTCGGGGCGCGGCTGCGGCAGTGGATAAGTCCAGCAATGAAAAAACCGCGCCTGACGGCGCGGTTGCGATGCGTTTTGAAGACGGCGCTTACATCGCCATCACGGCTTCAATCTCTTCCACCGTCTTCGGAATCGGCTCGCCCAGCACGCGGCTGCCGTCTGCGGTCACCAGCACATTGTCCTCGATGCGGATGCCGCCGAAATCGGCGTATTCGCGGAACTTGGCGTAGTTGATGGTCTGGCTGTGGCGGCCTTCCTTCTCCCAGGCCTCGATCAGCGCCGGGATGAAGTAAACGCCCGGCTCCACCGTCACCACCATGCCGGCCTTCAAGGGCTTGCCCAGGCGCAGATAGCCCAGGCCGAACAGCTGGCTGCGCTCGGCGCCTTCGCCGTAGCCCACCAGGTCTTCGCCCAGCGCTTCCATGTCATGCACATCCATGCCGATCTGGTGGCCCAGGCCGTGCGGGAAGGCGATGGCGTAGGCGCCGGATTCGACGATGTCTTCGGCCTTGCCGTTGAAGAAGCCCAACGCGGCCATGCGCTCCGCCATCACGGCGGCGGACAGCTTATGGATGTCCTGGTATTTGACGCCGGGCTTGATGGCGGCGATGGAGGCTTCCTGCATCTCCAGCACGATGTCGTACAGCTCGCGCTGGCGGGTGGAGAACTTGCCGCCCACCGGGAAGGTGCGGGTGATGTCGCTGGCGTAGCCGCCGCCGCTGGCGCAGCCGGTGTCGTTCAGCACCAGGTCGCCCTGCTGCAGCACATTGGCGTGACCATGGTTGTGCAGCACTTCGCCGCGCTTGGAGAAAATGGACGGGTAGGCCAGCTGCCAGTCATGGCGGCGCATGATGCCTTCCATGATGCCCACCACCTGGTATTCCACCACGCCGGGCTTGGCGTTCTGCATCGCGGCGATGTGCATGGCGTGGGTCACGCCCAGCGCGGCTTCCATCTCGGCGATTTCTTCCTCGCCCTTGATCTCGCGCAGCGCCACCACGGCGCGGGTCAGCTCGGGACAGAAACCTGCCTTGACTTCGGCCGGATGCGTATCCAGCAGGCGGCCCATCTCGATCAGCGTCTCGCCGCGGTACGGCGCCAGGTAGCGCACCGGGCGGCCGGCGGCGCGGGCATCGGCCACGGCCTGCGCCAGTTCGGCGTACGGCCGGCTGCGCTGCAGCCCGGCCAGCGCGGCGCGCTCGGCCAGGGACGGCAAGGGGCCGGTCCACACGATGTCCGCCACGTCCGGGTCATTGCCGAACAACACCGCCTCTCCGCTGTCGGCGTCGATCGCGCCGGCTAGGCCGGGCTCGTTCAGGCCGAAGAAATATCGGAAGCTGGAGTCCTGCACGAAGGGCAGGGTGTTGTCGTGGTAATTCATCGGCGAATCGACGTTGCCGACGAACAGCAACAGGCCGGACAGGCCGGCTTGCTGCAGGCGGGCGCGGCGCTGGGCGTAGACGGAGGGGGCGAACATGTTTTCTCCTTGGCGCGCGGCGGGATGCCGCGCGGATTGTATACAATTTCCTAACTTAACACGCCCGGCGCGCGGCGGCCAGCCGGAACGCTAGCGCGCGGCCGCCGTTTCCGCCTTGTCCGACAAAGACTTGGGCGGCGCCAGCAGCCGGCACAGCAGGCCGCCGGCCAGCATGGCCCACAGCGGCGCGCCCAGTCCGGCGAAGCTGACGCCGGAGGCGGCCACCACGAAAGTCAGCAGCGCCGCCTCTCTATGTTCGGCATCGGCGACGGCCGCGCTCAGCGACGAGGCCAGGGTGCCGAACAGCGCCAAGCCGGCCGCCGTCACCAGCAAGGGTTTGGGCAAGGCCAGCGCCAGCGCCGCCAGCGCGCCGCCCATCATGCCCATCGCGATGTAGATCAGCCCGCAGAACACGCCGGCCACATAGCGGCGGCTGCGGTCCGGGTGCGCTTCCGGCCCGGTGCAGATGGCGGCGATGATGGCGGCCAAGGTCACGCCGTGGCCGCCCAAGGGCGCGGTGAGCAGGGAGGCGACGCCCAGCGCGCTGACCGGCGAGCGGGCCGGAACGTTATAGCCAAAGGCGCGCAGCACCGCCATGCCGGGCAGAAACTGGCTGGTCAGCGCCAGCAGGGCCAGCGGCAAGGCCAGGTTGACGAAAGCGGACCACGACCAGGCCGGCCAGGTGAACAGCGGCACGGCGATGGCATGCAGCGATGCGCCGGCCGGCGCATGCAGCTCGCCCGCCGACAGCGCCGCGCCCGCCGCGATGGCCGCCAGCAAGGCCCCGCGCGGAAACCAGCGGCGGCCGATGAAAAACAGCCCCGCCATGGCCAGCACCAGGCCGAGATGGCCCGCCGCCTCGCTCACCACCTCGCCGACGAAATGAAACAGGATGCCGGCCAGCAAGGCCGCCGCCAGCGCCGGCGGGAACAGCGCCATCAACCTATCGAACAAGCCGCTGGCGCCCACCAGGGTGACGATGGCGGCGGCGGCCAGGAAGGCGCCCACGGCCTCCGGGTAAGGCACGCCGGGCAGGGCGGCCAGCAGCAGCGCCGCGCCGGGCGTGCTCCAGGCAGTGATCACCGGCGCTTTCCAGCGCAGGCTCAGCCATAGCCCGGCCACGCCTGAGCCTATGGATACCGCCCACACCCAAGAGGCCAGCTGCGCCTGGCTCAGGCCGGCCGACTGGGCGGCGTGGACGATGATCAGAAACGGGCCGGAAAAGCCGACCATCAAGGCCAGCGCGGCGGCCAGCAGGGCGGAGGGGGCGGCGTCGCGCCGCAGGGTGCGCCAAAAGCTCATGGGTCTTGCTTTCTTGTCGATGCGAATGTCGCCAGCGTGCCACGCGCCGGCCGGTCGCCCTCCCACAAGCGGGCCAAACAGTTTATGCTGATCCGCATCTGTTCTATATAACAGCCATTTTCAGGAGCCCAGCATGCGGCTGACCGGCATTCCCTTCGGCGTCACCGATTGGTCTGATATCCCCGCCACCGAGCACCCTGGCGAACAGGGCCGCGCCTACTGGCGCACCCGCCAGTTCGGCGACATCCGGGTGCGCATGGTGGAGTACACGGCGGGCTATCTGGCCGACCACTGGTGCGAGAAGGGCCACATCCTGCTGTGCCTGGAGGGCGAGCTGCATACCGAGCTGGACGACGGCCGCGTCTTCATCCTCACGCCCGGCATGAGCTACCAGGTGGCGGACCAGGCGGAGGCCCACCGCTCCCGCGCGCCGCAGGGCGCCAAGCTGTTCATCGTCGACTGAAGCCATGCATCAATATCAGGACATCGCGCGGCAACTGCTGGCGCGCATAGACGGCGGCGAGTTCCCGCCCGGCGGCAGGCTGCCCTCGGTGCGGCGGCTGGCCGCCGATCACGGGGTCAACAGCCTGACTGCGCTGGCCGCCTACCGCTGGCTGGAGCAGCGGCAGCGGGTGGTGGCGCGGCCGCGCGCCGGCTTCTACGCCGCCTTGCCGGCGCAGTCCGAAGGGCAAGCCCAAGCCCGCGCCCTGCCCTCGCCCGCCACGCTGGTGGATATGGACAGCCGCATGTCGCAGTTGGTGGCGCTGTCTTCCTCCGATGTGGCGGTGCAGCTGCACATGGCCGAGGCGCATCACAGCCTGTATCCGGCGGCGGAGCTGGCGCGGCGGTTGCAGCAAACGCTGCAGCGGCAGCCGGAACTGATCGGCGCCTATTTGCCGGCGGCGCTGCACGATAGATTGTGCGGCCAGCTGCGCCGTTTGGCCGCCGGCTGGCAGCTCGACCTGCCCGCCGGCGAAATCCTGTTCTGCAACGGCATCACCGAGGGCATCAGCCTGGCCTTGCGCCACCTGACCCGGCCCGGCGACACGGTGGCGGTGGAGACGCCGGTCTACTTCGGCCTGCTGCAGACGCTGGCCGCGCTGGGGCTGAAGGCCCTGGAAATCCCGTGCACGCCGGATGCCGGCCTGTCGCTGGAAGCGTTGGAATTCGCGCTGCAATACGGCCCGCCGGTGCGCTGCCTGGTGACGGTGACCAATTTCCAGAACCCCACCGGCGCCTTGATGCCGGACGACAACAAAAAGCGGCTATTGGCGCTGGCGCGCCGCCACGGCGTGGCCATCATCGAGGACGACGTGTTCGGCGAGCTGTATTTCGGCGGCCCGCGGCCGACGCCGCTGAAGGCCTGGGACCGCGACGGCGACGTGATCTACTGCGCGTCGTTCACCAAGAGCCTGGCGCCGTCCTTCCGTCTGGGCTGGCTGTCCGGCGGCCGCCACCACGCGGCGCTGGAGCGGCTGCGCGCCAGCAGCAGCCTGGTCAGCCCGGCCTTGCTGCTGGGCACCTTGGCCGACTTGTTGGCCAGCGGCGACTATGGCCGCATCAGCCGCAAGCTGCGCGCGCGTTTGGCCGGGCAGATGGAGCGGGTGGCCGACGCCGTGCTGGGGTCCTTCCCGCGCGGCACCCTGGTGCGGCGGCCGCGCGGCGGCCTCTTGCTGTGGGTGGAAGGGCCAGCGGGCCTGGACAGCGGCAAGCTGCTGGAAGCCGCGCTGAAGGAGTCGATCAGCTTCGCGCCGGGCATGCTGTTCTCGGCCGAGCCCCGCTTCCGCCACTGTCTGCGGCTGAATTTCGGCCAGCCTTGGGACGCGGCGCAGCAGGCGGCCATCGCCCGGCTGGGCGCGCTGGCCGCCGAACAACTAAGGACCACATGATAGAAAACGGCTTGCGCATCCGCCCGGCCCAGGCGGACGAGTTGGCGTGGCTGGCGCGAATCGAGCGCCGCGCCGCGCGGTTGTTTTCGCCGGACGATCTGCCTTCCGCGCTCAGCGAGCGCACCTTGCCGGCCGAGATCCTGAGCGCCGCCCGCGACGCCGGCTTGCTGTGGGTGGCGGACGACGCCGGCCAGCCGGTCGGTTTCGCGCTGGCGGAAATCCTGGATGGCCAGCTGCATCTGGCCGAAATGGACGTGGACCCGGACCACGCCCGCCGCGGCATCGGCTCCGCGCTGCTGGAGCATGTGCTTGCCCACAGCGCGCAAGCCGGCTTCGACGGCGTCACACTGACCACTTTTTCCCACCTGCCGTGGAACGCGCCGTTTTATCGCCGCCGCGGTTTTATGGCGTTCGAGCCGCCTGCCGGCAGCGCGCTGGCGGAGCGCTTGCGCGCCGAGACGGCGGCCGGGCTGCGCCATCGCGTGGCGATGCGGCGCGATATCGTCTGAATCCTAGCGGAGACCGTTCATGGAGCGTGTGGAATGCGTGGTGATAGGCGCCGGCGTGGTGGGCCTGGCGGTGGCCAAGCAGCTGGCCGAGGCCGGGCGCGAGGTGGTGATCATCGAGGCGGAGCCGGCCATGGGCCAGCACGCCTCCAGCCGCAACAGCGAGGTGATCCACGCCGGCCTGTACTATCCCGCGGGCAGCCTGAAAGCGCGCTTGTGCGTGGCGGGCCGCGATTTGCTGTACCGCTACTGTGCCGAGCGTGCCATTCCGCACCTGCGGCTGGGCAAGCTGATCGTCGCCAGCCATGAGGGCCAGCTGGCCAAGCTGGAGGCGCTGGAGAAGCAGGCGCGCGCCAATGGCGTGGACGATATTCAGCGGCTTTCCGCCAAGCAGGCCCGCGCGCTGGAGCCGGCGCTCGATTGCGCGGCCGCCCTGCTGTCGCCGTCCACCGGCATCGTCGACAGCCACGCGCTGATGCTGTCCTTGCTGGGCGATGCGGAGGCGGCCGGCGCGCAGCTGGCGCTGGGCTCGCCGCTGGAGGGCGGGGCGGCCACCGCTGACGGCATCGCGCTGCGCGTCGCCGGCATGGAGCTGATCGCGGACCGGGTGGTCAACGCCGCCGGCCTGTTCGCGCCCGGTGTCGCGCGCTCCATCGCCGGCCTACCCGCCGATTCGATTCCGCAGGCCCATTACGCGCGCGGCGTGTATTTTTCGCTGCAAGGCCGCGCGCCGTTTTCGCGGCTGATCTACCCCTTGCCGGAGGCCGGCGGCCTGGGCAGCCACTTGACGCTGGACCTCTCCGGCCAGGCGCGCTTCGGCCCGGACGTGGAATGGGTGGACGGCGTGGACTACCGCGTCGACCCGGCGCGGGCGGAGGCCTTCTACCGCGCGGCGCGCGCCTGGTGGCCGCAGTTGCCGGACGGCGCGCTGGCGCCCGGCTATGCCGGCATCCGCGCCAAGATCGCCGGGCCGGGGCAGCCGGACGCGGACTTTGTCATCCAGGGCGCGGCGGCCCATGGCGTGCCAGGCCTAATCCATCTGTTCGGCATCGAGTCGCCGGGCTTGACCAGTTGCCTGGCCATCGCCGAGGCCGTGGCCGCGCTGCTGGATTAGAGCAAATCGCTTACAATCCCCGGCAAAGGGGAGAAACCGACAAGCATGCTGATCCTGAATCAAAGACAACAAGAGCTGCTGGACATGGTCAGGCGCGACAGCTATGTCAGCGTGGAAAAACTGGCCGATCATTTCGCCGTCACCCGGCAGACCATACGCCGCGACATCGCCCTCCTGGCCGAGCATCAGCAGCTGCAGCGCTACCATGGCGGCGCCAGCGTGCTGTCCAGCGTGGAGAACGTGGCCTATCAGGCGCGCCAGGTGCTGTGCATAGAAGAAAAACGCCGCATCGCCGACTGCCTGGCGCGGCACATTCCGGACAACGCGTCCCTGTTCATCAATCTGGGCACCACCACGGAAGAAGTGGCCAAGGCGCTGCATCGCCATCGCGGCCTCAGGGTCATTACCAATAATCTGCACGTGGCCGAGCAGATGTGCGATTACCCGGACTGCGAGGTCATCGTGCTGGGCGGCTCGCTGCGCAAGCGCGACCGCGGCCTGACCGGCGAGGCGACGGTGCAGATGATCCGCCAGTTCCGCGTGGACTACGGCATCATCGGCGTGTCCAGCATCGAGTCCGACGGCACGCTGCGCGATTACGACTACCGCGAGGTGCGCACCACCGAGGCCATCATCCAGCAATCGCGCCAGGTGTTCCTGGCGGCGGACCACAGCAAGTTCGACCGGCCGGCGCTGGTGGAGCTGGGCCGGCTCAGCCAGATCGCCGCGCTGTTCACCGACAAGCCGGTGCCGCCGGCCATCGCCCGCCTCATGCAGGAGAGCGGCACCCAGCTGCATGTGGCCGAATAGTCTGGATACGTATTTTTGCTATGCTGAAGCATCGCGTCCACTAGACGGCATGCTTCATGCAACTCTCCCCGCCCCCGCTGGCCGACGGCGCGCTGTTCCGCGACGCCTCCGGCCGCTATTGCGCCAGCCTGGCCGGCCATCGCTTCTTCAGCGTCTTCCAACCCATTTTCTACAAGGGCGGCAGCCTGTTCGGCTACGAAGCGCTGCTCAGGGTGGTGGACGAGGGCGGAGAATGGCAGCCGCCGGACCGCTACTTGGGCGGCCTGCCGCCGGAACAGGCGCAGCTGGCGGACCGGCTGGCGCGGCTGATCCACGTGCGCAACTTCGCCCAAAGCAGCCAGGACGGCTGCCTGACCCTGAACCTGCTGGCCGCCACGGTGCAGGAAGACCATAGCGGCCGCAGCCACCTGCCCATGCTGAAAACCCTGTTGCAGACCGTGGAGCTGGACAGCGGCGGCGTGATTTTCGAAATCCCGGAATTTGAAGTGGAGCACCACGGCGCGCCCCTGCTGGACGGCCTGCGTCACGCCTCAGACATGGGCTTCGGCCTGGCGGTGGACGACTTCGGCGCGCTAGGCTCGCGCCACGGCAAGACCAGCGAGCTGTGCCCGGACATCCTCAAGATAGACCGCAGCCTGCTGCTGGATTACATGGCGGGCGAAACCCAGCGCCTGCCGGCGCTGCTGGAGCTGGGCTGGCAGATAGGCTGCCGCATGCTGGTGGAAGGCGTGGAAACCGCCGAGCAGCTGGAAGCGATGCGCGCGCTAGGCGTGGAACTGTATCAGGGCTTCTTCCTGGGCCGGCCGGGAGAGCTGCCGGTGATGCGCCAGTTGTAGGGCGCGGGGGGCTACGGGCAAATCGCGGGAACCGCCTGCGGCCAAGCTGCGCTACGGGGTTTCACGGGCGTGCCAGCACAATGTGCCAAAGCCATATGCAAAACACCCATCAATGACTCGGGGGATACGGCATCGCCCCAGCCAAGTAGCGTGTTTCGTCCAATTTTAGGTCCTTGCAAGAATCACGCAAATATGGCATTGTCATTATTTTGACATGCAAACTTTGTCGCATAATTTTCATACACCACCAATCTGGTGGTTTTCACTCGATGTTCCGGGTGGCTAATTACAACTTAGACAGCACTAACATTTATATGATCTCAAGTAGCTTCGAAGACGCACAGGCTGACATGCGTTCTGCTTACCTGTGGGGTGCTCCTGGGGTGTCAGTGTCCGGTGCAGTGTGGGTTATTTCCGCTTTGTTTGCTTCCTTTGTCAGCTTTAAGGCTGGAGTGTGGTCGTTATTGCTTGGTGGCACAGTCATTTTTCCGCTATCGCTCGTTGTGTGCCGGGCATTGGGTGCTAAAGCCAAGCACAGTGCTGACAATCCGCTCGGAAAGCTCGCATTGGAGGGCACGTTTTGGCTCTTGGCAGGTATAGCAGTGGCCTTCGGAATACAGGTGTTAAGGCCGGAGTGGTTCTATCCGTCAATGTTGCTCATGATCGGAGGGCGCTACTTCACTTTTCAAACCCTTTACGGGCTTCGTGCTTTTTGGTGGGCGGGTGGCACGCTTTGTTCGCTGGGCATTGCCTTGGCGCTGGCTAGCGCGGCACCGGCGCTAGCGGCGGCAGTAGGTGGAGGCACTGAGGTCGTGCTTTCAGTGCTGTTGTTCTCAATGGCGCGAGGTAAAAAAGATGCTGTCTAACTCGTCGTTCAAGCAGACAGCCTCACCGGTCCGGTGCATGCTGGGCTCTGAGAATTTTGTGTGCGGCGGGTCTGCCGCTTAACTCTGCATTAGGCGGCTCATGTAAAGTAATGCAAATGGACTTTGTTGCATAGCTCAAAATCATGCCAAAATGTTGCCGGCGTATTTGCAGGAATACGGCGCGCCGCGCGCAGCCACTGATCTGGCGCGTCATCGCTGCCTGCACTACCGCTTTCCCAGCAGCGGCAAGCTGCTGCCATGGCCGCTGGTGTTGGCGGACGGCGAAGAGGCGGAACCGCCGGTCAGCGCCAGCTGCAATACCGGCGAGGCCTTGATCGAGCTGGCCGAGCGCGGCATGGGCATTGTCTGCATGCCGGACTTCTCCATCCGCCGCGAGCTGGCTTCCGGCGCGCTGCTGGCGTTGGAGACGCCCCAGGTGCGGCGCAGCGGCAATCTGTATCTGCTCTGGCCGTCCACGCCGGCCATGCCGCCGCGGCTGCGCGCCTTTATCGACTACATGGCGGCGCATGTGTTTGCGGGCTGAGCGCCGGCTAAGGTTTGCGCGGGCAGCGCCGTGGGCGAGCCCGCGCTGCTGGCGGTATGGCGCGGCCTGCGCCGCCGCAATGAGAAAACCCGGCCAGCGGCCGGGTTTCGCGAAACAGGATGAGGATGTGGACTCAGGCCTCGGACAGCACCAGGCGCACGCTGTGCTCTTCCAAGAGCTTGCTGACCGGCTCCGGCGGCATGGCGTCGGTGAATACGGTGTGGAATTCGCTGATGTGGCCCATGCGCACCAGCGCGTTGCGGCCGAACTTGCTGTGGTCGGCGGCCAGATAGCGGTGGCGGGCGTTGTTCATCATCGCTTGGGCCACGCGCACTTCGCGGTAGTCGAAGTCCAGCAGCGAGCCGTCGGTTTCTATGCCGGACACGCCGATGATGGCGTAATCCACCTTGAACTGGTTGATGAAGTCCAGCGTCGCCACGCCGGTGATGCCGCCGTCAGACGCGCGCACGGTGCCGGAGGTGATCATCGCGGTGAAGTCCGGGTTGGTGGACATGATGGAGGCGACGTGGATGTTGTTGGTGATGACGCGCAGGCCTTTGTGCGTGGCCGTCAGCGCCTGCGCCACCGCTTCTATGGTGGTGCCTATGCTCATGAACAGCGAGGCGTGGTCCGGGATGCTGCGCGCGATCATTTCCGCGATATGGGCCTTTTCGCTCTGGAACTTTCCTTTGCGCGCAAAGTAGTCCTCATTCTCCACGCTGTTGCCCAGCGCGGCGCCGCCGTGATAGCGGCGCAACAGATTGGCCTCGCACAGCTGGTTGATGTCGCGGCGAATGGTTTGCGGCGTGACGTCGAGCAGACGGGCCAGCTCTTCAATCGGCATGAAGCCGTTTTCGCGGACCAGTTGCAGAATTTTGTCGTGACGTGGAGAGCGGCTCATAACTATTCGGAATCGAAAATCACGTTACTTTAGTAACATATTTGCACCCGGCTTAGCAAATGCGGGATGCAAAAAAAGCCGGCCGCGCGCGCTGGCGCAAGACCGGCTAGGCGTGCCCGCCACACTGGCGGCGGGCACGATTTCTAGTGCTGGATCACCACCTTGCCGAAATGGCGGCGCGCGTCGAAATGCTCAAAAGCCGCGCGCGCCTCGCCAAATGAGAAAACCTGATCGACGACCGGCCGCAGCTTATGTTGGCCGATGGCGCGCAGCATGGCCTCCATGCCCTCGCGGTGGCCCACGGCGATGCGGCGCAGCGTGGCGCCGCTCATGAAATAGCGCATGAAGTCCAGCGCCGCGCCGCCCTGGTCCAGGAAGCCGATCACGGCGATTTCGCCGCCGACGGCGATGGCGGCCAGCGATTGTTCCAGGGTGCCCTGGCCGCCCACTTCGATGATGCGGTCCACGCCGCCGCCGCTCAGCGCCCGTGCCCGCTCGCCCCAATTCTGCGCGGCGCGGTAATCGATCACCTCGTCCGCGCCCAGCGCCTTCAATTTCTCGGCCTTGTCCGCGCTGGAGGTGGTGGCGATCACCCGCGCGCCCATCAGCTTGGCCAGCTGCACCGCGAACAAGGACACGCCGCCGGTGCCCTGGGTCAGCACCGTGTCGCCGGCCTTGACCGGCTGCGGCCCGGTCAGCGCGGTCCAGGCGGTCAGCGCGGCGCAGGGCAGCGCGGCGGCCTCGGCGTAGCTCAGATGGTCCGGCACGCGGACCAGCGCCTCCTCGCTCACCGTCTTGTATTGGCACAACCAGCCGTCCAGATTGCTGCCGTACTGGCGGGCGGCCTGCTCCAGCGGAAACGGCCCGCCGAACCATTCCGGGAAGAAGCTGTTGCAGACGCGGTCGCCCACGGCGAAGCGGCGGCAGCCTTCGCCCAGCGCGATGATCTCGCCGGCGCCGTCGGACAGCGGAACCAGGCCGTCGCTCCAGCTCATTGGGTAATGGCCGTGCAGCAGGGCCAGATCGCGGTAGTTCAAAGAGCTGGCATGCACTTTGACCAGCACTTCGCCGCGGCCGGGCGCGGGCATGGCTTCGTCCTGCATGCGCAGGGAATCGAGCGAGCCGAAACGGGAAAAACGGTAGCTTTGCATTGCGGATGTCCTTGCGTGAAATATCGCAGGAACATCTTGCCGCGGCGCGCGGAGATGATGAATGATTGGCCGTATCCGTTTTTTCACCATTCGTGCCGGAGTCTCATCATGGACTTGCTGGAAGACCTGTTTGCCGCGATGCGGGTGCAGAGCGCGCTGTATGCTCGGCTGGAGGCCCGCGCGCCGTGGGGAATAGACTTCGCCCATCAGGTGTCGGCGCGCTTCGGCATTGTCGCCCATGGCCAGGCCTGGCTGGCCGGAGCGGGCCAGGCCGAACCGCTGCATGTGGAAGCGGGCGATCTGTTCATCGTCAGCGGCGGCCAGCGTTTCTGCCTGATGGACGCGCCAGGCCGTCAGGCCTTGCCGTGCGAGACCGTATTCGACGGCCGTCGCGACGGCGTGATCCGCTTCGGCGGCGACGGCGAGGAAACCGGCATCGTGTCCGGCCGCTTCGTGTTCGATGCCGCCGCCGGCGCGCCATTGATGGACATGCTGCCGCCGGTGCTGCATGTGCGGCTGGACGCGGAGCGGGCGCGGCTGCTGCAGGCGGCGCTGGAGATGATCGCCCGCGAGAACGCCGAGCCGGGGCTGGGCTCGCGGCTGGTGGTGCAAAAACTGGTGGACGTGCTGCTGATCGAGGCGCTGCGCATTCATTGCCTGTCGGGCCAGGGACAGGGCTGGCTGGGCGCGCTGGCGGATAGGCGGCTGTCGCCCGTGTTGCGCGCGCTGCATGACGATCTGGCCGCGCCGTGGACGCTGGACAGCATGGCCGCGCGCGCCGGCATGTCGCGCTCGGCCTTCGCCCGTCATTTCCGCCAGCGGGTAGGCGATACGCCGCTGAACCATCTCACCGGCTGGCGCATGCAGCGGGCGCGGGCCTTGCTGAGCGGAAGCCGGCTATCGCTGGCCGAGGTGGCGGCGCGGGTGGGCTACGACAGCGACGCCGCCTTCCAGCGCGCCTTCAAGCGGCTGGCGGGCCTGCCGCCGGGCGAGTACCGGCGCGCGGCCCAGCCGGATTAGACGCAGGCGGCGTTGAGCGCGGCTTCGGCCAGCACCAGGGTGGTGTCTATGGCCGGCACGCCGCAATTGGCGTCGTTCAGGACCAGGGGCAGCTCGGTGCAGGCCAGCGCCACGCCGTCGCAGCCCTGGGCCTTCATCGCCTCTACCACTTCCAGCAGCGCGGCCACGGTGACTGCGCTGGCGCCGCCGGTGGGCACCAGCTCGGCGAAGATCGCGTTTTGGATCAGCGCCTGCTGCGCCTCGTCCGGGATGATCTCCGTGATGCCGCGCTCGGCCAGCGGCGTTTGATATAGCCGGCGCGCCATGGTCCAGCGGGTGCCGAGTATCGCCACTTGCTTCAGGCCGCGCGCGGCGCAGGCCTCAGCCACCACGTCCAGCATGCTGATCAGCGGGATGGGGGAGCGCGCGCGGATGTCGTCCACCACCAGGTGCACGGTGTTGGCCGGGATCACCGCCAGTTCGGCGCCGGCGCCGGCTAGCCGATCTAGCGAGCCGACGATGGAGTCGGCTACGCGGTCCCAGCGGTCGTCGTCCTGCGCCTGGTGCACCGCGCCGAAGTCGGGCTGATCCAAAACGAAGCGCGGGTGATGAAGGGGTGGGAAACGGCCCGCGCACAGGCGGTGCATCTTGGACAGGCAGTCTACGGCGCCGGGCACGGTGACGCCGGCAATGCCTATGGTTTTCGCTTGCATGGTTCTGCCAAAGTGAAACGCCGCGGGCGGCGCGATGCCGGGCAGTTTACGCATGCGGCATTGTTGAGGCAATCTATCTTACCCATTCCAGGTGTCGCCGGCGCGCCAGCGGCGGATGAACTCGTCCAGCGGCATGGGGCGGGCGATGTGATAGCCCTGCAGCCAGCCCACGCCCAATTGGGCCAGGTAATCGAACTGGGCGGCGGTTTCCACGCCTTCCGCCACCGTATCCAGGCCCAGCTTGGCCGCCAGCTCCGCCACGCTGTCGACGATATGGGCGGACAAGCCGTCGCTGCCGATGCCGGCGACGAAGCTTTGGTCTATCTTCAGCCCGTCCACCGCCAGTTGCTGCAAGTAGACCAGGCTGGAGTGGCCGGTGCCGAAATCGTCCAGCGCGATCTTCGCGCCCAGCGCGTGCAGCCTTTGAAACAGCGCCTCCACCTCTGGCGTGATGGCGATGATCTCGCGTTCGGTCAGTTCCAGCGTCAGCACCGCGCCGCGTGCCGCCAGCGCGCGCTGCCAGCGGGCGCAGTCGTCGAAGAAGCCTGGGTCGTCCAGGTGCGCGCGGCTGATGTTGAAGCCGAGGTGGAAGCCCGCCGGCAGCCGCAGCGGCGCCAGCCGCGGGATCAGCCTGTCCATCATGCCGCGCGTCATCGGCACGATCAGGCCGCTTTCCTCGGCGCGCGGGATGAACAGGTCGGGCCGGACCAGGCCTTCGCGCGGGTGGCGCCAGCGCATCAGCGTCTCGGCGCCCTGCCAGCCGGCCTGGCCGGGTTTGACCAGCGGCTGCAGAAAACCCTCGAACTCATCGTTTTCCAGCGCGCGGCGCAATTCGTCGCTGGGCGAGGCCGGCCGGCCCAGCAGCCAATACAGCGCGCCGCCGGCCAGCAGGCTCAGCGCCACCACCACCAGCAAGAGCGCGGCATGGCGGCGCCACAGCCATTCGCGGTTGCCGGGCAGCGCGTAACCGGTGGCGACGGCGTAGGGGTAGCGCGTCGATGACAGGCGGATCTGGATTTGCGCCGGCAGCGGCGGCTGGCCGGCGCCGGCCAGGCGCGGCCCCAGCCATTGCCCGCCTACGATCAGGTAGACCGGCGCGCCGTCGCTGGCGTCCTGCAGCGCCAGCTGCAGATAGCGGCCGTCCACGGCGGCCAGCGTATCGCCATGCGGGCCTGCCGTGCGGAAGTGCATCAGCGGCACGTCCGGCGTGGTGCGGTTGCCGGGCAGCAGGCGCAAGGCGCCGCCGACAAAAGGGCTGGAGTAGGGTTTGGGATGCGGGATGGCGCCGGACAGCGAGGTGCAGTAGATGGCCCCGTCGCGCAGCAAACCGGTGCTGCGCACGAAGGGTACGATGGTGGCCTGGCGGCGCAGTTCGGGCGCGGCGCTGGCGCAATCGCTGCCGGCCAGCGGCTGGATGGCGCGGCTGGCCAGCGCGGCCTGGTCCAGAATCTCGTCTAGCTGGCTCCTGGCTTGCTCCGCTTGCCGCCGCGCCTGTTCGGCCAGGTCGCGCTTTTCCTGCCACAGCAGGGTGGGTGCGATGGCCAGCAGCGGCAAGGCGGCGACCAGCAAACTGGCCAGCAGATGGGACAGGCGATGCTGGCGGCGGGGATGCAGAGGATTCATGGCGAGATGGCGTTGCGCGGAGGCGGAAAATCAAAACGCCCTCCAGCGGGAGGGCGTAACGGGGAGACTCAGCCCAGCCGGCCGCGGTGGCGGGCGATCTGCGCCTTGACCTGGGCCGGCGCGGTGCCGCCTACGTGGTCGCGCTGGGCCAGGCTGCCTTCCGGCGTCAGCACGGCGAACACATCGTCCTCGATCAGCGCCGAGAATTCGCGCAATTGGGCCAGCGGCAGGTCGGCCAGGTCCACGCCCTGTCCCTCGGCGTGGCGCACCGCCAGCGCCACCACCTCGTGGCTGTCGCGGAAGGGCAGGCCCTTTTTGACCAGGTAGTCTGCCAGATCGGTGGCGGTGGCGAAGCCCTGCAGCACGGCCGCGCGCATCGCTTCCGGCTTCACCGTCACGCCGCGCATCATGTCGGCGTAGATGCGCAGGGTGGTTTGCAGGGTGTCCATGGTGTCGAACAGCGGTTCCTTGTCTTCCTGATTGTCCTTGTTGTAGGCCAGCGGCTGCGCCTTCATCAAGGTGATCAGCGCGATCAGGTGGCCGACGACGCGGCCGGACTTGCCGCGCACCAGTTCCGGCACGTCCGGGTTCTTCTTCTGCGGCATGATGGACGAGCCGGTGCAGAAGCGGTCGGCGATGTCGATGAAGCCGACGCGCGGGCTCATCCACAGGATCAGCTCTTCCGACAAGCGCGACAGGTGGATCATCACCAGGCTGGCGGCGGCGGCGAATTCGATGGCGAAGTCGCGGTCGGACACCGCGTCCAGCGAGTTGTGGCAGACGTCGTCGAAGCCCAGCAGCTGAGCGGTGTAGTGGCGGTCTATCGGGTAGGTGGTGCCGGCCAGCGCCGCCGCGCCCAGCGGCAGGCGGTTGACGCGCTTGCGGCAGTCCTGCATCCGTTCGGCGTCGCGCGCCAGCATTTCCACATAGGCCAGCAGGTGGTGGCCGAAGGTGACCGGCTGCGCCACCTGCAGGTGGGTGAAGCCCGGCATCACCGTATCGGCGTTCGCCTCCGCCAGGTCCAGCAGGCTCTTTTGCAGCTCGGACAGCAGATGGACGGTGGCGTCGAGTTCGCCGCGCAGCCACAGCCGGATGTCGGTGGCCACCTGGTCGTTGCGGCTGCGGCCGGTGTGCAGGCGCTTGCCGGCGTCGCCGATGCGGTCGGTCAGCCGGCGCTCGATATTCATGTGCACGTCTTCCAGGTCCACGCTCCATTCCAGCCGGCCGGCGCGGATGTCCGCCAGGATGTCGTCCATGCCATGCTGGATGGCGGCCAGGTCGGCGTCGCTGAGCACGCCCGATCGGTGCAGCATCGCGGCGTGGGCCAGCGATCCGGCGATATCCACCTCGGCCAGACGGTAGTCGAAGCCGATGGAGGCGGTGTAGTGCTTGACGAGTTCGGAAACCGGCTCGGAAAAACGGCCGGACCAGGCGTGTTGGTCTTGCATGGCGTGACGTCCTGCGGTGAGAGTGCGAAAACTCTACTATGCCAGCCGCCACCGCTCGCGGCCAGTGTCCTGGCGGATAGACTACGGCGTGGCCGACAGCAGGCGGGCAATGGTGCCGTCGGCCACCATGCCGCGCAGGGCTTGTTGGATGCGGGTCTTTTGCGGCTGCAGCGGCGAGCGCCGCGCCAGGGCCAGGCGGTTGGGGTGGTGGTCGTCCAGGGTCAGGACGGCGCGCTTCACCTTGCCCGCGAACTCCGGCCGGGCCGCCAGTTCGCGGCCCTGGCTGCTGTTGACGATCAACACGTCCACGCGGCCTTGCGCCAGCTTGCGGAAGCCGGACTCCATGCCGGGGCTGGCGTCGCGGCGCAATTGGGCATCGCCGTCGAAGCGGGGGGTATAGCTGACGCCTTCGGAGACGCCCACGCGGCGAGCGTGCAGATCCTCGTAGCGGGCGATGACGCTGTTGTCGTCGCTGCGCTGATAAAACGCCAGATGGTCGCCATTGGCGAACGCCGGTTCCAGAAAGTCCAGATAGCGCGATCGTTCCGGCGTGGGCCGCACGCCTATCATCAGGTCGGCGCGGCCTTGCTCCATCATGGCCAGGCAGCGCGACAGCGGGCAATGCGCGAAGCGCAGCGGCAGTTTCAGCCGGCGCGCCAGCTCGCGCACGATGTCGGCATATGGTCCCGCCGGCAGGCCATGCGCGTCCAGGCGTTTCCACGGTTCGAACACGCTGTAGGCAAGGACCAGCTCTGGCGCCGCCAGCGCGGACTGACTGCACAGGGCAAGCAGCAGCAGGGCGATCAATTTCTTCACGGAATGGACCCGGCGATATTTTTGGCCATGCTAGTACCGTTAAGGAATGCATGGAGCATTTATTGCTTTTCTTGCAAGCGGCTGTTGCAAAAATGGGGCCAAAGCCCGGCCAAGCGCCCTGTGCCATGACGCCAGCGATGAAAAAGCCCGGCTGGCGGCCGGGCTGGGGAGCGGACATGGCGCCGCTTGTCGACGCTAACAGGCCGTTGAAAAACACGTCGATCTTGCCCCAACCCATTTCCGTATGAACAAAAATGGGCGGTTTCAGCGGGCTGAATGCCCATAAATCCGTTCTCTGCCTGAGTTTTCAGGCTGTTTGCCGGTTATCCGGCGATTTTGGGCGCAATACGCCCTATACATGCGATCCGCCCCAGCAACCGGACAGGCTGCCCATGCGGATCAGGTTATAGGTCGCAAACGCTAAAAAAGTTTGCCCGGCCAGTTTGGCCCGGCCGATCAGTTTGGTTTTGCGAAGGCCTCCGACGGTTTTCAGCCAGCCGAAGCATTCCTCGATCCGTTTGCGTCGCCGCTGGCTGATCGCGTAACCCTCATGGCGCGTGGTGCGGCTGTCGATGGCGCTGCCGACACGCTTGCGCGCCACGTGCGGCGTAATGCCCAAGCCTCGGCAGCCGTTCACGAAAGCAGGCGTGTCATAGCCCTTGTCCGCGCCGACGGTGCTGCCTTTCTTGGCATTGCGCAGCAACAGGTTCAGCGCTTCGATGTTTTCGGCGTGGCCATTGACCTCGGACACCGAGACGTCCACAACCAGACCGTTGCGGTTCTCGGTCAGGATATGGGCCATATGGCACAAGCGGCTGGCGTCGCCGGCGCTCTTGCGGGCCAGTCGCGCTTCCGGATCGGTTCGCGATTGATGCGTCTGGTTGCTTCGCTTCTCGCCCCGGAAATCGACGTCCGGGTTGCGCCCTGCGGGTGGGGACGTGTCGTCATCCTTGTGAACAAAGCTTTTGTGCGAAGCCCAGGCATCGATCAGCGTGCCGTCGACGCTGAAATGTTCGTCGCTGGTGAGCTTGCCCCACTCGGCCAGGCTGCGTACGCGAATGAAGAAGGCGCGGGCGACGTCTTCGGTAAACAAGCGGTCGCGATTTTGCGAGAAGGTCGAGTGATCCCATACGCGGGCATCGGCGGAAAGACCGACGAACCAGCGAAACAGCAGGTTGTAGTCCAGTTGCTCGACCAGCAGCCGCTCGGAGCGGATGGTGTAGAGCACTTGCAGCAGGGAGGCGCGCAGCAGATGTTCGGGCGGAATCGAAGGCCGCCCGACCCGGGAATATAAGCCGTCGAATATCTCATTCATCGAGCCGAGCACCAGATCGACCATCTGGCGGATCTTGCGCAGCGGGTGATTGGCCGGGATGCGATCTTCCAGCTGGATGTAGCTGAACAGGCTCGTCTGACTGTCGTTGCGGACGCCTCTCATCGGGTGCTTTCGCGGTTCGTTGGATGTTGATGATTATACCAAATGAATGGCTGTTGGTTTTTCAACGGCCTGCTAAGCCCCCTACCGCGCCTGATCCCAGGCGCGAGGCAGGATCGGGTGGAGCGGGTCTTAGTGTTGCAGGATCTTGGACAGGAACTGTCGCGCGCGCTCGCTGCGGGCGTCCAGATCGCCGAAGAATTCTTCCTTCTTGCAGTCCTCGACGATATGGCCCTGGTCCATGAAGATCACGCGGTCGGCCACGCGGCGGGCGAAGCCCATTTCGTGGGTCACGCACATCATGGTCATGCCCTCGTGCGCCAGCTCGCTCATCACGTCCAGCACCTCGTTGATCATCTCCGGGTCCAGCGCGCTGGTGGGCTCGTCGAACAACATGGCGATGGGGTCCATGGCCAGCGCGCGGGCGATGGCCACCCGCTGCTGCTGGCCGCCGGACAGCTGGCCGGGATGCTTGTCGGCGTGCGCCCTGAGGCCCACGCGGTCCAGCAGCTTCAGGCCCTTGGCCATGGCTTCGTCGCGGCCGCGGCCCAGCACCTTGATCTGGGCGATGGCCAGGTTCTCGGTGATGGACAGGTGCGGAAACAGCTCGAAATGCTGGAACACCATGCCGACGCGGCTACGCAGCTTGGGCAGGTCGGTTTTCGGATCGCCCACCGAGATGCCGTCGACGATGATCTCGCCCTGCTGGAACGGCTCCAGCGCGTTGACGCACTTGATCAGGGTGGATTTGCCGGAGCCGGACGGCCCGCACACCACCACCACCTCGCCCTTGGCGACCTCGGTGGTGCAATCGGTCAGCACCTGGAAGTCGCCATACCATTTGCTGACCTTGTTCAGCGAAATCATTGCAGTCATACAGCCAACCTTTGTTGCAGGCGCTTCACCAGGCGGGAGGCGCCGAAACTGATTACGAAGTAGACCGTGCCGGCGAATATCAGGAATTCATGCGGCAGGCCGACGATGTCGCCCTTGGAGCGGGCGGTGTTCAGGAAATCCATCAAGCCGACAGCGTAAACCAGGGAGGTATCCTGGAACAGGATGATGGACTGCTGCAACAGCAGCGGCATCATCTTGCGCAAGGCCTGCGGCAGCACCACCAGGCGCATCACCTGATGGTAGCGCATGCCCAGGGCGTAGGCGGCGTTGGCTTGGCCCTTCGGTATCGCCTGGATGCCGGCGCGGACGATCTCGGCGAAGTAGGCCGCCTCGAACATGACGAAGGCCACCAGGCAGGAGGTGAAGGCCCCCACCGGTTCCAGATTGCCGGTGATCCAGTTCAGCAGCATGGGCACCGCCAGGTAGAACCAGGAAATCACCAGCAGCAGCGGAATGGAACGGAAGTAATAGATGTAGAACTTGGCCAGCGCCGACAAGGGCTTAACGTCGGACAGCCGCGCCAGCGCCAGGAAAATGCCCAGCACCACGCCGCCGATCACGCCGCCGGCCGTCATCTTCAAGGTCAGCATCATGCCTTGCGACAGGCCCGGCATGGCCGGAATGATTTGGCTGAAATCCATTATTTGCCTCCCATCATGCCGGGCACCCGCAGTTTCTTCTCCAGCGCGTTCATCATCAGCATCAGGCTCATGTTCAGCGTGAAATAGATGATGGTGGACAGGGTGAAGGCCTCGAACAGGTTGGCGGAGAACTCAGCCGTCTGCTTGGTCTGCGCCAGCAGCTCCATCAGGCCGATCAAGGACGCCACCGACGAGTTCTTGATGATGTTCAGGAACTCGCTGGTCAAGGGCGGGATGATGATGCGCGCCGCCTGCGGCAACAGCACGTGGCGGTAAGTCTGGCCCAGCGAGAAGCCCATGGCCATGGCCGCGTTGCGCTGGCCGCGCGGCAGCGCCTCGATGCCGGTGCGCACCTGCTCCGCCACGCGCGCGGCGGTGAACAGGCCCAGGCAGACCACGACGGACAGGTATTGCGAGGTGGCCGGCGCCAGGTCCTGCTTGAACCAGACCTGCGCGCCCTGAGGCAGCAGGTCCGGCACCAGGAAGTACCAGACGAATAGCTGCACCAAGAGCGGCACATTGCGGAACAGTTCGACATAGGCGGTGGCCAGGGCGGCCAGGCCGCGATGCGGCAGCGTGCGCGCCACGCCGACCGCGGTGCCGACGACGAGCGCCACGATCCAGCCGGAAAGCGCCACGGCCAGGGTCCAGCCCAGGCCGGAGACGAACCAGTTCAGATAGATTTCGCTGCCGACGCCGGTGGGTTTGAAGAAGACTCCCCAGTCCCAGTGATAATTCATTGCAACCACTCCCAACCGCGCGGCCGGGGCGGCGGCGCGGCGATCAATGCTCCCCGCGGCGGCCGGATGGCGGCCGCGCAGGGTCAAACCGCCGCCCTGACGGGCGGCGCGACGGACAAAGCTTCAGGGCGGAGGCCGCATTGGCGGCCAGGCAGGTTACTCGGCCGGCTTGTCGGTCGGCTTGGCCAACAGCGCCTTCAGCTCGTCGGACATCGGGAAGTTCAGGTTCAGGCCCTTGGGCGGCACCGGGCTGGTGAACCATTTGGCGTAGATCTTGTTGATTTCGCCGGACTTGAAGGTTTTTTCCAGCGCGGTGTCCACCACCTTCTTGAAGGCCGGGTCGTCCTTGCGCAGCATGCAGCCGTAGATTTCATACGATTGCGACTTGCCGGTCACGGTCCAGTTGGACGGATTCTTGGCCTTGGCCATTTCGCCGTACAACAGCGCGTCGTCCATCATGAAGGCGACGGCGCGGCCGGATTCCAGCATCAAGAAGGATTCGCCGTGGTCCTTGGCCGAGATGATGTTCATGCCCATGTTCTTGCTGGCGTTCATGGACTTGATCAGGCGCTCGGAGGTGGTGCCGGCGGTGGTGACCACGTTCTTGCCCTTCAGGTCCGGAAAGTCTTTGACGCCGGAGTTCTTGGCGGTCAACAGGCGGGTGCCGATCTCGAAGATGCCGACCGAGAACGCCACTTGCTTGCCGCGCTCGGCGTTATTGGTGGTGGAGCCGCACTCCAGGTCCACCGTGCCGTTCTGCACCAGCGGGATGCGGTTCTGCGAGGTCACCAAGTTATAGCGCACCTGCAGATTGGGCATCTTCAATTCCTTCTTCACCTCGTCCACTACCTTGTTAGCCAGGTCCACGGAATAGCCGATGGGCTTCTGGTTGTTGTCGTAGTACGAGAACGGGATGGAGGAGTCGCGGTTGCCCAGCACGATGACGCCGGAATCCTTGATCTTCTTCAGCGTGCCGGTCAGCTCGGCGGCGGCGGCGGATTGAGTGGCCAGGGCGGCGAGGGCGGCCAGGGTGCAGCCGGCGACGACGGAAGCGCGAATACGCATGAGTGTTTCTCCTTATGACTCTCTTTGCGAAGGAAGGCGCCGCCGCGGCAAGGGCGGCGCCTTAGACTTTCTTTGTAGTGTTTGTCCGACAGTATGCAGTTATTTTTTATTCGTGTCAGGACGAAATGCCTTTGTCAGACAAATGGTTCGCCAAGCGAACATAGTCTTCCACCGGCAGGTTTTCCGGGCGCAGGCCGGGGTCTATGCCCACGGCCTCCAGGTCGGCCACGTCGGCCAGGCCCTTCAGATTGTTGCGCAGGGTCTTGCGGCGCTGGGCGAAGGCCTGGGTCACCAGTTTCTCCAGCAGGCCCTCGTCGCGGGCCACACCGCGCGCGCCCGGCGCCGGGATCATCCGCACCACGGCGGAGTCCACTTTTGGCGGCGGCCAGAACGCTTCCGGCGGCACGAACAGGATGTTTTCCATGTAGAAGCGGTATTGCAGCATCACCGACAGCCGGCCGTAATCGGCGGTGGACGGCTCCGCCACCATGCGCTCGATCACCTCTTTTTGCAGCATGAAGTGCATGTCGGTGACGCGGTTGCCGTAAGTGGCCAGGTGGAACAGCAGCGGGGTGGAGATGTTGTACGGCAGGTTGCCGACGATCTTCAGCGGCGCGTCGCTGACCGAGGCGAAGTCGAAGGCCAGCGCGTCGCCGGCGTGGATGGTCAGCTTGTCTGCCGAATGCTCGGCGCGCAGACGCTCGATGATGTCGCGGTCGATTTCCACCACATGCAGGTGCTTGAGGCGGGCCAGCAGCGGTTTGGTGATGGCGCCCAGGCCGGGGCCGATTTCGATCACGACATCGTCCGGCTGCGGATTGACCGCGTGGACGATGCCGGCGATGACGCTGGCGTCTTGCAGGAAGTTCTGCCCGAAACGCTTGCGCGGAATGTGCTTGCTCATGAATCTGCCAATCTTGGGAACAGCCGCGATTGTACTCGCGCCGCGGCGAATGTCCCAAGCGATTCAGGCAGTTGCCGCCCTGGCTTGCGGCGCAGGCGCCGAACGCAACAGCAACAGACAGCCGCCGGCGAGCGGCAGCACGGCGAGTGCCAGCGCCCACTCGCCTGGCAACGGCAACTGGGGCAGCAGGCCGGACAGGACGGAGGCGAACAGCATCTGCGCGCAGCCCAGCAGCGCGGCGGCGCGGCCGGCGGCATGGCCGAACGGCCCCATCGCCAGGCTGCTGGCCGGCCCCAGGGTGAAGGCGAAGCCCACGCTCAGCACCCCTACCGGCAGCAGGTAATGCCAGGCCTCTGGCCTGCCCGCCAGCAACAGCAGAAGCGCGCCGGCGACCAGCATCAGGCATAGCCCCAGCTTGAGCACGGCCAGCTGGCAGAAGCGGCCGATCAGGCGCAGGCCGACAAAGCTGGCCGCCATGAGCAGCAAGGCATTGCCGCCGAACAGCACGCCGAAGGTGGTGGCGGGCAGGCCGCCGCGCGCGATCAGCACGCCGGGCGCCAGCGTCACGTAGCTCAGGATCAGGCCCAGGGCAGTGCAACTGCAGGCGCCGTAGCGCCACAGCGCAGGATGGCCCAGCAACTCGGCCAGGCGGATGCCGGCCGACCGCTCCGGGCGCTGGGGACGGGTTTCCGGCATGGCGGCCGCCAGCAGCGCGCATGCCGCCAGGGCCGAGGCGGACAATAGGTAGAAGCAGGCGCGCCAGCCGTAGCGCTCTGCCAACAAGCCGCCGAAGGCCGGCGCCAGCGCCGGCACGATGTTCAGGGTGCCGTTGAGCAGGCTGTAACGCTGAGCGGCGGCGTCGCCGGAAAAGCAATCGCGGATGATGGCGAAGGCGCAGACCGCGCTGGCGCTGGCCGCCAGGCCTTGCAGACTGCGCGCCAGCAGGAAACTGACCAGCGTGTCGCATCGGCTCGCCAGCAGCGAGGCAAGGGCGTAGACCAGCAGGCCGCCCAGCGCCACCGGGCGGCGGCCCAGCCGGTCCGCCAGCGGGCCGAACAGCAGCTGGCCCAGGCCCAGGCTGAACACGAAGGCACCTATGCTGGCCGAGGCATCGGCATGGAATTGCCGCTGCAGCATGGGCAGCGCGGACAGGTAGAGGTCTATGCCCAGCGGATTGAACAGGATCAGCAGGATGGCGGCGGCGGTAGCCGGATTGGCCTGGCGGGCGGCGAGGCTGGCGTGCGACATGGAATAGCCTGGTGGCGGAAAATGCCCATGTTATCAAAACAGGCATGCATTGTTCAATTTGCATAATAAAAGTTGATTGCAAATTGAATGTCATTCTACGTGCCGGGTCAACCCAGTCTTGCATACAATCGTTTACTGAAATGCATGCCGAATTAAGTGATTGAATCCACGAGACTTGCGCCGCGCCGCGGCGCCGGAGCGGCGGCGGGACCATGGTTGGCGGCCTGCCGCTCTGGTAACCTAGGCGGCAGCCCAAGAACAAACGAGCAGCCTGACATGATTGCCAATGACAATAGAATCTACCTCGCTTCCGGCAGCCCCCGCCGGCGCGAGCTACTGGAGCAGCTTGGCCTGAATCTGGAGCGCATCCACGCTGACATCGACGAAAGCGTGCGCCCCGGCGAGGACGCGGTGGCCTATACCGAACGGCTGGCGAGGGAAAAGGCCGAGGCAGGCTGGCGCGTGGTGGCGTCTTGCGGATTGCCGGAACGTCCGCTGCTGGCGGCGGACACCACGGTGACGCAGGATGGCGAAATCTTCGGCAAGCCGGCAGACGCCGACGACGCCCGCCGCATGCTGCGCGCCTTCTCCGGCCGCCGCCACCAGGCCATCACCAGCGTGGCCGTTATGCGGGGCGACAGGCTGCTCGTCAAGACCTCGGTCACCGACGTGTTTTTCAAGGCGCTGTCCGACGCCGAGATCGAGCGCTACCTCGCCAGCGGCGAACCGTTCGACAAGGCCGGCGCCTATGGCATCCAGGGCCGCGCCGGCGTGTTCATCGAACGCATCGAGGGCAGCTACACCGGCGTGATGGGCCTGCCGGTGCATGAAACCGCGCTGCTTCTGGCCGAATTCGGCTTCGCGCTGCCGTAAGCCGGAGAACCAATATGCTGCATCAATCAATACCGCTGCCGCGCGATCTGCCGCGGCCGCAGGAACAAATCCTGGTCAACATCACGCCGCAGGAAACCCGCGTCGCCGTGCTGGAGGAAGGCGTGGTGCAGGAGCTGCATGTGGAGCGCGCCGCCAGCCGCGGCATCGTCGGCAACATCTACCTGGGCCAGGTCAAGCGCGTGCTGCCGGGCATGCAGAGCGCCTTCATCGAGATCGGTCTGGAACGCGCCGCCTTCCTGCACATCGCCGACGTGCTGGAGCAGCGCCAGCATCCCACCGAGCCGCAACGCATAGAAAAGATGCTGTTCGAGGGCCAGACCGTGCTGGTGCAGGTGATCAAGGACCCGATAGGCACCAAGGGCGCGCGGCTGTCGACGCAGATCTCGCTGGCCGGCCGTTTCCTGGTGCATCTGCCGCAGGAAGAGCACATCGGCGTGTCGCAGAAGATAGAAAGCGACGCCGAGCGCCACAGCCTCAAGACCCGGCTGGAGAAATTGCTGCCGGCGGACAGCCCCCGGGGCTACATCATCCGCACCAGCGCCGAGACCGCCCGCGACGACGAGCTGGCCGCCGACATCGAATACCTGAGCAAGCTGTGGTGCGACATCCGGCATAAATCGCAAACCCTGCCGGCGCAAAGCCTGTTGTACGAAGACCTGCCGCTGGCGGTGCGGGTGCTGCGCGACATGGTCAGCGGCTACACCGACAAGGTGCTGGTGGACTCCAACGAGAACTACAGCCGCATGGTGGAGTTCGCCGAGCAGTACGTGCAGATCGCCGTCGACAAGATCGAGCGCTACGCCGGCGAGCGGCCGCTGTTCGAGCTGCATGGCATCGAGGCGGAGATAGACAAGGCGCTGGCGCGCCGCGTCAACCTGAAGTTCGGCGGCTATCTGATCATCGACCAGACCGAGGCGATGACCACGATAGACGTCAACACCGGCGGCTTCGTCGGCAACCGCAATTTTGACGAAACCATCTTCAAGACCAATCTGGAAGCCACCCAGGTCATCGCGCGCCAGCTGCGGCTGCGCAATCTGGGCGGCATCGTCATCGTCGATTTCATCGACATGGACAGCGAGGAGCATCAGGCGGCGGTGTTGTCCGAACTGGCCAAGGCCATGGCGCGCGACCGCACCCGCGTCACGCTGAACGGCTTCACCAGTCTGGGCCTGGTGGAAATCACCCGCAAGCGCACCCGCGAAAGCCTGGCCCATGTGCTGTGCGAGCCCTGCCCCACTTGCCAGGGCCGCGGCGAGATCAAGACGGCGCAGACGGTGTGCTACGAAATCCAGCGCGAGATTGTGCGCGAGGCGCGCCAGTACGACGCCAAGAGCTACCGCATTCTCGCGGCGCAGTCGGTGATAGACATGTTCCTGGACGAGGAATCGCAAAGCCTGGCCATGCTGGTGGACTTCATCGGCAAGCCGGTGTCGTTGTCGGTGGAGTCCAGCTACACCCAGGAGCAGTTCGACGTGGTGCTGCACTAGGGCGGAAGCCCGGCCAAGCCGGGCGTGCCGCCTGTCCGCGCCGCCATGGCGTGAAGCGGCGAGGCAAGAACGGGCGATGCGCTGATGCGATCGCCCGTTTTGTTTTGCGCGGCATCCGGCTTAGGCGTCTGTGGGTAAAAAGGGAATGACGAGGTTTCTGTGGATAAGCGCCTTGCCTCCGGCCGATGCCCGCCAGGCTCATCCCCGTCTGCAAACCGCTACACTGAAAATGGCAGTCCCGCGACAGTCTTGCGACAGGAGGAAAAGCCATGGACGCGCTCAGCCGTGAAAACCTGCTGTGCTTGGTGGAGGACGTGGAGGCGGAAGACCCTATCGACTACGCCGACCTGCCTTTCGACGAACCAAACCTGCGCGAACTGATCGTGGACTCGTTGTTGGAGCGCGAGCTGTTGTTCCGCGCCGAGGAGCCGGACGAGGCCAAGCGCATGCTGGTGTATCTGGCCGCCACCGCGCGGCTGACATTGGAAAACCTGGTGCTGCATGCCCGCTTGCTGCGCGCCGGGCTGGAGGACGGTTAAGGCCGCCCGCCGCGGTTCTCGGCGAGAGACTCTGATAGGGGCGGCGGGTGCCGGCCCTTGTTCATGCTTCAAGCCGCCGGCTGAAATCCCGGCTGTGCATGATCTTGCGATTTGACAGCTTGTCGCGTTGAGCAGAACACACGGTCAAATGGCTAAAATAAACATTTGGCATGCCGGGTGGTATGCTGTTCATCCCTCCTCCTCCATCAGGATGAACCCATGCTCCGCCTGCTCGGCCGCGCCAACTCCATCAATGTCCGCAAGGTGCTGTGGACCTGCCATGAAATCGGCCTCGATTACCAACGTGAGGACTGGGGACGCGGCTTCCGGCCCGTCAGCGATCCTGAGTTTCTGGCGCTGAATCCCTTCGCGCAAATCCCCGCGCTGGTGGACGGCGACGTGGCGCTGTCCGAATCCAACGCCATCTGCCGCTACCTGGCCGCCAAGCATGGCCGGCATGATCTGCTGCCGGCCGATCCCGCCGCGAGGGCGCAAGTCGAACGCTGGATGGACTGGCAGCTCGCGGAGCTGAATCCTGCATGGGTCTATGCGTTCCAAGCGCTAAGCAGGCATAACCCAGACTACCCAGACTCGGGCGGTGTTGGCAAAAGCATTGAAGACTGGGCCAAGCAAATGGCCACCCTGGAATCACAGTTGGGCGAGGGCTGGATCTTGGGCGAAACCTTCACCCTGGCCGACATTGTCCTGGGCGTGTCGATACAGCGCTGGCTGCTGACGCCGTTCGACAAGCCGGCGCTGCCCAGGACCGAAGCCTATTTCGAACGGCTGCGCCGGCGGCCGGCTTATCAGGCGCATGGCGGCGCGGGCGTGGCCTGAGCCGCTGCAGATACTTACCTTGCCAGGAGAACAGACATGAACGACGCACAATGGGCCGCGCTGGACGATTACTACAGCACGGAGCTGGTCAAACAGGACGAGGCGCTGGAGGCGGCCTTGGCCGATAGCGCGGCGGCGGGGCTGCCGGCCATCCAAGTGCCGCCTAATCAGGGCAAGTTCTTGAACCTGCTGGCGCGCATCCACGGCGCCAAGCGGGTGCTGGAGATCGGCACCCTGGGCGGCTACAGCGCCATCTGGCTGGCGCGCGCGCTGCCGGCAGACGGCCAGCTGGTCACGCTGGAATATGAGGCCAAGCATGTCGAAGTGGCCGCCGCCAATCTGGCCCGCGCCGGTCTGGCCGACAAGGCGCGGATACTGCAGGGCGCGGCGGCGGATACGCTGCGCCGGCTGATCGAGCAGGGCGAGCCGCCGTTCGACTTCATCTTCATCGACGCCGACAAGCCCAACAACCCGCTCTATCTGGAACTGGCGCTGCAGCTGTCGCGCCCCGGCACGGTGATCGTCGGCGACAACGTGGCGCGCGGCGGCGAAGTGGCCAATGCGGCCAATCCTGACCCGGCCATCCAGGGCATACGCCGCTTCATCGAGCTGATGGGCGACAATCCGCGCCTGTCCGCCACCGCGATGCAGACGGTGGGCGCCAAGGGCTACGACGGTTTCGCCCTGGCGGTGGTCGAGGGCTGAGCCGCGCGCGCAAAAAACGGGCAGCCAAGGCTGCCCGTTTTGTTTGACTGCTTGAACCGGCTTACGGCTGAGCCGCCGGCTCCGGCTGGCCGTACACGTCCTTCCAGCTGGTGTAGGCGGTGACGAAGGCCACCGGGCACCACAGCAGCAGGCCCAGGCCCAGGGTCAGCATGACTGGAATCAGCAACAGGCCCAGCGCTAGGCCGGCCACCAGCATGGGCAGCCAGTTGGCCAGGCCGGCGCGCAGGCTGGCCAGAATGGCCTGCCACGGCGACACGCGGTCCAGCGTCACCAGCGACGGCGCGAACCAGTAGCTCAGGCTGACGACGAACATCACCACCGACATCGTCAGCAGCAACAGGGCGACGAAACCGCCGGCCGCTGCCGGCTTGGCATCGATGGCGAGATGGCCGCTCGCCATGCCGCTCATCATCCCGGTGGACACCCCGGCCATGCCGACGATCAGCATCGCCGCCACCATCAGCGCGAAGAACATGGCGCCCACTTGCAGCAGCGGGCCGGGCATCAGGCGGAAGCCGGCGAACAGATCGGCCAGCTCCAGCTCCTCGCCGCGTTCGGACTTGCGCGCGGCCAGGATGAAGCCGCCGGCGAACACCGGACCGATGATGGCGCCCACCAGGCTGCCGATGAAGGGCACGGCGTGGATGACGAAATGGATCAGCAGGTAGACCAGGGTCAGCAGCACCCAGGTCAAGGGCTGTTCGCGCACGATGTGGAACGCTTCCACGCACCAGCGCCAGCCGCGGGCAGCGCTCACCTTGCGGGCCGGGGGCGGAGTTTCATATGCCTGCATCTTGGTCTCCATTGAGGCGCATCTTGCGCCGGAAAGTGGGAAATAAGGCTAGACCATGCCGTCTGAACATGGTTCTGCTTGATTCTACTCAATTTGCGAGGTGTCGGGCCGGTTGCCGGAAATGGCCAAAATCGGCGATAATCCGGCGGTTTTGCGACGGTGTACCTTGTCGCCGGCAGCATGAGCGCATAGGGATGAACCGTCGTACCGGTTCCCAATAGTCTTGAGGTTTTACCGAAATGGTTACCCGCACCGAGCTTGCCAACGCCATCCGCTTCCTGGCCATGGACGCCGTGGAAAAAGCCAAATCCGGCCATCCGGGCGCCCCGATGGGCATGGCAGACATCGCCGAAGTCCTGTGGCGCGATCACCTGAAGCATAATCCGGCCAACCCGTCCTGGGCCGACCGCGACCGCTTCGTACTCTCCAACGGCCACGGCTCGATGCTGATTTACAGCCTGCTGCATCTGACCGGCTACGATCTCTCCATCGACGACCTCAAGAACTTCCGCCAGCTGCACTCCAAGACGCCGGGCCACCCGGAATACGGCTACGCGCCGGGCGTGGAAACTACCACCGGCCCGCTGGGCCAGGGCATCACCAACGCCGTGGGCATGGCGATGGCCGAGAAAATGCTGGCCGCCCAGTTCAACCGCGACGGCCATGACATCGTCGACCACCACACCTACGTCTTCCTGGGCGACGGCTGCCTGATGGAAGGCATCAGCCACGAAGCCTGCTCGCTGGCCGGCACCTGGGGTCTGAACAAGCTGATCGCCTTCTGGGACGACAACGGCATCTCCATCGACGGCCACGTCGAAGGCTGGTTCAGCGACGACACCCCGGCCCGCTTCGAAGCCTACGGCTGGCAGGTGATCCGCAATGTCGACGGCCACGACCCGGCCGAGATCGCCACCGCCATCGCCACCGCCAAGAAGAGCGCCGACAAGCCGACGCTGATCTGCTGCCGCACCACCATCGGCTTCGGCGCGCCCACCAAGCAAGGCAGCCACGACTGCCACGGCTCCCCGCTGGGCGCCGCCGAGATCGCTGCCGCGCGCGAAGGCCTGAAGTGGCCGCACGCGCCGTTCGAGATCCCGGCCGAGATCTACGCCGAATGGAGCGCCCGCGACAAGGGCGCCGTGGCCGAGATCGAATGGAACAAGCGCTTCGACGCCTACCGCGCCGCCCATCCGGCGCTGGCCGCCGAGTTCGAACGCCGCATGAAGGGCGAGCTGCCGCAAGGCTGGGCCGAAGCCCAGGCCGCCGCGCTGGCCAAGATCAACGACGCCGCCCAGACCGTGGCCACCCGCAAGGCCAGCCAGATCGCGCTGGAAGCGCTGTCGCCGGCCCTGCCGGAGTTCGTCGGCGGCTCCGCCGACCTGACCGGCTCCAACCTGACCAACTGGTCCGGCTCCAAATGGATTGACGGCGAAGGCAACGGCAACTACATCAGCTACGGCGTGCGCGAGTTCGGCATGGCCGCCATCATCAACGGCATGACCTTGCACGGCGGCCTGCGCCCCTACGGCGGCACCTTCCTGATGTTCAGCGAATACGCCCGCAACGCGCTGCGCATGGCTTCGCTGATGAAGATCAACCCGATCTTCGTGTTCACCCACGACTCGATCGGCCTGGGCGAAGACGGCCCCACCCACCAGCCGGTGGAACAGACCGCCACCCTGCGCTACATCCCCAACCACCACACCTGGCGCCCGTGCGACACCACGGAAACCGCGGTGGCCTGGGCGCACGCCATCGAGCAGAAGACCACGCCTTCCAGCCTGGTGCTGAGCCGGCAGAACCTGCCCTTCGTCGCCCGCGACGCGGCGCAGATCGCCGCTATCCGCAAGGGCGGCTACGTGCTGCGCGACGCGGAAAACGCCCGCGCCGTGCTGATCGCTACCGGTTCCGAAGTGGAGCTGGCGCTGAAGGCACAGGAAACCCTGGCCGCCGAAGGCATCGCCGTGCGCGTGGTGTCCATGCCCTGCACCAATGTGTTCGACGCCCAGGACAAGGCCTGGCAGCACAGCGTGCTGCCGGCCGGCCTGCCGCGCGTGGCCATCGAAGCCGGCCATCCGGACTTCTGGCGCAAGTACGTGGGCCTGGACGGCGACGTGGTCGGCATCGACCACTTCGGCGAATCCGCCCCGGCTGGCCAGCTGTTCAAGGAGTTCGGTTTCACCGTGGAAAACGTGGTCGCCAAGACCCGCGCCGTTCTGCGCTAAGCAATCGACAGACCACCGCTGAGCAGCGGTGGTCTTTTTTTGCCGTGTCATGTAGTCGTCGCACTACAAAAAAGCATCTGGAGAAGAGAGAAGCATGACCATCCGCCTCGCCATCAACGGTTACGGCCGCATTGGCCGCCAAGTTCTGCGCGCCATCTACGAAAACAAGTTGCACGACGACTTCAAGGTGGTGGCGGTCAACGCCTCCGGCGACCTGGCCATCAATGCCCACCTGACCCAATTCGACACCGTGCACGGCCGCTTCCCCGGCACCGTGGAGCAGGACGGCGAAAACCTGATCCTCAATGGCGACAAGATTCCGTTCTTCAGCACCCGCAACCCGGCCGAGCTGCCGTGGCAGGCGCTGGGCGTGGACCTGGTGCTGGAATGCACCGGCTCCTTCACCACCAAGGAAAAGTGCCAGGCCCACCTCGCCGCCGGCGCCAAGAAAGTGCTGATCTCCGCGCCGGGCGGCGACGATGTGGACGCCACCATCGTCTACGGCGTGAACCATGACGTGCTGACGGCCGACATGACCGTGGTGTCCAACGCCAGCTGCACCACCAACTGCCTGGCCCCGGTGGCCAAGGCGCTGCACGACGCGCTGGGCATCAAGAAGGGCCTGATGACCACCATCCACGCCTTCACCAACGACCAGGTGCTGACCGACGTCAAGCACAAGGACCTGCGCCGCGCCCGCTCCGCCACCGACAATATGATCCCCACCAAGACCGGCGCGGCCAAGGCCGTCGGCCTGGTGCTGCCGGAGCTGAAGGGCAAGCTGGACGGTTTCGCCGTGCGCGTGCCCACCATCAACGTATCCTTGGTGGACCTGACCTTCACCGCGATGCGCGATACCAGCAAGGAAGAGGTGAACGAAATCCTGCAGGGCGCGGCCAATGGCAGCATGAAGGGCATTCTGGGCTTCAACACCCTGCCCCTGGTGTCCGGCGACTTCAACCACACCGAGCAGGCGTCCACCTTCGACTCCACGCTGACCAAGGTGACCGGCGGCAATCTGGTGAAGGTGCTGGCCTGGTACGACAACGAATGGGGCTTCAGCTGCCAGATGCTGCGCACCGCGCGCGCGATGTTCGCCTGCTGATCCAGCCGTAGGGCGGATGCCTCGTTAGGGGCGATCCGCCATCTTCTTCGGCAAGCGGGCTTGGAGGCGGACAGGTTGGCGGGGCGGCACGCCGGCCATGCCGGGCTTCCGCCCTACCAAGAACCGCGACCGCATGCCAAATGCACTGTTGTTTTGTTACACGGCGCGCGCAAGAAATTTGATTGGTGTTAAAGTGACGCCGCTTAATCGGCATACACTGCCGGATAGGGGCGATCACCGCGCGCGACTGCCCGCCTCCCGGCAAGCCGGGGCAGCCCAGGCAGAAACTTTGCAACAGCGCGCGGCGCCATCGCCATGGTTACGTCTTATCCCGCGCAAGCCTCGTCCGCTTGCCGGACCGTCCCGCATCCCAACTTGAGCGAGCGAAGCGATGAAATTCAACAAACTCTCCGAGCAGAATCTTTCCGGCAAGCGCGTGCTGATCCGCGTGGACATGAACGTGCCGCTGAAAAACGGCGTGATCGGCGAAGACACCCGCATCCGCGCCAGCCTGCCCACCATCGAACTGTGCCTGAAAGCCGGCGCCGGTGTGATGCTGATGACCCACCTGGGCCGCCCGACCGAAGGCGAACCCAAGCCGGAAGACAGCCTGGCCCCGGTCGTCGCCCGCCTGTCCGAGCTGCTGGGCAAGCCGGTGCGCCTGCAAGCCGATTTCCAGTCCGGCGTCGAACTCGCTCCGGGCGAGGTGGTGATGCTGGAAAACGTGCGCCTGAACAAGGGCGAGAAGAAGAACAACGAAGACCTGGGCCGCGCTTACGCCGCGCTGTGCGACGTGTTCGTGCATGACGCCTTCGGCACCGCGCACCGCGCCGAGGCCTCCACCCACGCGGTGGCCAAGTTCGCCCCGGTGGCCTGCGCCGGCCTGTTGCTGTCGGCCGAGCTGGACGCCCTCTCCAAGGCGCTGCAGGCGCCGGCCCGCCCGATGGTGGCCATCGTCGCCGGCTCCAAGGTATCGACCAAGCTGACCATTCTGGAAGCGCTGGCCGACAAGGTGGACCAGCTGATCGTGGGCGGCGGCATCGCCAACACCTTCCTGCTGGCCGAAGGCAAGGCCATCGGCAAGTCCCTGGCCGAAGCCGACCTGGTGGAAGACGCCAAGCGCGTGATCGCCAAGATCCGCGCCCGCGGCGGCGATGTGCCGCTGCCGTCCGACGTGGTGTGCGCCAAGGAGTTCGCCGAAACCGCCGCCGCGACCATCAAGAACGTGGCCGAAGTGGCCGCCGACGACATGATCCTGGACATCGGCCCGGATTCCGCCAAGGAACTGGCCGCCATCATCGCCCAGGCCGGCACCGTGGTGTGGAACGGCCCGGTGGGCGTGTTCGAGTTCGACCAGTTCGGCAACGGCACCCAGACCCTGGCCCAGGCCATCGCCCAGTCCAAGGCCTTCTCCATCGCCGGCGGCGGCGACACCCTGGCGGCCATCGCCAAGTACGGCATCACCGACGACATCAGCTACATCTCCACCGGCGGCGGCGCCTTCCTGGAATTCCTGGAAGGCAAGGAACTGCCGGCCGTGGCCATCCTGGCCGAACGCGCCAACTAAGGGAGAGACCGTCATGGCGGCGATGCCGCTGTGACGGAGTCGAAGGATGCTTGTGCGAAATGAAGGATGCGAGATGAGTCGACGCCCAGTTCTGACGCTCCGTTATACTGGCGGCTATGCCCCCACCAGGAGAACGTGATGTCGCTGCAAACTTGGCTGTTGTTCGTCACCACCGTGTTTTTCGTCTCCGCCACGCCTGGTCCCAATATGCTGCTGGCCATGACGCACGGCATCCATTACGGCGTGCGCCGCACCCTTATGACCTGCCTGGGGCTGATGAGCGCGCTGGGCCTGATCATGGCCGGCTCGGTGGCCGGGCTGGGCGCGCTGCTGGCCACCTCGGAGCTGCTGTTCGCCATCGTCAAATACGCCGGCGCGCTGTATCTGGTCTATCTGGGGGTCAAGACTTGGCGCAGCCTGCCGCAGCCGGTGGCGGAAGTGGCCGAGGACGACAGCGGCAAGCATGGCCCATGGGCGCTGTTCCGCCGCGGTTTCCTGGTGGCGATGAGCAATCCCAAAGCGTTTATTTTCTTTACCGCGCTGTTCCCGCAGTTCATGAACGCGCACCAGCCGGAAGGCCCGCAACTGGCCATCCTGGCGAGCTCTTTTTTCCTGATCGAGTCCTGCTGGCAGCTGACTTACGCCGGCAGCGGCGCCCGTCTGGCGCGTTGGCTGAACAGCGCGCGCCGGTTGCGCCTGGTCAACCGCTTCAGCGGCGGCGCCTTCGTCGGCGCCGGCCTGTTGCTGACCGGCCTGACTCGTCAATAAGCATCACGGCTGCCGATTCGCCATCGACAGCCGTTTTTTTCGAACCGGCCCCGCGCGGCGGGGCTTCGTGAGGAGAGATTCATGGCACTCGTTTCCCTGCGCCAGCTGCTGGACCACGCGGCTGAATTCAGCTACGGCCTGCCGGCCTTCAACGTCAACAACCTGGAACAGATGCGCGCCATCATGGAGGCCGCCGACAAGGTGGACGCTCCGGTGATCGTGCAGGCCTCCGCCGGCGCGCGCAAATACGCCGGCGCGCCCTTCCTGCGCCACATGATCCTGGCCGCGGTGGAAGAATTCCCGCACATCCCGGTGGTGATGCACCAGGACCACGGCACCAGCCCGGACGTGTGCCAGCGCTCCATCCAGCTGGGCTTTTCCTCGGTGATGATGGACGGCTCGCTGAAGTCCGACGGCAAGACCCCGGCCGACTATGACTACAACGTCGGCGTCACCCGCACCGTGGTCAACTTCGCCCACGCCTGCGGCGTGTCGGTGGAGGGCGAGATCGGCTGCCTGGGCAGCCTGGAAACCGGCATGGCCGGCGAGGAAGACGGCGTCGGCGCCGAGGGCGTGCTGGACCACAGCCAGCTGCTGACCGATCCGGAAGAAGCCGCCCGCTTCGTCAAGGATACCGGCGTGGACGCGCTGGCCATCGCCATCGGCACCAGCCACGGCGCCTACAAGTTCAGCAAGAAGCCCACCGGCGACGTGCTGCGCATCGACCGCATCAAGGAAATCCACGCCCGCATCCCCAACACCCACTTGGTGATGCACGGCTCTTCCAGCGTGCCGCAAGAATGGCTGCAAATCATCAACCAATACGGCGGCGATCTGGGCGAAACCTATGGCGTGCCGGTCGAGGAAATTGTGGAAGGCATCAAGCACGGCGTGCGCAAGGTGAACATCGACACCGACCTGCGCCTGGCTTCCACCGGCGCCATCCGCCAGTTCATGGCCAAGAACCCGGCCGAATTCGATCCGCGCAAATACCTGGCCAAGACCATAGACGCGATGCGCGATGTCTGCATCGCCCGCTACGAGGCTTTCGGCGCCGCCGGCCAGGCCAGCAAGATCAAGGCCATCAATCTGGACACCATGGCTAACCGCTACCTGAAAGGCGAGCTGGCGCAGATCGTGCGCTAAGTCCGGCGATGACAAAATGCGACAGCGGTTTGTAAGCGTAGTGTAAAAGCTCTTGTCACGCTAATTAACCGCTGCGATAATTCATTTGTCATTTCAGGAGAGGGAATGCTATGCAGCGCCGTCCGCAGCTTGTGCGGCGCCGTCATGCGACATGCCCGACCCGCCCGGCAGGGCGGGTTTTTTTTTTTGAGGAGACAGCATGGTTCTGCATTTGAGTTTCGCGCAATGGCAGGGCAGCGGCGACGGGCGCCGCATCGCCGATGGCGGCCATTTGCTGAAGGCGGAACTGGACGCGCCGCTTGAGATCGCTATCGAAGCTTGCCCGAGCTGCGTGCGCGAAGATGGCGTCGATCACCTGCCGGCGCTGCGGCGTCAACTATACGCTTGTGCCGAGACCATCGCCGCCGTCGCTCCACAGCGCATTCTGCTGTGCGGAGGGGACTGTGCTTGCGAGATCGCGCCGTTGGCCTATCTGAACCAATTGTATGGCGGCCGGCTGAACGTGGTATGGCTGGACGCACACGCGGACCTGAATACGCCGCACAGTTCGCCCAGTGGTCACTTGCACGGCATGCCGCTGCGGCTGTTGTTGGGCGAAGGCCATGCTGACCTGTTGCGCATCGTACCGGTGCCTCTCAGACCGGAGCAAGTGCATCTGGCAGGCGTGCGCGAGGTAGACCCGCCGGAGGCGACTTATATCGAGTCTAACCGCATAACCTGGCATAAGACGGCCGCGTTACAGACCAGGCCGGAGTGCCTGGCGGAAGGCTTAAACCCCGCCTGGCCTACCTATCTGCACCTGGACCTCGACGTGCTCGATCCGGCCGAGTTTCCCCATGTTTGCTGCCCGACGCCGGATGGTCTGAGCCGCGATGTCCTGCTGCGCGCGATGCGCGCGGTGGCGGCGCGTACGCCGCTGCTTGGTGCCGGTCTGACAGAGTGCACCGCCCAGCGGCGTGGAGAGGCCGATGCCGCCATTGAGTTGCTGGCGTGGCTGAAACAGGCGCTGGCGCATTGAGCGCGCTTTCGCCGCCGCCGCCGTTTGCATACACTGGCCGTAACGAGGCAGCGAACCCGATCGCGAGGATGACATGAAATTGAATCTGCTGTATTTCGCCCGGCTGCGCGAGACGCTGGGCGTGGAGTCCGAGCAACTGGACAGCGAGGCCGCCACCGTGGCGGAGCTGTTGGCCGAATTGCGCCAGCGCGGCCAGGCCTGGGCGCAGGCGCTGTCTGCCGACAAGGTATTCCGCGTGGCGGTGAATCAGGAAATGGCCGCACTGGACACGCCCTTGGCCGACGGCGACGAAGTGGCGGTGTTTCCGCCGGTGACCGGGGGCTGAGATGGCGGTCAACCACATCCGCGTGCAGGCGGAGGATTTCGACGTCGGCGCCGAAGTGAGGCGCTGGTCGGCCAATCCGGCCTGCGGCGCCGTGGTCAGCTTCACCGGCCTGGTGCGCGACTACGGCGACCGCCAGGACGTGGTGGCGCTGGAGCTGGAGCATTATCCGGGCATGACGGAAAAGGCCTTGGCCGACATCGTTTGCGAGGCGCGCCGGCGCTGGTCGCTGAAGGGCGTGACGCTGATCCACCGCGTCGGCAGGCTGGCGCTGGGCGACAATATCGTGCTGGTGGTGGCGGCCAGCGGTCATAGGCGCGACGCCTTCGAGGCCGCGTCCTTCCTGATGGATTATCTGAAACGGCAGGCGCCGTTCTGGAAATGCGAAATCCTGGCCGACGGCGGCCGGCACTGGGTGGACGCCAAGGCCAGCGACGAAGCCGCCGCCGCGCGCTGGGACGAAACGGGAGAGCAGGCATGACGATGGACGTGATCGACTATCAGGTGTTCGGCGACGACATGCAGTACGTCGAAGTGGAACTGGACCCGGGCGAGGCGGCGGTGGGCGAGGCCGGCGCGCTGTACTACATGCAGGACGGCATCGCCATGGACACGGTGTTCGGCGACGGCTCCAACCGCGACGGCGGCGTGTTCGGCTCGCTGCTGGGCGCCGGCAAGCGGCTGCTGACCGGCGAATCGGTGTTCACCACCGTGTTCGCCAATCAGGCGGCCGGCCGGCGCAAGGTGGCCTTCGCCGCCGCCACGCCGGGCAAGATCGTGCCGGTGCACCTGCTGGAGCTGGGCGGCGTGTTGTACGCGCAGAAGGACAGCTTCCTGGCCGGGGCCAAGGGCGTCAGCCTGGGCCTGGCCTGGCAGAAGCGCATCGGCACCGGCTTGTTCGGCGGCGAGGGCTTCATCATGCAGAAGCTGGAGGGCGACGGTTACGTCTTCCTGCACGCCGGCGGCGCGCTGACCGAGCTGCAGCTGCATCCGGGCGAGACGGTGCGCGTCGACACCGGCTGCGTGGTCGCCTACCAGCCCAGCGTCGATTTCGATATCGAATACGTGGGCAAGCTGAAGAGCGCGCTGTTCTCCGGCGAGGGACTGTTCTTCGCCAAGCTGACCGGGCCGGGCAAGGTGTGGCTGCAGTCGCTGCCCTTGTCTAGGCTGGCCGACCGCATCGTCGCCGCCGCGCCGCGCGCCGGCGGCGAATCGAAAGAGCAGGGCTCGCTGTTGGGCGGCCTGTTCAACGACAAGAACTGACTCACGCATCCGGGCTGGGCGCGGCGGCGCGGCGCCAGCCGTCCAGCCGGTAATGGCGCGCGCCGCCGGCGCGCAAGTCGGAGGCGAACAGCGTCACTTCGTCCAGCAGCAGGGTCAGCGGCGGCAGGGCCTGCTGCGGCAAGGGGCGCTCCAGGCTTCGCAGCAAGGTCAGATGCGGCCGATAGGGCCGGGCGTCCACCGCGATGCCGGCCGCGCGCAGTTCCGTTTTCAATTTTTCCACCCAGGCGCGCAAGGCTGGCGGCGGCCTGCCGGGACCGCACCAGCCGACGTCGTGCCAGCTGCCGCAACCGTCCAGCGTCACGGCGGGCGGCAGGGCCGGCGCCGCGCGCTCGGCGCAGTCCGCGGCCAGCAGCAATTGCAGCGGCGTCACTTCGCCCAGGAAAACCAGGGTCAGATGCAGCTGCCGCGAGGGCAGCGCGCGACCGCCGACCTGCTGGCACAACTGGCGCTGCCACGCGCGCAGCGTGGGCAGGCAGCTGTCCGGCGGCAAGCAGGCGAGAAAGGCGCGCATCTCACGCGGCATGGCGCAGCAGCGCCTGGCGCCGCTTGACGAAGCCGCGCACGCGCTCGTTGTCTTGCGGCAGCCAGGACAGCAGCTCGCGCAGCGCCGCCATTTCCCCCGCGTCCGGCAGGCCTTGCTGATGATGGTTTTCCGCGATGCGCAGCAGCATGGCGCAGCCGTAGTGGGCCAGATGGCCATTCAGCGTGCGCATGGCTTCGTCATGCAGCTGGTAGGCCGCCTCTTCCAGCCGGCCTTGGTTGGCCATCTCCAGCGCGTTGCGGCTGAGCGCGCGCAGCTCCTCGAAGGCCTGCTCCACGGCCTCGCGGCAGGCGGGGCGTTCGCGCGTGATTTCCTGCAACAGGCCCAGCTCGTGGCGGCCGTCGGCGAAGCGCAGGCCGATCAGCCGGGCCCAGTCCCGGGCCGGATCGCCCCCCGCGTCGTCCGGCAGCTGGACGGCGGCGGCGAGGAAGCGCTGGGCGCTGGCGAAATCCACTTCCGGCGCGCGCAGCCATTGCGCTGCTTCCTGCAGATGCGGCAGGGCCAGGCCAGCTTGCTGCAGCGCCAGCGCCGCCAGGGCGCGGCACACCGCCATGGTCAATGGCCCGCCCTTGAGCTTGCCCTGACGCGCGGCGATGTCTTTTTGCAGCCGGTCCAGCTGCTGGGTCTGGCCGCTCTCGCAGCGCGCCTGCAGCAAGTCCACCATGGCGTCCGGGCCAAAGAAGCTGTTGTTGCGGCCGATATCCACCGCTTTTTGCAGCGGCGCCACCGCGCGCTCGGCCTCGCCGCTGCGCAGCAGAGAGGTGCCGTAATGGTGCAGCCGGCGGAAGTTGCGCGGAGAGATCGCCACCGCTTTTTCCAGCACGGCGGCGGCCTGGGCGTAGCCGCCCTCGTCTATCAGGTTCTGCGCCAGCAGGTCGTAGGCCTCGGTGTAGCGCGGCGCGACGGCGATGACCTGGTCCAGCAGGCTGCGCGAGCCGTCGCCGTCGCCCTGTTCGGCCAGGATGCGCGCCACGCCCATCTTGGCCCAGGGCTGGTCGGTTTGCGCCAGGACGGCGCGGTACAGCTGCAGCGCGGCTTCGTGCTGGCCTTCTCGGGTCTGCAGCTCGCCGCACAGGCGCAGGGCGTCCAGCCGGCGCTGGCGGTTCTCGGTCTGCTTGGCCAGTTCCTGCAGCTGGGCGATGGCCTGCTCGGTTCGTCCCTTGTCCAGCAGCTTGTGCGCCGGTGCCAGCCAGTCCTTGCGCCGCGCGGCGGCGTCCAGCCGGTCCAGCAGCTGTTGCGCGGTGAAGGGCTTGAGCACGTAGTCGTCCGGGATCATCTCGGCGGCGCCGGCCACCTGGCTGTAATTGCGTTCGCCGCTGATCATCACCCACAGCGTGGACAGCGATAGATGGCCGTCCTTGCGCAGGGCTTCCAGTAATTCCTGGCCGTTCATGCCGCTGCCCAGATTGTAGTCGCACAGCACCACGTCGTAGCGGCGGCCGCGCAGGCGGTTCTGCGCGTCGGCGGCGTTGCTGGCGGTGTCGGTCTGGGTGATGCCGGCCATGGCCAGGATGGCGCGCAGGCTTTGCGCCATGCTGAGGGCATCCTCGACGATCAGGGCGGTGGTGTGGTCATCGAAAGCCATGGGCTGCCTCGCGGCGAGAGTGTGGCGGCCGGCGGTCCGGCCATGGCTTCAGTTTAGACGGTTCGTTTGCAGACGGTCAGGCGCAGTCGGGGTCCAGTGCCTGGTGGCGGCGCACAAAGCCGCGCACCCGCTCGTTTTCTTCCGGCAGCCAGTGCAGCAGCTGCTGCACCTGTTTTTCCTCTTCCGGGAAGGGCTGGCCGGCTTTCTTGCGGGACTCGCAAGTGCGCAGCAGCAGCGCGCAGGCGTTCATGCTGATGCGCTCGTTCAGCGTCTTTTGCGACAGCAGATAGAGCATGGCGGCGGCTTCTTCCAGCATGCCGTTGCTGGCCAGCTCCACTGCCTTGTTGCTGTCGGTCTGCAGCGTGTCGTAGGCGGTCTGGATGGCCTCGTGGCAGGCCGGGTGCTTGTGGGCGATTTCCAAGAGCGTGCCCAGTTCGTGGCGGCCGTCGGCGAAGCGCAGCGCGATGCTGTGCGCCCATTGCGGCGGCAGCTCGCTGTTTTGCTCCGGCGGCAGCCGCACGGCGGCGGCGAGGAAGCGCTGGGCGGCGGTGAAGTCGGTTTCGCGCGCGCGCAGCGCGTCGGCCACCGTTTGCAGCTGGGCCAAGGCGTCGGCCGGCCGCTTTTGCGCCAGCGCGGTCATCGCGCGGCAGACCGCCATGGTCAGCTGGCCGCCCGCCAGTTCGCCGGAACGCGCGGCGATCTCGGCCTGCAGCCGGTCCAGCTGCTGGGTCTGACCGCTTTCGCTGAAGGCTTGCAGCAGGTCCACCAGCACGTCCGGGCCGAAGAAATTGTTGTTGCGGCCGACTTCCACCGCGCGCTGCAGGTAGTCGGCGGCCTTGGCCGGGTCGCCGCAGCGCAACAGCGCGGTGCCGCAGCTCTTGAGCCGGTTGAAGTTGCGCGGCGAGATGGCCACCGCCTTTTCCAGCACGATGGCGGCGGTCTGGTATTGGCCGTCGTCGATCAGGTTTTGCGCCAGCAAGTCGTAGGCGTCGGTGTAGCGCGGCGCATCGGCGATGATCTCGCGCAACAGCGCGTTGGACTCCTGGGTCTCGCCCTGCTCCGCCACGATGCGCGCCACGCCCATCTTGGCCCACGGAATCACGCGCAGGTTCAGCAGTTCTTGGTAGATGGCCAGCGCCTCGCCCTGGCGCCCCTCGTTCACCAGCAGCTCGGCCGCCAGTCTTTGCGCGTCTATGCGGTACTGCGGGTTGGATGTTTCACGCGCCTGCTGCATCAGCACCTGTATCGCCTGCTCCGGTTTGCCCTGCGCCACCAGCCGGTGCGCCGGGGCGAGAAAGGCCTTGCGCTGGTAGGACTGGCTCAGCCGGTCCAGCAGCATCTGCGAGGCGAAGGGCTTCAGGATGTAGTCGTCCGGCGCCATCTCGGCGGCGGCCACCACGCGTTCGTAGTGGCGCTCGCCGGTGATCATGATCCAGATGGTGGACATCGGCAGGTTGCCGTCCTTGCGCATCGCTTCCAGCAGCTCCTGGCCATCCATGCCTTCGCCCAGGTTGTAATCGCACAGCACCACGTCGTAGTCCTTGTTGCGCATGCGGTTGCGCGCCTCGCTGGCGCTGCTGACGGCCTCGGAGCGGGTGATGCCGGCGGAGGACAGCATGGTGCGCAGGCTCTGGCGCACGGTGTGGGAGTCTTCGACAATCAGTACGGTGGTGTTGGCGTCAAGAGGCATGATGGATAAGGGCGTGGCGCCGGGGTCAAACAATGTCCAGGTGGTCTATGCCTTCCAGCGGGTCGCGATTGCGCGCGCTTTCGCTGTACAGCTTGATTTTCAGGCGCAGGTCGTTGATGGAGTCCGCGTTGCGCAGCGCGTCCTCGTAGCTGACCAGGTCCGCCTCGTACAATTCGAACAGCGATTGGTCGAAAGTCTGCATGCCGGCCTCGCGCGAGCGCGACATCACTTCTTTCAGGCCGGCGATCTCGCCGCGGAAGATCATATCCGAGACCAGGGGGCTGTTCAGCAAAATTTCCACCGCCGCCACGCGGCCGCGGCCGGATTTATGCGGCACCAGCCGTTGCGACACGATGGAGCGCATGTTCAGCGACAAGTCCATCAGCACCTGCTGGTGGCGCTCCTCCGGGAAGAAATTGAGGATGCGGTCCAGCGCCTGGTTGGCGTTGTTGGCGTGCATGGTGGCCAGGCACAGGTGGCCGGTCTCGGCGAACTGCAGGCCGTAGTTCATGGTTTCGCGGTCGCGGATCTCGCCCATCAGGATCACGTCCGGCGCCTGGCGCAGCGTGTTCTTCAGCGCGATTTCCCAGCTCTCGGTGTCGACGCCGATCTCGCGCTGGGTGACGATGGATTTCTTGTGCGCGTGCACGTACTCGATCGGATCCTCCACCGTGATGATGTGGTCCTGGTTGGTGCTGTTGCGCCAGTCCACCAGCGCGGCCAGCGAGGTGGATTTGCCTGAGCCGGTGCCGCCGACGAAGATCACCAGACCGCGCTTGATCAGCGCGATGTCCTTCAAGACCTCGGGCAGATTGAGCTGGTCGAAGTTGGGGATCTCGGTGTTGATCTTGCGCAGCACCATGCCCACCATGCCCTGCTGCACGAAGGCGCTGACGCGGAAGCGGCCGATGCCGGGCGGGTTGATGGCGAAGTTGGCTTCTTTTTTGGATTCGAATTCTTCGGTCTGGCGGTCGTTCATCACCGAGCGCACCAGCGCCTTGCTCTGCTGCGGGCTCAAGGGCTGCGGCGCCACCGGCGTGATCTTGCCGTCTATCTTCATCGCCGGCGGAAATTCCGGCGAGATGAAGATGTCCGAGGCGTTCTTGCCGATCGCGTGCTTCAGCAGATCGTGAATGAATTTTGAAGCCTGGTCCTTTTCCATGACGGCGTATCCTGCGTGTGCTGCTTTCAGTTTAGTCCGCCGCCTTGGCTGGCTGCGGCCGATTGCGGTGCATCCTTAGCGCCGGGGCGGCTTAGAAGGCGTCCTTGTTGCTGGCCTTGGCGCGCGCTTCGCCCGGCGACACCAGATTGCGCCGCACCAGGTCAGACAGACATTGGTCCAGCGTCTGCATGCCGTGCTGCTGGCCGGTCTGTATCATCGAATTGATCTGGGCGATCTTGTTTTCGCGTATCAGGTTGCGGATGGCCGGGGTGCCCATCATGATCTCGTGCGCCGCCACGCGGCCCGCGCCGTCCTTGGTTTTCAGCAATGTCTGCGCGATGACCGCGCGCACCGATTCGGACAGCATGGAGCGCACCATTTCCTTCTCGCCGGCCGGGAATACGTCCACGATACGGTCTATGGTCTTGGCCGCGCTGCTGGTGTGCAGGGTGCCGAACACCAGGTGGCCGGTCTCGGCCGCGGTCAGCGCCAACCGTATCGTTTCCAGATCGCGCAATTCGCCCACCAGGATCACGTCCGGGTCCTCGCGCAGCGCGCTTTTCAGCGCGTTGGCGAAGCTGTGCGTCTGCAGGCCCAGTTCGCGCTGGTTGATCAGGCTCTTCTTGCTCTCGTGGACGAACTCGATTGGGTCCTCCACGGTAAGAATGTGCGAAAAAGAGTTCTCGTTGACATAGTCTATCATCGCCGCCAGCGTGGTGGACTTGCCGGAGCCGGTGGGGCCGGTGACCAGCACCAGGCCGCGCGGGAAGTTGGCGATGTCCTGGAAAATCTTGGGCGCGGACAGCTGCTCCAGCGTCAGCACCTTGCTTGGAATCACCCGAAACACCGCCGCCATGCCGCGGTTTTGCACGAAGGCGTTGACGCGGAAACGGGCGATGCCGGGCAGCTCGAACGAGAAGTCGCACTCGTAGCTGTCCTCGAAGATCTTGCGCTGGTAGTCGTTCATGATGTCGTACACCATGTCGTGCACGTCATGATGGTCCATCGGCGGCAGATTGATGCGGCGGATGTCGCCGTTGACGCGGATCATCGGCGGCAGGCCGGCCGACAGGTGCAGGTCGGAGGCCTTGTTCTTGACGGTGAATGCCAGCAGCTCGGAGATTTCCATGTCTTGACCCGTTGCGTGATTGCGGGGGCGCGCTTCGCGGCGCGGCGAATGCGTGCATTCTCAAGCGTAGCGGGGCGACGGCGCAACACATTCGCGCTTGGCGCCGGCCGACTGTGCCCGAAACGCACCCGCCGGCGGCCCGGCGTCTGCCTGCGCGTGGCGGGGGCTTGATTGTGGTCCTCCGCCGCTTTCCCTACAATCGCCGTGACGACCGGCCGCGGCCGGCATACGCTCATGGACCCTCATTACATGACAGATTCCCTATCTACCCGCCTGCAACAGGTGCGGGGCCGGCTGCAAGCCGCCTGCGCCGCGGCCGGGCGCCCGGCCGAGGCGGTGACGCTGCTGGCCGTCAGCAAGACCTTTCCCGCCACCGATGTGCAAGAGGCGCATGCCTGCGGTCAGCGCGCCTTCGGCGAGAACTATGTGCAGGAATTGCAGCAGAAAAGCGAGGCCCTGGCCGGCCTAGCGATAGAATGGCACTTCATCGGCCCCTTGCAGTCGAACAAAACCCGCATCGTCGCCGAACGCGCGCACTGGGCGCATTCGATAGATCGGCTGAAGATAGCCGAGCGGCTGTCGGCGCAGCGGCCGGACGAACTGCCGCCGCTGAACGTGTGCGTGCAGGTCAATGTGTCCGGCGAGGACAGCAAGAGCGGCTGCGCGCCGGAGGAGGCGTTGGCGTTGGCGCGCGCGGTGGCGGCGCTGCCCAGGCTCAGGCTGCGCGGCCTGATGTGCATCCCGGAACCGACCGAGGACGCGGCGCGGCTGGCGGCGCAGTTCGTCGAGTTGCGCCGCTTGAAGGAACAGCTGGCGGCCGAGGGCCTGGCCCTGGACACGCTGTCCATGGGCATGTCGGCCGATCTGGAGCTGGCGGTGGCCGAGGGCGCCACCGTGGTGCGCGTGGGCTCGGCCATTTTCGGCCAGCGCAGCTACCCACTTTAAAATACCGCGCGTCGGCAATGCGCCGGCGGGCAAGCAGACCGGGAGAGAACCGCATGCGGATCACCTTCATCGGCGGCGGCAATATGGCCGGCGCCATCATAGGCGGGCTGGCCCGCCAGGGCGGCCACCAGATCCACGTGGTGGAGCATCAGCAGGACAAGCTGGACCAATTGGCGGCCAGCTTCGGCTGCAGCGGCGGCCAAGCGTTGCCGGAGCGTTTTTCGGCCGAGGACGTGGTGGTGCTGGCGGTGAAGCCGCAGCAGCTGCGCGAACTGTGCCTGGCGCTGGCGCCGCGGCTGAACGGCGCCCTGCTGGTGTCCATCGCCGCCGGCATCCGCCTGGACGCGCTGCGGCGCTGGCTGGCTTCGGACCGCATCGTGAGGGTGATGCCGAACACCCCGGCCATGGTGGGCAAGGGCGTGTCCGGCCTGTACGCCGACGCGGCGGTGTCCGCGGCTGACCGCGAGGCGGCTGAAACCGTGATGCGCGCCGCCGGCCTGACCGTCTGGCTGCAGGATGAGGTCGGCATCGACGACATCACCTGCGTCTCCGGCAGCGGCCCGGCTTATGTGTTTTACTTCATCGAGAGCATGATAGAAGCCGGCGTGAAGGCCGGTTTCAGCGAAGCCCAGGCGCGCGAGCTGGTGCTGGCGACTTTCGACGGCGCGGTGGAGCTGGCGCGGCAAAGCCCGCTGCCGGTGGCCACGCTGCGCCAGAACGTGATGTCCAAGGGCGGCACCACCGAGCGCGCCATCGCCCGCTTCGAAGCCGATGGCGTCAAGGCCGCCATCATCGCCGGCGCCATGGACTGCCGCGAGCGTTCCATCGAGATGGGCCAACAACTGAGCCAGGAGTAAATCGCGATCATGTTTGTCGATACCTTGCAGTTCCTGATCAAAACCCTGTCCGGCTTGTTCGTGCTGGTGCTGCTGCTGCGCTTCTACCTGCAGGTGGCGCACGCGCCGTTCAAGCACCCTTTGTGCCAGTTTGTCATGGCCGCCACTAACTTCGTGGTGCTGCCGGCGCGCAAGCTGATACCGGCCGTGCGCAGCTACGATACGGCGACCATGCTCTTGGCCTGGCTGGTGAGCCTGCTGGCCAATATTCTGATGCTGCTGCTGGGCTCGCTGCCGGAGGTGTTCGCCTTTCCGCAGGTATGGGTGGCGCTGGCGCTATTGTCCTTGCTGGAAGTGTTCAAGCAGTCGCTGACCCTGCTGATGGGTGCGGTGATCGTGCAGGCGGTGATGAGCTGGGTCAATCCCTACAACCCGATCGCGCCGGTGCTGGACAGCTTGACCCGGCCCTTCCTGCGGCCGTTCCGCCGTTTCGTGGTCGGCGGGGTGGACCTGTCGCCGCTGGTGCTGCTGCTGATCATCCAGGTGATCATGATGCTGCCGGTTCGCTGGCTGGAAGCCGGTTTCTTGACCCAACTCAAGGTGGTGATCCAGTAAGGCGGGTTATTTGTCATACTTTTGATGTCCGCCGGTCATTCTGGCCGGCGGCAATGTGAACGATAGGGAGAATCCACATGAAGAAGACCCTGCTCGCCGCCCTGCTGCTGAGCGCCGTCGCCGCGCCGGCCATGGCCAATATGCAGATGGCCCAGAAATACGGCTGTACCGCCTGCCACGCCGTGGACAAGAAGATCGTCGGCCCGGCCTACAAGGACGTGGCGAAGAAGTACGCCGGCGACAAGGGCGCCGAGGCCAAGCTGATCGCCAAGGTGAAAAACGGCGGTTCCGGTGTCTGGGGCCCGATCCCGATGACCCCGCACCCGAATATTCCGGACGCCGACCTGAAGGCGCTGGTGAAGTGGGTATTGAGCCAGAAATAAACAGCCGTGGCGGCTGTGCTGAGGCGGAAGCGCAACGTTTCCGCCTGCTGAAAAAGGCGGCCTTGGCCGCCTTTGAACTTGTAGGGTAATGGCTTTGTCGAAAACGGCGAGTCTATTGATGTTTTATGAATTCGGGCGGACTTGTTATCAATGCCGGAGCGGACTATAAAAAATGTTAGCAGTTGCGAGTGATTATTTGGAAATAAGCTCAAGACAGTTGCGCAAATATTGGCCCACCGGTAATCTTCTCCGCCTGTTGCCAACTCTATGCTGGAAGCACCAAACATGGCCAAGCTGACCGAACAGGATATCCTCAACTGGGAAGGCGATGATTATATGAACGCCGACCACCTTGAGTTTTTCAAGGACCGGTTGTTGCAGATGCAGCAGGAGTTGCTGGTCAACGCCAACGCGACCGCCAACCATCTGCAAGAACAGGAAGCCACGCCCGATCCGGCTGATCGCGCGACGCTGGAAGAAGAGTACGCGCTGGAGCTGCGCACCCGCGACCGCGAGCGCAAGCTGCTGCAAAAGATCCAGGCTTCCATCCGCCAGATCGAAGACGGCTCCTACGGCTTCTGCGAAGACACCGGCGAACCCATCGGCCTGAAGCGCCTGATGGCTCGCCCCACCGCCACGCTGTCGGTGGAGGCGCAGGAACGCCGCGAGCGCATGAAGCGCCAGTACGCGGACTGATCTCCCAACCGTTTTCCATCAAGCGCCGCCGCCCTCGGGCCGCGGCGCTTTAGCATTCCCTGCGCCGGCGGGTTGTCTAGCGCGGACAAATCCGGTTATCTTGCTGCTATGCAGAAAACGAAATAGCCACAAGGGACAACCGCATGCAACGCCAGACCGACGACGTCAGAATCCGCGAGATCAAGGAACTGCTTCCGCCTATCGCCCACCTGTATGAGCTGCCGATCAGCGAATCGGCCTCCGAGCTGATCTACAACACGCGTCGCGAAATCTCGGCCCTGTTGCGCGGCGAGGACGACCGCCTGCTGGTGGTGATCGGCCCCTGTTCCATCCACGACGTCGACGCCGCCGTGGAATACGCGCAGAAGCTGGCGCCGCTGCGCCAGGCGCTGGCGGACGAACTGGTGGTGGTGATGCGCGTCTATTTCGAGAAGCCGCGCACCACGGTGGGCTGGAAGGGCCTGATCAACGACCCGCACCTGAACGAGTCCTACGACATCAACGCCGGCCTGCGCATCGCGCGCCGCCTGCTGCTGACGCTGAACAATCTGGGCATGCCGGCCGCCACCGAATTCCTCGACATGATCACGCCGCAGTATTTCGCCGACCTGATCAGCTGGGGCGCCATCGGCGCGCGCACCACGGAAAGCCAGGTGCACCGCGAGCTGGCTTCCGGCCTGTCTTGCCCGGTGGGCTTCAAGAACGGCACTGACGGCAACCTGAAGATCGCCGTCGACGCCATTCGCTCGTCCAGCGTGCCGCACCATTTCCTGTCGGTGACCAAGACCGGCCACTCGGCCATCGTCTCCACCGGCGGCAACCCGGACTGCCACGTGATTCTGCGCGGCGGCAAGGAACCCAACTATTCGGCTGAGCACGTGCGCGCCGCCGCCGCCGAGCTGATCGCCGTCGGCCTGCCGCACAAGCTGATGGTGGATTTCAGCCACGCCAACAGCCGCAAGGACTATCGCCGCCAGATGGAGGTCAGCGCCGACGTGGCCGGCCAGATCGCCGGCGGTGACCAGAACATCTTCGGCGTGATGGTGGAGAGCCACCTGGTGGAAGGCCGCCAGGACCAGAAGCCGGGCTGCGAGCTGAAATACGGCCAGAGCATCACTGATGCCTGCCTGGGCTGGGACGATACCGAAAAACTGCTGCGTGAACTGGCCGATGCGGTCAAGGCGCGCCGGGCGCGCGCCGAATAAGCCGGCGTCGTGGTAAAACAGCAATGCCCCGCTTAGACGGGGCATTGTCGTTTCCGCGCGGTCCGATGGCCGCCTTAGCGGGAGACCAGATGGTCGGCCATGCGCTTGATCGCCCGCATCTGTACCCCGCTCTTCCAGGCATAAGCCGGACCGGTGTAGCCGAACCAGTCCCAGCAGCCTTGCGGATTGGCGGCGGAGGTCGTGGTTTGCGGATAGAGCACCAGGATGTGGTTGCTGTCGGCCCAGTTGTTGTAGCCGGCGTGGGCGTAGAAGGCGTCGCCCACCTTGGCGGCGTATTGCTGGCAGCCGTGCAGCGCGATGTGCACGCGGCAGGCCTCGCCCTCGGCGCAGGCGCGCGGTACGTAGACGTAGCCCACCTCGGCCATGCTGCTGCCCGCCGGCGCGTAGCGGCTTTGGCTGAAGGGAACGATGCTGCCGGTGAGCGTCTGGGATTTGGGCCGCAGCGGACCGTAGATCTGTTGCAGAATCACGCCGGCCTGATCGTAGCCCTTGCCTTGTGACTCGCAATGATTGATGTAGGGCGTGTGGGTGGCGGCGCAATCGTTGCCGTAAGCCGGGGTGATTTGGGCGTGGCCGGCCGGCAGGCTGCGCTCATAGGCGATTTGCGCGTTCGGCACGCCCGCCTGGCGGAACCACTCCGCCGCCGCGTCCACCACCTGGGTTTTCACCGTATTGTCCTCGCTGCCGCTGAACAGATAGATGCGGCGGCTGGCCAGCTTGTCCAGCGGGTCGATATGGCCGGCTCGGGCGAACTGGCGCGCGGTGGCCAGCAAGGGGCCGACCGCGGGCGGCTGGCCGATGTTCATGCAGGGGCCGGCGCCGGCCAGGGTGCCTCTGGCGCAGTAGTACGGACCGCCTGCCACCACGCCGGCGCCCACGACAGACGCCGAATAGGCCACCTGATACTGCGCCGCCATGAAGGCGCCGGAGGACAGGCCCGATACCGATGATTGCGCGGGATCGCCGCGAAAGGCCGGCAACGGCTCAGCGGCGAGCGCCGGCAAGGCCAGCAGGGCGATGAGGCCGAACAAGGCTGGGATTTTCATCTGCAACTCCTCGATAGAAAGCCGGCGGCGCCGGCGTGAAGGGGAAATCGCGAAAGCTGTTCCAATAGAACGGTTCAAGATGAAAATGGCAAACGGATAGACAAATAGCAATGGCAATAGGCCGTTCTGCCGGGGGCCGCCGCGCAGAGCGGGTTTGGAGGAGGAATGCAGAACCGCGCTTGCGCGCGGTTTGCGTGTCCAAACCCGCCCGCGGCGCCCAGGCGCGGGAGCCTGCGCGGGTTTAGACGGCGGCGGGTTCCGCCAGCACCTCTTTCAAAGCCACCAGCGCGTTGCTGACCGCCGGTCCGCCGGCGTAGAAGGTCAGCTGCAGAATGGTTTCGTGTATTTGTTGCCGCGTGGCGCCGGCGCGCAGCGCGGCCTCGGCATGCGCCACCAGCTGCACCTGGGCGAAGCCCTGGGTGGCGCAGGCCGCCACCAGGATGAGTTCGCGCGTGGCCAGGTCCAGGCCGGGCCGGCTCAGGATGTGGCCGGTGGCCCAGGCGATGGTCATGTCGGCGAAATCCGGGCTGATGTCCGCCACGGCAGCCACCCGTTCTCCTCCGGTGTGGCCGCCGTGCAAGCGTTCTATCAGTTCCAGGCCTTTTTGATACTGCGCGTCTTGGCGAATCATGGTTGAGTTCCTTGTCGATTGGCTGATGCCCATGCATCTGGCATGCAGTGTCGCCCAGGATCGTCCCGAGATTAAGCCGGCGGCGCGACCATCACTTCAAACCCAGAGTTTTCAATACGCCGCGGCGATGCGCTCTCCTGCGCGATTCTTCCGTAATCCAGTCAAGCGCCTGAGCCGAGGCGCGCCGCCGCCGGCATGGCCTGGCTCAGGGGCGCGGTTAGCGGCTCTTCGTGGACGGCGCGGTGTCGCCGCCTATCAGCTTGGCGATGGAACCGGCCAGCGCGGCGTTGGGCAGCGCGAAAAACAGGCCGCCGCGGCCGTTCTGGGCGCTGGCGCAATTGCCGGCCAGCGCGCCCTCCTGGTTCATGTCGCCGAAGATCGCGTAAGCCGTGCCGCCGCTGGTGCTGACGCCTATTTTGGCGTGGTTGTAGTTCTTGCCCAGGCCGCCCTTCAGCGAGAAAGTTTTGCCGCCCCAGCTGCCCGATGTGGCGATGGCCACCGGGCCTGGCTTGGGCAGGCTGCTGTCCCAGCAGGCCGGCGCGCCGGCCTTGGTCGTGGTCGGGATGGCGGTAGTCTTGCTGCTCTCCCACCAGGTGGCGGCGCGCAGCGCGATGCCGCCCAATTCGGCCGAAACCAGCTGCCACGGCGGCACTTGCAGCTTGGAAGGTTTGGCGATCAGGGTGACGCCGCTGGACAGCTTGCTGACCTGCGGCGCCACGCCGTCGGATTTTTGCCCCAGTTGGCTGACTGCGGCCTGGATGTCGGCCGGGCCGCCGTTCTTGGCGATCTGCGGGTTGCCCGGATCGGTCACCGCGCTGGCGTTGGCCAAGCCCTGCAGCACGGCCAGCACGTCGGCGTGGCTCAGTTTCAGCGAGAAGAAGTGCTGGCTGACTTCCACGTCGTTGTCCTGCACGCAGCCCAGGGTGTTGCCGTCGCTGGTGCGCGGGTATTGCGCGCTGCCGGACGCCGGCCAGGACGGCGTGCTGACCTGCATCACCACGCCGTTGCCTTGGTCGTCCCAAGCCAGCACGCCTTTGGAATGGCCCCACGGCGCGCCGCAGGAATTGCCGGAACAGGAGGCGATCGACGGGTCATCATAGAACTGGTCGTTCCACACCACATAGTTCAGCTTGCCGTTGTAAATCTCGCCGAAGGTGGCGCCCACCGGGTCGGCCGGGGTGTCGCCCACGCAGCCGCCGCCCTGGCTCAAGACGGGCTGGCTGCTGCTGGCGTAGACATACTGCTGGCTGTAGCTTTTGCCGCTGCTGTAGCTCTGCGGGCTGCCGCCGAACTGGCAGCTGTTGACCGGCGCGGCGCTGCCGCAGCCGGGAAAGGACGCGGCGTTGAACTTGAAGGCGAACCACCAGTTGACCGGGTGGCTGGCGTCCAGCAAGGGCGATGGGGCGGCGTGGGACAGGGGGGCGAGCGCGCTCAGCGTCAGCGCGGCGATCAGGCCGCTGCGGCGCAGGGTGGCGGGAACAGGCATGGCATTTCTCCGATATAGGGATTTTTTGACGTGAAGCGGCCGGCATGGGGCCGCGCGTCATGCTGATGGAATACTGTGTATGACGTGTTAAGAAGGGGCGGCAGGAAACAATTTTTAACGTATTCCTGCCATTTAACGAAAAAGCCCCCGCTGGGCGGGGGCTAGTGAACGCGGGCGAGAAGGCTCAGATGGCCGCGGCCAGGCGCGAGCCCTGGTCGATGGCGCGCTTGGCGTCCAGCTCGGCCGCCACGTCGGCGCCGCCTATCAGGTGCACGGTCTTGCCGGCGTCCAGCAGCGGCTGCTGCAGTTCGCGCAGCGGGTCCTGGCCGGCGCAGATCACCACATTGTCCACCGGCAGCACTTGCTGCTCGCCCTTCACCGTGATGTGCAGGCCGGAGTCGTCGATCTTGTCGTAGCTGACGCCGGACAGCATCTGCACGCGCTTCATCTGCAGGCTGGCGCGGTGGATCCAGCCGGTGGTCTTGCCCAGGCCCTCGCCCACCTTGCTGGTCTTGCGCTGCAAGAGGTAGACCTCGCGCGGGCTCTTGTGCGGCTGCGGGCCTTGCGGCGCCAGGCCGCCGGCGGTTTCGCCCGTCATGTCCACGCCCCACTCGCGCATGAAGGCCTCGGTGTTCAGCGAGGTGGATTCGCCCTCGTGGGTCAGGTATTCGGCGGTGTCGAAGCCGATGCCGCCGGCGCCGATGATGGCCACCTTCTTGCCCACCGGCTTTTTGTGCTTGAGCACGTCCAGGTAGTTCAGCACCTTGGGGTGATCGACGCCGGGGATGGCCGGCGTGCGCGGCGCGATGCCGGTGGCCAGGATGACCTCGTCGAAGCCGGCCAGGTCGGCCGCGGCGACGCGGGTGTTCAGCTTCAGCGCGACGCCGGTGGTTTCGATGCGGCGCTGGAAGTAGCGCAGCGTTTCGTAGAACTCTTCCTTGCCCGGAATCTGCTTGGCCACGTTGAACTGGCCGCCGATTTCATTGGCCGCGTCAAACAGCGTGACGGCGTGGCCGCGCTCGGCGGCGACGGTGGCGAAGGCCAGGCCGGCGGGGCCGGCGCCCACCACCGCCAGCTTCTTCGGCGCGGCGGTTTTCTCGTAGTTCAGCTCGGTTTCGCGGCAGGCGCGCGGGTTGACCAGACAGGAGGTCAGCTTGCCCTGGAAGATGTGGTCCAGACAGGCCTGGTTGCAGCCGATGCAGGTGTTGATCTCGTCGCCGCGGCCTGCCGCCGCCTTGTTGACGAAGTCCGGATCGGCCAGGAAGGGGCGCGCCATCGACACCATGTCGGCGCAGCCGCTGGCCAGGATGTCTTCGGCCACTTCCGGCGTGTTGATGCGGTTGGTGGTGATCAGCGGGATCTTCACCGCGCCCATCAGCTTCTTGGTCACCCAGGCGAAGCCGCCGCGCGGCACCATGGTGGCGATGGTGGGCACGCGGGCCTCATGCCAGCCGATGCCGGTGTTGATGATCGTCGCGCCGGCCTTTTCGATCTCGCGCGCCAGCTGGGCCACTTCGTCCCAGCTGCTGCCGTCCTGCACCAGATCGAGCATGGACAGGCGGTAGATGATGATGAATGCCGGGCCGGCCGCCTCGCGCACCGCCTTGACGGTTTCGATGGCGAAGCGGATGCGGTTTTCGAAGCTGCCGCCCCAGTCGTCCGTGCGCTTATTGGTGGCGCGGGCGATGAACTGGTTGATCAGATAGCCTTCCGAGCCCATCACTTCCACGCCGTCGTAGCCGGCCTGCTGCGCCAGCTTGGCGCAGCGCGCGAAGTCGGCGATGGTTTGCCAGACGTCGGCGTCGGACAGCTCGCGCGGCTTGTAGAAGTTGATCGGCGCGATCAAGGGCGAGGCCGACACGCACTTTTCCTGGAAGCTGTAACGGCCGGAGTGCAGGATTTGCAGCGCGATCTTGCCGCCGGCGGCGTGCACGGCGTCGGTGATCAGCTGGTGCTTGGGCACTTCGTGTTCGTCCGACAGCTGGGCCGCGCCTTCCGCCACGCAGCCTTCCGGATTGGGGCCGACGCCGCCGGTGACGATCAGCGCCACGCCGCCCTTGGCGCGTTCGGCGTAGAAGGCGGCCATTTTCTCGAAGCCGTTCGGCGATTCTTCCAGGCCGGTGTGCATCGAACCCATCAGCACGCGGTTTTTCAGCGTGGTGAAACCCAAGTCCAGCGGGGCCAGCAGGTGCGGGTAAGCGCTCATGTTTCTTCCTCGTGTCGTTATCGCTTGGGGCAGGCCCAAGCCTTTGATTCGTCTGGCGATGTCAACCCTGCCGGTCAAGATACTTACTGGTAAGTAAGTTGTCAACGAGGCTGTCCAAAAACCGCTTGGCATGCCAAGGCCAACGCTACTTATAATCCTTGCGGACGGCTAGCGCCGTCGCCAACAAAGGAGAATAAAAGATGTGCCAAACGCACCACGCTCATACCGATTGCCTGACCCCGCTGCAGGAGCGCCCGTTGGGCCGCCGCGGTTTTCTTAAACTGGCCGCGCTGGGTGGCGGCGTCGCGCTGTTGGGCAGCTTCGTGCCGCGCACGGCCTGGGCGGCCGGCGGCACCGACGTGCTGCTGTTGTCCTGCATGGATTACCGGCTGGTCGACGACACCGCCGCCTTCATGAACGGCCTGGGCCTGCGCGACAACTACGACCACATCGTGCTGGCCGGCGCCTCGCTGATTTCCATCACCGACAAGTTCCCGGCCTGGAACACCACCTTCTGGCAGCACCTGGGCGTGGCGATAGACCTGCATCACATCAAGAAGGTGGTGTTGCTGGATCACCGCGATTGCGGCGCTTACAAGGTGGTGTTCGGCGAGGACTTCGCCAAGGAGCCGGAGAAGGAGACGGCCATCCACGCCAAGGCGCTGACGGCGCTGAAGCAGGCCGTTCTGGACAAGCATCCGCAGCTGGCGGTGGACACGTATTTGATGGCCCTGGACGGCAAGGCCGAGGCGATTCCAGCCTGATCGTTGCCCCCGGCTTGCGGATAGAGACGGAAGCGACAAGCCCGCCTGATGGCGGGCTGGTTTATTCGCCGTGTTTCTCGGCGGCGCGGCGGTAGGCCGGGCGGGCCTCGATGCGGTCGACGAAGCGCGCCAGATTGGGATAACGCTGGCGGCCGTCGCCGCGCACCGCGATCTGGGCGACGAAGGACAGCTGCACGTCCGCGCCGCTCAACTCGTCGCCGACGAAGTAGTCGCGACCGTCCAGCTCGCGCTCCAGGTAGCCCAGGTGGTTGTCCAGCTCGCTGTGGATGCGCGGATGCAGCGGCGCGCCGGCTTCGCCCAGGAAGCCGACGTAAAGCTGCAGCAGGATGGGCAGCATGGCCGAGCCTTCGGCATAGTGCAGCAGCTGCGCGTAGCGGTTGTAATCCGGCGAGGCGATGTCGGGCGCGAAGCGGCCGTTGCCGTAGGTGCGGATCAGGTAGTCGATGATGGCGCCGGATTCGATCAATACCGTGTCGCCGTCGCGCAGCACCGGGGCCTTGCCCAGCGGGTGGATGGCCTGCAGCGCCGGCGGCGCCAGCCGGGTTTGCGGGTCGCGTTCGTAGCGCACGACGGCATAGTCTTGGCCTAGCTCTTCCAGCAGCCAGGTGATGCGGCGCGAGCGCGATTGGTTCAGGTGGTGGACTTCTATCATGACGGACTCCGGGATTCAGGCGGCGGGCGCGACGCGCGCCAGCCAGGCGAGGATATCGCTTTCCACCTCGGCGCGGTTGCTCTCGTTCAGCATCTCGTGGCGGCCGCCTGGATAGACCTGGCTTTGCAGGTCCAGCGCGCCGGCGTCGCGGTAGCGGATTTCCAGCTGGCCCAGCGCCAGCTTGCCCAGGCTGACCGGGTCGCGGCTGCCGGCGAACAGCAGGATGGGGCAGCGGCGGTTGATGCCCGCGCCGGCGGCCTCGCCGGCCTCCATCTCCACGATGCCGCCGAACAGGTCGGCCCATAGGCCCGGCGTCGGATCGAAGCCGCAGTCCGGGTCGGCGAGATAGGCGTCCACCTCGGCCGCGTCGCGGCTCAGCCAGTCCATGCCGGTGCGCCAGGGCGGAAAGCCCAGGTTGAAGCTGCCGAACACCAGCGCCGCCATTAGCCGGCTGGGTTTATCCCAGCCATTGCGGCGGCCCAGGAAGCGCGCCAGCGCGCCCAGCAGCCGCGCCAAGGGGCGCTGGCGATAGCCGGTGGACGACAGCATCAGGCCGGACAGCTGGCCGCCGTAGCGCAGGAAATAGGCGCGGGCGATGAAGCTGCCCATGCTGTGGCCCAGCAGGATGATGGGCAGGCCGGGATGTTCGGCGGCGGCGTGGCGGCGCACGGCTTCCACATCGTCCACCACCTTGCGCCAGCCGTCTTCGGCGGCGAAGAAGCCGCGCGGCGCGGGCGAGGCGCCGTGGCCGCGGTGGTCGTGCGCGTACACCGCGTAGCCGGCGGCGGCCAGCGTGCGCGCGAAGCGGTCGTAGCGCGCGCCGTATTCGCTCATGCCGTGGGAGATCAGCAGCGCGGCGCGGATCGGCCCTTCCGGCCGCCAGCGGCACAGCGGAATGGCGACGCCGTCGGCGGCGGTCAGGGTGGAGCGTTGCATGCGGTGCCTCTCAGCCGAGCAAGACGCGGCTGTCGAAATTAGGGTTCAGCAGTGAAGTCAGCACGTGGTCGCGCCAGGCGCCGTTCAGGAACAGGTAATCCTTGGCCTGACCCTCTACGGTGAAGCCCAAGCGTTGGAGCAGGGCCGCGCTGCGCGCGTTGGCCGGCTGGTAATTGGCCTGGATGCGATGCAGCTTCAAGTCATCGAAGGCGAAGCGTATCGCCGCCTGCAGCGCCTCGCGCATCAGGCCCTGGCCTTCGCAGGCCTGGTCTACGCCGTAGCCCAGGTGACAGGCCTGGAACACGCCGCGCACGATATTGCTGAAGCCCACGGTGCCGATGACGCGGTCAGGTTGTTCGCGCGTCGCCAGCAGGAAGCGCGCGCTGTGGCCTTCCGTCCAGGAGCGCGCGCCCTGGCGCATCTGGGTGCGCCAATAGTCTTCGCTGTAGTACTGCGGCCCAGGCGTCGGCCCCCAGGGCTCCAGGTGGGCGCGGTTGCGGCTGTGGTAGTCCAGCGCGGCCGCCGTCAGGTCCGGGTGGGCCGGCAGCAGCTTCAGGCGCGGGGTGTCGAGTGCGGGTTGGATCAGGCTCATGGCGTGGCGGCTTTATGACAAGGCAGTAGATGGTAGTCGCAACTAGGCCTGATGCTCAAGTCATGCCGCCGGCGCGGCCGGCGGCAGCTGGGAGAGGACGTTAGCCGGCCAGGCGCTCCAGCGCCTCGCGGTACTTGGCGGCGGTTTTCTCGCGCACGTCCAGCGGCACGGCCGGGGCCGGGGCCTGCTTGTTCCAGCCGGAGGCTTCCAGCCAGTCGCGCACGAACTGCTTGTCGAACGACGGTGGATTGCTGCCCGGCTGGTAGCTGTCGGCGGGCCAGAAGCGGCTGGAGTCCGGCGTCAGCGCCTCATCCATCAGCGTCAGCACGCCGTTTTCGTCCAGGCCGAACTCGAACTTGGTGTCGCAGATGATGATGCCGCGCGTGGCGGCGTAGGCGGCCGCGGTCTTGTACAGCAGGATGGCGGTGTCGCGCACCTGGGCCGCCAGCTCCGCGCCGACGATGGCTTCGCACTGGGCGAAGCTGATGTTCTCGTCGTGATCGCCCACCGCCGCCTTGGTGGAGGGGGTGAAGATGGGCTCGGGCAGCTGGTCCGCTTCCTTCAGGCCTGCGGGCAGGGCGACGCCGCAGATGGAGTTGGACTGCTGGTATTCCTTCCAGCCGGAGCCGGCCAGGTAGCCGCGCACCACGGCCTCGATCGGCACCGCCTTCAAGCGCTTGGCCACCACGGCGCGGCCTTGCACCTGCGGCAGGTCTTCCGCCGCCACCACGTCTTCCGGCTGGTCGCCGGTCAGGTGGTTGGGCACCACGTCCTTCAGTTTTTCAAACCAGAAATTGGAGATGGCGGTCAGAATCTGGCCCTTGGCCGGGATCGGGTCGTCCAGGATCACATCGAAGGCGGACAGCCGGTCGGTGGCGATCATCAGCATGCGCTGCTCGTCGATCTCGTACAGATCGCGCACCTTGCCGGAGTAGATCTTCTTCAGGCTGGTCAGGTGGGTGGTGTTCAGTCCGGTCATCATGCTTCCTTCGCGGGCAGGGGGTTCTGTTGGATTCGTTTCAGCGCTTCGCGCCGCGACAGCGGCGACAGCGCGGCGGACGCGACGAAGCCGCGCACGGCATCGGCGTCGGTGTAGGCGTATTCGCGCAAGGCCCAGCCTATGGCCTTGCGGATGAAGAATTCGGTGTCGGCGGCATTGGCCGCGCAATAGCGGAACAGCCGCTCGACGTCGGTGTCGCGCTTCCAGTACAGCTGGTGCAGGATGGCGATGCGGCGCAGCCAGAAATCGCCGTCGCCGGACAGCCTGTCCATGTCGCTCTGCAGCTCGCGCCGCGCGCGGACCTGTTCGCCTATGATCCAGGCGGCCAAGCCGTCAACGGTGTCCCACCAGGATTTGTCGCTAACCAGCGCCAGCAGCCGCGGCAAGGCGGAGGCCGGCAGCATGGCGGCGTGCCGGGCCAGCAGGTCCACCGCCACGTATTGGAATTCGCGCTCCGGCTGCCGCCACAGCGCTTCGGCTAGTTCCAGCCAGCCGTCGGGGCCGGCCGCGTCATGCGATTTGATCCACGGCCCGGCGGCCTTGCGCCTGGCCGGCGCGGGGACGCCGAGGAAATCGAACTGCTCGCGCATATAGGCGCGCATCGCCGGCGCGCGAGATGGGTTGGCGACTGAGTTCAGCGCCGCGCGCAAAGACGAAAGTGACGTGTTCATGCGCGGGTTTTCCGGGCAGCGGCTTCGTGGGGCAACAAAGCAAAAAGCCCCGGGGTTCGGCGCAGTTCGGGATGGGTGAACAGGCTTACTGACAGGGGCTGGATGGAACGATTATACATGGGCATTTCGGGCTTACAAGGTGTCCTTCAACGCCCTGGCCTGCTCCAGCGCCTCGTCCGCCGTGGCGGCCATCACGTTGAAGTGGCCCATCTTGCGGCCCGGGCGCGCGGCTTTTTTGCCGTACAGGTGCAGCTGGGCGTTGGGCGCCTCCATCAGCACGTCCCAGTTCGGTTCGCCGCCGTCTTCTTTCCAGACGTCGCCCAGCAGGTTGACCATCACCACCGGGCTGAGCAGGTCGGTCTTGCCCGGCAACAGGCCGCATAGGGCGCGCACCTGTTGTTGGAATTGATCCGTCAGGCAGGCGGTGAGCGTGTAGTGGCCGGAGTTGTGCGGGCGCGGGGCGATTTCGTTGACCACCAGGCTGTCGTCGGCCAATACGAAGAACTCCACCGCCAGCACGCCGACGTAATCGAGCGCGTCGGCCAGCTTGCGGGCCATGTCCTGCGCCTGCGCGGCCAGCGCCGGGGCTATGCGCGCCGGCACGATGGATTCGTCCAGGATGCCGTCCTGGTGGAGGTTTTCCGCCACCGGGAACACCGCGCTTTGCGCCGCGCTGACGCGGGTGACGATGGCCGACACTTCCAGCTTGAGGTCCAGCATCTTTTCCAGCACGCAGGCCTGGCCGCCCAGATTGGCGTAGGCGGCGCGCGCCTCGGCGGCGGTTTTCACCCGCACCTGGCCCTTGCCGTCGTAGCCCAGGCGGGCGGTTTTCAGGATGCCCGGCAGATAGGGCGCCAGGTCCACCTGGATATCTTCCACGCTCTCGATGGCCAGATACGGCGCGGTCGGCAGGCCGGCCTTGTTGATCCAGCTTTTCTCGGCGATGCGGTCCTGGGCGATGGCCACGCAGTCGCCGGACGGCGACACGCGGGTGGTCTTGGCCAGCTCGCGCATGGCGTCGGCGTTGACGTTTTCAAACTCGGTGGTCACGGCGGCACAGCTTTGCGCCAGCTCGCGCAGCGCGGCCGGGTCATTGTACGGCGCGCGGATGTGGCGGTCGGCGAAGGCCGCCGCCGGCGCGTTTTCGTCCGGGTCCAGCACGGTGACGCGGTAGCCCATGGTCTTGGCGGCCACGGCGAACATGCGGCCCAGCTGGCCGCCGCCGAGTATGCCCAGCATGGCCGGCGGCAGGATGGCGGCCATTATTCGACCTCCGGCAGCGTCATCGCCAGCACGGTTTGTTCCTGTTCCCGGCGGAAGGCCACCAGTTTCTCGGCCAGCTCCGGCCGCGTGGTGGCCAGCATGGCCACGGCGAACAGCGCGGCGTTGGCGGCGCCGGCCTCGCCGATGGCGAAGGTGGCCACCGGTATGCCCTTGGGCATTTGCACGATGGACAGCAGCGAATCCTCGCCGCGCAGGTATTTGGACGGCACCGGCACGCCCAGCACCGGCACGTGGGTCTTGGCCGCCAGCATGCCGGGCAGGTGGGCGGCGCCGCCGGCGCCGGCGATGATGGCCGCCAGGCCGCGCGGCGCGGCCTCTTCGGCATACTGGAACAACAGGTCCGGGGTGCGGTGGGCGGAGACGACGCGGGTTTCGCAGGCGACGCCGAAGCGCTTCAGCATGCTCGCGGCGTGCTGCATCACTTCCCAGTCGCTATTGCTACCCATCACGATGCCGACTTCAATCATGGCGGTGCTGCTCGCGTATGGTGAACGAAGACCGCGATTTTAACCGAGGCCGGCGGCTATCCGTTATGGTTTTTTATTTTCATATCAAGACAGTTAGCGCATAAAGCCGTCTGGAATCGCACGGTTCACGCCAGTTTCGGATACGTGAACAGCAAGAGGTGCAGCGTGTTGAAGGCCAGGTGGGCCAGCACCGCCAGCCACAGCTGGCGGCGCGCGGCGTAGACCAGGCCGTAGCCTATGCCGGCCAGGGTGGCCAGCGCCATCCAAGCCCAGCCGCCGGCCAGGTGGGCCAAGCCGAACAAGAGCGAGGCCGCCAGCAGCGCGGCGAATGGCTCGGTGCGCAGCTCCAGCCAGCGTTGGACGCCGCCGCGGAAGAAAGCCTCCTCCACCAGCGAGGTCAAAAAGCAGTTGGCCAATAGCCAGGGCAGCAGCCAGGCCGGCCACTTGGGCGCGAAGCCGATGATGCCGGTGGCGGCGGCGATGCCGAGCACGAACAGCAGCGCCAGCGCGCCCACCGCGGCCGCCGGCCAGCCCAGCCGGCGCTCCGGCAGCGGCGAGGCGCTCAGGCCCAAGAGCAGCAGCAGGCCGGCCAAGCCCTTGTCGTAACTCCAGAACAGCCGGTATGGCGCGCTGTCCACGCTGGCCTTGCCCTGCCATAGCAGGGGGTTGTCGAAGCCGGGCAGTGCGTGCACCGCCAGCGCCAGCAGCAGGGCGATCCACACCACGGTCAGCTCGGCGCGGGGGGCGCGCAATTGTGCCAGCGTCAGGCCGACGGCGGCCGCGGCGAAAACCACGCCCAGCGGTTGCAGCACGCCGGCGGCCAACGCCACCACGGCGCTAGCAGACAGCGCGATCCAGGCGGGCGGCTGGTGGCGCAGGCTGGCGGAGAGCAGGCCTAGCGCCAGCAGCGCGAAGGCGGCCAGCGGCAGGGAGGACGGCAGGAACATGCGGACTCCATATAGTGGGCTCATCCGCAATGATAACGGCAGCGGCGGCGGCGCGTCAGGCTAGGCGGCGCTTGGCCTTGCTGGGCAAACTTCTTTGGCGAGCCTGGGCCAAGGCGGCGCAGCGCAGAAGCCGGCCTTGGCTGGATGGGTCTTAGTGGTGTCCGGCCAGCGCGTCCAGCACCTTGCTGGACAGGGCCGGAGGCTGGGCGGTGACGCGCAGCAGATGGCGCAGCGCCGGGTGCGGCGGCCGGTGCACGGCCACGCCGTCGGCCAGCAGGCGGCGCTGGATGTCTTCGGCGGCGGCGGCGTTGGGGTAGAGCACGGCCACGAAATTGGTGTGGGAGGGCAGCACGGTCAGGTCGCGGCCGCGCAGCGCCGTTTCCAGCTTGTCGCGCAATTGCAGCGTGGCTTGCACCAGCTGGCGCGAGTAGTCCGGGTCATCGAATACCAGGGCGGCGGCGTGCTGGGCCAGGCCGGACAGCGCGTACTGCGGCCGGATCTGGTCCGCCTTGGCGATGATGTCGGCGGAGGCCAGCGCGAAGCCTATGCGCAGGCCGGCCAGGCCGTAGGCCTTGGACAGCGTGCGCAGCCGCAGCGTGTTGGGCAGGACGCCGGCTGGCGGCGCCTCCTGCGGCGCGACGCAGAAGTCGACATAGGCCTCGTCCAGGATCAGCATGGTGTGGGTGGGCAGCTGTTGGCGCAGCGCCTGAATGTCGGCGGCGGACCAGTAGTGGCCGGTGGGATTATCCGGATTGGCCAGGTACAGCGCCACCGCGCGCTCGGCCTGCGCCACCTCGCATAGCCGGGCCAGGTCAGGCCGCAGGCCTATGCCTTGCTGGCGATAGGGCACTTCCAGGATGCGGGCGCCCACACCCTCGGCGAAATAGCGGAAGGTGGGATAGGTGCCGGCGCTGCACACCACGGCGTCGCCGGCGTTGCAGCGCAGGCGCAGCGCCAGCAGGATCAGGCTGTCCGCGCCGGCATCGAACAAGACTTGGCTGGCCTCCACGCCGTGCAACCGGGCCGCGCGCTCGCGCAGCGCCAGCGCGTAGGGATCCGGATACAGCCGCGCCAGCTCGGCCAGCGCCTCGCCCCATTGCGCCAGCAGTGGGGAGTCGACGCGGACCAGGCTTTCATTGGCGCCCAGCCGGCTGGCCACCTTGTGGCCCAGCGCCGCTTCCAGCTTGGCGATGCCGGGAAACGGGTTGACGATGGTGTGGTGTTCCAGATGGCGCGCGTAATGAGGCATGACGGTTCCCGGTATTCCAATGGATTGAGGCCATTCTAGGCCAAGGGCCTTATCGGACAAGCAATCGTTTGGAAATATCCTTATGCTAACGGTATCATCGGGCCGCGGAGGCCGCATGCTGGGGGCCGGGCTGCTGCGGCAGCACTAGCGGGCCCTTGTAGCCGCAGGCGGTCAGGAGCAGGATCAGGCCGGCGCAGGCGAGCAGGGTACGCATACTGGAAGTCCGTTGTGGCAAAATCGACATACTAGCAAAACCACGCCGCGCCGTGTTGCGCCGGCCAGCGCCATAGGAACCATCATGACCGAAAGCGAATTTCTGCAACTTAGCGACGCCATCTTCGACCGCATCGAACAGGCGCTGGACGACCACGAGCTGGACGTCGATACCGTGCGCCAGGGCAATGTGCTGGAGATCGAGTTCGACAGCGGCGAGAAAGTGGTGGTCAACCGCCATGCGTCCAATCAGGAAATGTGGATCGCGGCCAAGAGCGGCGGCTACCACTTCGCCCGCCGCGGCGAGGATTGGATCGCCGCGCGCGACGGCTCCGAGTTCTTCTCCACCCTGGCCGAGGCGATCCGCGCCGGCAGCGGCGAAGCATTCGACTTTGCCGTTTGATTGGATATGCCAAAGCGGTTTTATGTCTTGAAAATCAATGCATTTACAAAGTGTTTACATTTGTTAATGTTCTGGTAAGAACTTGATCTGAAGCAGGTAATAGTCCAGCTACAAGCAGCAATATTCGAGCGAGACGATTTTCTAATATTGCTTTGCGAGGACTGGATCATGCTCTCCCCAACCATCAATGTCGGCAACACCGGCTTCATGCTGCTGTGCGCCAGCCTGGTCATGCTGATGACGCCCGGACTGGCTTTCTTTTACGGCGGCTTGGTCGGCCGCAAGAACGTGCTTACCATCATGGCCCAGAGCTTCATGTCTCTGGGCTGGACCACGGTGCTGTGGTTCGCCTTCGGCTACTCGATGTGCTTCGGCCCCAGTTGGCACGGCATCGTCGGCGATCCCACCTACTACGCCTTCATGCGCGGCGTCACGCTGAACACCATGTACGCCGGCAACGACGCCGGCATTCCGCTGATCGTGCACGTGGCCTATCAGATGATGTTCGCCATCATCACCCCGGCGCTGATCACCGGCGCCTTCGCCAACCGGGTGACGGTCAAGGCTTATTTCCTGTTTCTGACCGGCTGGCTGGTGCTGGTCTATTTCCCCTTCGTCCACATGGTGTGGAGCCCGGACGGCCTGCTGGCCAAGTGGGGCGTGCTGGACTTCGCCGGCGGCATCGTGGTGCACAACACCGCCGGTTTCGCCGCGCTGGCGTCCATCCTGTATGTCGGCCGCCGCTCGCTGGTGGAAAACAAGCCGCACAATGTGCCGCTGATCGCGCTGGGCACCGGCCTCTTGTGGTTCGGCTGGTATGGCTTCAACGCCGGTTCTGAATTGAAGGTGGACGCCGTGACTGCCTCCGCCTTCCTGAACACCGACGTGGCCGCCTCCTTCGCCGGCACCGCCTGGTTCCTGCTGGAATGGTCGCACGCCAAGCAGCCCAAGTTCGTCGGCCTGCTGACCGGCGCCGTGGCCGGCCTGGCCACCATCACCCCGGCCGCCGGCTATGTGTCGCTGAGCAGCGCCGCCGTGATCGGCCTGATCGCCGCCGTGGTGTGCTACTACGCGGTGCAGCTGAAAAACCGCCTGCAATGGGACGACGCGCTGGATGTGTGGGGCGTGCACGGCGTGGGCGGCTTGCTGGGCACCATCCTGCTGGGCGTGTTCGCCACCAAGGGCTGGAACGCCTCCGGCGCCGACGGGCTGCTGTACGGCAACGCCGGCTTCCTGTTCAAGCAAATCGTCGCCGCCGTGGTGTCCGGCGCCTGGGCGTTCGGCTTCACCTACGGCATGCTGTGGCTGATAGACCGCGTCACGCCGGTCAAGGTGGGGGCCGCCGTGGAGCAGGCCGGCCTGGATGTCAGCCTGCACGGCGAAGAAGCCTATATCTGAGCGGACCCGATTTCGCTCTCCTCAGCCGCGGCCTGTCCGCGGCTTTTTGGTTTACGCCAGGCTGGTGGCCGCATGCCACAGCATGGAAAACGATACCGCCGCCACCAGCGCGGCAAAGCCGCGCAACAGCTGGGAGGGTGACAGCCGGTGCACCAGCCGTCGCCCCAGCAGCATGCCGGCCATCGCCGCCAGCACGAAGCCCATGCTGGGCAGCGCGGGCAACCGCGCGCCATGCCACAGCGCGGACGCCACGCCGCCGCTGCCCACCAGGGCGATCACCAGCAAGGACGTGGCGACGATGGCGTGCATGCCCAGGTCGCTGAGCCGGCGCAGCGCCGGCACGATGACGAAGCCGCCGCCCACGCCCAGCAAGCCGGTCAGGAGGCCGGTGAAGGCGCCGACGCCGGCCAGCGCGGCCAGGCTGGCCGGGTTCCAGCGCAGGCGGCCGGTGTCCGGATTCACTTGGCAAACGGCATCCCTGTGCGGCGCGGCCGCCGTTGGCGCGGCGCGGGCCGCGCGCCAGGAACGGGCCGCCACGATCAGCATGATCAACGCGAACAGCGCGCTCAGCCAGGCCGCCGGCACCTGATGCGCCAGGCGGATGCCCAGCGAGGTGAAGGGCACGCCGCTGACGGCCATCAGCAAGGCCGCGCGGTAGCGCACCTGCCGCCGTCGCCAGCCCTCGTAAGCGCCCAGCGCCGCGCCTGCCACCACGGCCAGCAGCGCCACCGGGGCAGCCTGCGGCAGGCTCCAGCCCTGGGACGCCATCAGGGCGGGAATGGCCAGGATGCCGCCGCCTGCGCCGGTCAGGCCCAGCACCGCCCCCACCAGTGCGCCCAGGGTCAGCGTCAGCAGCATGGCGAGTCCTCCAGGCGCGTTTGGCGCGGATGCGGGCGGCTGGCGCTGGCCAGGTAGTCTAGAGTGGATGTCATGATGGCTCCAGGAAGATATACTTTACAATATTATATAAATAAATATAATGATGTAAAGGACTCAACGCGGAGAAAACCATGCCCGTCCAGATCGCAAGCTTCCATGACGATGCCACCGAGACCATTTGCCATGTGGTGTACGACCAGGCAGGCGGCCACGCCGCCATTGTCGACCCGGTGCTGGATTTCGATTCCAAATCCGGCCGCACCGCTCACCGCTTCGCCGACAGGCTGCTGGCCTTCCTCGCCGAGCAAAGCCTGACCCTGCAGTGGATATTGGAAACCCACGCCCATGCCGACCATCTGTCCGCCGCGGCCTATCTGAAGCAGCGGGCCGGCGGCCGCATCGGCATCGGCCGCCGCATCGGCGAAGTGCAGGCCGTATTCAAGCGGGTGTTCAATCTGGAAGCGGGCTTTGCTTGCGACGGCTCGCAGTTCGACCAATTGTTCGAAGACGGCGACGTGTTCCGCATCGGCCAGCTGGAAGCGCGCGTGCTGGCCCTGCCCGGGCACACGCCGGCCGACATCGGCTATCAGGTGGAAGACGCGGTTTTCGTCGGCGATACGCTATTCATGCCGGACGTGGGCACCGCGCGCTGCGACTTTCCCGGCGGCGACGCCGTTCAGCTGTACCGCTCCATCCGCAAGCTATTGGCGCTGCCGGACGCCACCCGGCTGTTCTTGTGCCATGACTACCCGCCGCCGGGCCGCCAGCCAGCCTGGTGCGTCACCGTGGCCGAACAGCGACGCGCCAATCTGCACGCGCGCGACGGCGTGGACGAGGCGGCATTTGTCGCCATGCGCCAGGCGCGCGATGCGACGCTGGACATGCCGCGGCTGATCCTGCCGGCCATCCAGGTCAATATCCGCGCCGGCCAATTGCCGCCGGCCGAGGACAACGGCGTGCGCTACTTGAAGCTGCCGCTGGACGCGCTGTGAGCGCGGCGCGCCGTTTCCTGGCGGGCCAGGTCCAGTGCCTTGGCGCGCGCCCCGGCATCGCCCTGCGCCGCCGCGCGCGCGTACCAGCGTATCGCCGCCGGGATGTCCTGCTTCACGCCGCGGCCGTGCTCGTACATGCTGGCGGTCAGGTATTGCGCGCCGGCGTCGCCCTGCTTGGCCGCCTCCTCGTACCAGTAGGCGGCCAGGCGGTCGTCCTGCGGCGCGCCGCGGCCAAGGAAATATTGAGTGGCCAGGTCGATCTGCGCCGGCAGATAGCCCTGGCGGGCGGATAGCTGGAACCAGCGCGTGGCCTCGGTCAGCGACTTGGGCAGGCCGTCGCCGCGCTCGGCCAACAGGCCCAGCGCATGCTGCGCCTGGGCCAGTTTGAGATCGGCGGCGCGGCGCAGCCAGTACAGCGCCTGCGTCTTGTCCACGGGCCCGGCCTCGCCTTTCCAATCCATCATCGCCAGGTCGAAGGCGGCCACGCGGTCGCCCTTTTCGGCCGCCTGCCAGAAGGCGATGCGGGCCGCGGCCAGCCGGCCTGCCTGGTAATCGGCCCAGCCCGGCACTTCCGGCGCGGCGGCCAACGCGGCCAAGCTGAACAGCAATGGCCAGATCGCAAGACGTTTCATGTCCACCCTCCCCTGTTTTCAGCTTAGTCGCCGCCGCGCCTGCATTCTGTCGGCTGACGAGCCGGCCCGCGGCAGGCTACACTAGCTGGCTAGATTTCATTTCCGGAGTCCCCGATGAATGCCTCCCTGGTTGATCCGCTGTGGTCGGCCATCCGCGACGAAACGCTGGCGGCGGTCGACGATGAGCCGCTGCTGGCCAGCTTTCTGCACATGACCGTACTGCGCCACGCCACGTTGGAAGACGTGCTGGCGTTTCACTTGTCCAGCAAGCTCGCCAGTCCGGTGATGGACCCGCGCGCGCTGCTCGAGCTGTTCCGCGAGGCCTTCCAGGCCGATCCGGCCATCAGCGCGGCGATGCGCGCGGACATCCGCGCCTGCTACGAGCGCGATCCGGCTTGCGACCGCTATTCCACGCCGCTCTTGTACTTCAAGGGCTTCCATGCCATCCAGAGCCAGCGCATCACGCACTGGCTGTGGCAGCAGGGGCGCACCACGCTGGCGCTGTTCCTGCAAAACCGCATTTCCGAGGTGACCGGCGCCGACATCCACCCGGCCGCGCGCATCGGCGAGGGCGTGATGCTGGACCACGGCACCGGCCTGGTGGTGGGCGAAACCGCCGTCATCGGCAACAATGTGTCCATCCTGCACGGCGTGACCTTGGGCGGCTCCGGCAAGGAGCGCGGCGACCGCCATCCCAAGATAGGCGACGGCGTGATGCTGGGCGCGGGCGCGGCGGTGCTGGGCAATATCCGCGTCGGCGAATGCGCCAAGGTGGGCGCCGGCAGCGTGGTGCTGGAGGACGTGCCGGCCCACACCACGGTGGCCGGCGTGCCGGCGCGCGTGGTGGCCCAGGCCTGTCCGGGCACGCCGGCGCTGGACATGGATCAGCGGGTGTAGCGCGCTGACAGCGTCGTGTAATTAAAGTACACCCAAGCGCCATGCCCTGGCCCGGGGCGGCGCCTGTCGAGCAGCTGGGCCGCGGGCGGGTCCCGCGCGTCCGCATGGCGCATGGCCCTTGCGCCGCAAGCGAATCCGGCGCTTGGTCGTTTTCCAACAGTCGCCATGTCGACGGCTTGGCCGCGTGTAATTTAGCCGTTACAATGCGCGCGGCCGGCGACCGCCCCGATATTGCATGGCGGCGCCGGGTTCATCAGGAAAACCACCCCATGAACGTCAGAGTTGTCGACTACCGCGCCGCCGACGCCGCGGAGCAGTTCACCCGTTCCCTGCACGAAACCGGCTTCGGCGTGCTGACCAACCACCCCATCCCGCAAGACCTGGTCGAGAAGATCTACGCCGACTGGCTGGCCTTCTTCAATAGCGAAGAGAAGTTCGACTACGCCTACTCGGTGGAAAAGCAGGATGGCTGGTTCTCGCCGGAAGTGTCGGAAACCGCCAAGGGCGCCACGCTCAAGGACATCAAGGAATACTTCCACATCTACCCGTGGGGCCGCGTGCCGCCGGCGCTCAAGGCCGACGCCGACCGCTACTACGGCATCGCCAACCAGCTGGCGCAAGAGCTGCTGTCCTGGGTGCAGCAGTACACCCCGTCCGACATCGCCGCCAACTACCGCGAACCGCTGTCGCACATGATAGAGGGCAGCGAGCAGACCCTGCTGCGCGTGCTGCGCTACCCGCCGCTGACCGGCGATGAGCCGGCCGGCTCGCTGCGCGCCGCCGCCCACGGCGACATCAATCTGCTGACCATCCTGCCGGCCGCCAACGAGCCGGGCCTGCAAGTGCAGGACAAGAACGGCGACTGGATAGACGTGCCCTGCGACTTCGGCACCCTGGTGGTCAACATCGGCGACATGCTGCAGGAAGCGTCCGCCGGCTACTACCCGTCCACCCAGCACCGCGTGGTCAACCCGACAGGCGAAGGCGCCAAGAAGAGCCGCGTATCGCTGCCGCTGTTCCTGCACCCGCGCCCGGAGGTGGTGCTGTCCGATCGCCACACCGCCGGCAGCTATCTGGACGAGCGCCTGCGCGAGCTGGGCGTGAAGATGTAAGTCGAGCCCGATCCATGAAAAAGCCGAAGCGTCGCTTCGGCTTTTTTATTTGGGTCAAATTGTCCTAGGTGCGAGGCGCGGATTCGCCAACTACGATGACACTAGGCGCGGCGCTTTCCGCCAGAGCGGGAGGGAACAATACCGATTTGCCGCCGCCTGCGAGGCCGCCTTGCGGTTCTTACGCAAAGGGAGATTATGCGCGGCGTAGTTTCGAGCATTTACCGACTGCCGGACGGGGTGGCCATCTTGCTGGCCGCGGCAGCTTACTGTCTGGCCAGCTGGCTGGGCGACCAGTTATTGACGCTGGAGCTGGGCATGGACAACGTGGTCTGGCCGCAGCCGGGCCTGGCGCTGGTGGCCATGCTGCTGCTGGGCTGGCGGGTGTGGCCCGGCGTGCTGCTGGGCGCGCTGCTCAGCGAGGCCTGGCGCTGGCGGCTGGCGCTGGCCGGCATGCACTGGCTGGAGCCGGCGCTGGGCGTGGCGCTGGGCGTGCTGGCGCAAACGCTGTTCGGCGTCTGGCTGATGCATCGTCACTTTGGCCGGCGCAATCCGCTGGATAGCTTCAGCCAGTGCATCGCGTTTTGCGTGATCATCGTGGCCATGACCCTGCTGGGCAGCCTGATCGGCACCGCCACCTTGTACCTTGCCCATCTGCTGCCGCAAAAGGAGCTGGTGGCCCGGCTATGCCTGTGGTGGCTGTGCAGCAGCTGCGGCACCCTGTTGTTCGGCAGCGTGTTCCTGAATCTCTACCACCAGGGGCGCCCGCGCCACAGCCGGGAAACCTGGTATGAAATCCTGGCCTATCTGGGCATGGTTTCCTTGCTGACCGCGGGCATCTTCATCTGGTGGCATCCCACGGTGGACACCACTTATCCGCTGGACATGCTGGCGCTGCCGCTGGTGGCTTGGGCCGCCTTCCGCTTCACCACGCGCGAGGTGTTGCTGGCCTTGCTGCTGATCATGCTGCTGGCGCTGTGGGGCACGCGCCACGGCGGTGGGCCCTATCTGGGCTATTCCGCCTACAGCACCCTGGTGATCCTGCAGACCTACCTTGGCATCCTGACCGTGGTGTCGCTGGGCGTCAGCGCGCTGATGTCCGAGCAACGCAGGATCAAGAGCGAGCTGGGCCAGCAGCAGGAGATGCTGGAACAGCAGGTGCGCATCCGCACCCTGGCCCTGGAGCAGTCGCACGCCGAGGTGCTGGCCTTGTCGCGGGTGGACCCGGTGACCGGCATCGCCAACCGCCGCTGCTTCGAGGAGAGCCTGGACGGTGAGTGGCGGCGCGCGCGACGGCTGGGGACGGCGCTGGGCATGCTGATGATAGATATCGACTTCTTCAAGCTTTACAACGATCACTACGGCCATGTCAGCGGCGACTATTGCCTGCGCGAAGTGGCGCAGGCCATCCGCAGCAGCGTGCGCCGGCCGCAGGACCTGGTGGCCCGCTACGGCGGCGAGGAAATCATCTGCCTGTTGCCTGACACCACGCCGGAGGGAGTGGCCTATGTCGGCGAGGCGGTGCTGGAGGCGGTGCGCGAGCTGCGCCTGCCGCATGCCGGCTCCTCGGTTGCCCCCTATGTCACCGTCAGCATCGGCGGCGCCAACATGATGCCGCGGGAAGACCTGGACAGCCGCCAGTTGATCGAAGCGGCGGACCGCGAGATGTACCGCGCCAAGCAGCAGGGCCGCAACCGCATGATCGTGGCCGGCCTGGACATGCCGGCGGCGGACGACGCCTAGCGCGCGCTCATGCGGCGAAAGCGCGTCTCCAGCTGCCGCAGCACTTCCAGCGTCACCTCAAGCTGTTCGGGATCAATGTCCGCCAGCGCCTGGCGGAAAAATTCCTGCCTGTGGGGGGCTGCCTGCGTCAACAGGGCGCGGCCGCCTGCATCCAGGGTGACCAGGGTCTGGCGGTTGTCCGCCGGATCGGTGTCGCGCCGCACCAGCCCATCGGCCTGCAGCTGCTTCAACTGCCGGGTCAGCGCCCCTGGGTCCATCTGCAGATGGGCGGCCAGTTGCTTCTGACTGGCGGTGCGCAGCTCTTCCAGCGCCCGCAGGACGCGCCAGCGCGGCAGCGCCTCGCCCACCAGGCTTTCAAAGGCGCCGTACATGGCGCGGCTGCTGCGGCCCAGCTGCTGCAGAAGATTGGGTTGGCTGTCATTCATGTTGCGGCGCCTGTGCGGAAAGGGGGGTGTCCAGTTGCACCGGCGGCACCTTGCGCACCAGCCACAAGCCCAGCAACAGCGATGCGGCCACCAGGATCTGGCTGAAGTGGATGGCGTCCACCAGCGCCAGCCGAGTGGCGGCCAGCAAGACTTCTGGCTGCGCCGCGGCGGCGGCGTGGCGGAACTGGGCCAGGATGTCGGCGTTGAGCAGGGTTTGCGGATCGGCCAGCCAGCGTTGCCATTGTCCATCGCCGCGCGTCGCCAGCATGGAGGCGACGCCCTGCTGGAAGCGGTGGCTGACCACCACGCCCATCACCGCGGTGCCCAGCATGCCGCCCACCATGCGCGTGGATTGCAGCATGGCGGTAGACACGCCCAATTGCTGGCGCGGCGCCAGCTGCTGCACGAAGATGGTCAGATTGGGCATCAGCAGGCCCAGGCCCAGGCCGCCCGCCATCATGATGGCGATGATGGCCGCGTGCGCGGTGGACGCCTGCACGCGGCTGAGCAGGGCCGCGGTCAGCACGAACATCAAGAGTCCCAGGCCCAGCAGCCGCGCGGGATGGCGCAGCCGCTGCACGATGCGGCCGTTGACCATGCTGCCTATGGTGATGAACACCACCAGCGGCGTCACCAGCAGGCCGGCCTGATTCGGCGACAGGCCGAAACCGGCCTGGAACATCAGCGGCGCGTAATACATCACGGCGAACATGCCGAAGCCCATCAGCAGAGACAGGCCGAACAGCGGCGCCAGGCCGGGGTGGGCCAGCATGCTGGGCGGCAGCAGCGGGTTGTCGCTGCGTTTTTCCCACCAGACCAGAATGGCGAGCGCGGCCAGGCTCAGCGCGGCCAGCAGAGCCAATAGCAGCGGCGGCTTGTGCAACGGCAGCCATTCCACCGCCAGCTGCAGCGAGCCCAGAAACAGCGCGATCAGCGCCGCGCCCTGCCAGTCCAGCCGCGACGGCGGCCGCGTGGCGTGGCGGATCACCGGCAAGAAGCGCCAGACAAAGCCCAGGCTGATCAGGCCCACCGGCAGATTGACGAAGAACACCGAGCGCCAACCGAAGTACTCGGTCAGGAAGCCCCCCAGCGAGGGGCCGACGGCGTTGGCCAGGCCGAAGGAGGCCGACAGCATCACCTGCCAGCGCAGCCGCTCCGCGGTGTGCGGAAACAGGTCCGGCACGCAGGCGAAGGTGGTGGCCACCAGCATGCCGCCGCCCACGCCCTGCAGCGCGCGCGCCAGCACCAGCTGCGGCATGGTCTGCGCCAGGCCGCAGAGCATGGAGGCGGCGGTGAACAGGACGATGGCGGTCAGCACGAAGGGCTTGCGGCCGTGGTCGTCGCCCAGTTTGCCGAAAATGGGCACAGTGATGACCGAGGTCAGCAGATAAGCGGTGCCGACCCAGGCATACAGCGCGAAGCCGCGCAGGTCGGCCACCACCGTCGGCATGGCGGTGCCGACCACGGTCTGGTCCAGCGCCACCATGATCAGTACGCAGCACAGGCCCAGCATGGCCAGCAGGCGTTGGCGGAAATCCAAGGCGGCGGAAAGGGGAGGATGGGGTTGTGGAGCGTTCATTCTTGACAAGGCAATAGTTGCTTAGGCAACTATTTTGCCGCCAGCCGAGCCGGCTGTGCGAACGCAGTGGTTAAGAAATATTGCGGGACGCGGTCAGTAACCCTGGCGCGCCAGCCAGCTGGCCTCTTCGCTGTGGGCGACGGTATGCACCAGCCAGTCGCGGAAGGCGCGCACCTTGGGCAGTTCGGCCAACTCGTGCGGATAGACCAGATAGTAGGCCCACTCGGTTTCCAGCACGGTATCGAACGGGATCACCAGGCGGCCGCTGTCCAGGTCCTGCGTCACCATGGAGGCCTGGGCCAGGGTCACGCCCATGCCGGCCACGGCGGCGTGCAGCGCGTACTCCAGCGCGTCGAAGGTGACGCCGCTCTCCGGGTTGACGCTGTTGACGCCGGCCAGCTTCAGCCAGCGCTTCCAGGTGTTCTGGTCGCGCCAGGGGTGCAGCAGGGTGTGGTGCTTCAAGTCGTCCGGCGTGTGCAGCGGGTGCTTGCCGGCCAGGAGGCCGGGTGCGCACACCGGGATCAGCTTCTCGCGGCAGATGCATTCCAGTCGGAGGTCCGCCGCGGCTTCCGGGCTGGACAGGCCGACCACGGCCAGGTCGTACTCGGCGCGGTTGAACGGTTTGTTGTGGATCAGCTGGGTCAGCAGGTGCAGGGTGTATTCCGGGTGGCGGGCCTGGAAGTCCGCCAGGTTGGGCAGCACCCAGCGCATGGCCGGCGTCGGCGGCATGCGCACGCGCAGGTCGCTCTGGCGCAGGCGCAGCGCTTCGCTGGCTTCGTTCAGCAACTGGAAGGCTTCGCGCGCCGGCTTGACCAGGGCCTCGCCCTCTGCGGTCAAGGCCAGGCCTCGGGCCTGGCGCGTGAACAGGGAGGCGCCGTAGTATTCTTCCAACGTCTGGACGTGGCGGCTGATCGCGCCCTGGGTCAGGCTCAGCGCCGCGGCGGCGCGGGTAAACGACAGATGTTCGGCGGCGACGACAAAAACGCGCAGGGCATTCAGCGGAGGCAGCTTCATGCTGTTACATGCCTTTTCTTCATAGTTTTCATGAGTTTAACTGCTTTGTGCGAATCGGCGCCACCGCTTATTCTGCTGCAGTGCCGCCGCCAGTCGCGGCGGTGGGCAGTCGCAACCGGAATGCATGGCTGACAACGCAATCATGCATAACGGTTGATTCTGGCACAGCTTTGTCTGACAAGCGACAACATTGTCTGACAATGAGGCGGCTGCACTCTCGTATGATTTGTCTGCCAGTCCACGTTGGCATGCACGGGCTCCCCGCGGGGTCCGATTTTTTTTGCCCGCAAGATAAAGAAAACGCCGCCGGCCGGCGAGGGCGGGCGGCGGCGGGCGCGTCGCGGCGGGCCTAGCAGCCCTGGTTCAGCGCCAGCTCCAGGCTCTTCTGGTAATGCAGCTGCGCCTGTTCCTCTTTGCCGGTGGCCTCGAATAGCCGCGCCAATTCGGCGTGGGCGCACAGCGTGGGCTGGATGGACACGCTGGCCTCCAGATAGGTTTGCGCCTTGCCCCACAGTTGCTGCGCCTGTGCCAGCCGGCCCAGCGCCAGCAGCAGCCAATGGTCGCGCGGGCGCTGCTTCAGCCAGTTGTCGGCTGCTTTCAGCAGTTCCAGCCGCTTGTCCACGCTGAGGTGGGCGGCCAGCTGGCCCAGTTCGCGCGCCAGTTCCGGCAGCTCCATGTCGTCGCCGGACAGCGCCTCGGCCAGCAGGGTGGCGGCATAGTCATAGGCCTGCAGCCGGATCAGGTGGGCCACCACCTGTTGTTGCAGCTGCGGGTTGCCGCGTTCGGCGTCGGGGATGCGGCGCAGCCAGTCGCGCACCTCTCGCTCGGACAGCAGGCCACCCAGCTGCTGCTGGTAGGCCGCCAGCCGGTAGCGCCGCGCCTGCTCCGGCTCCAGCGCGTCGGCTTTCAGCAGCTTCTCGGTCAGGCCGAGGATGGCGTCGGGCTGTTTCTGCATCAGCCGCACTTTCAGCTCCAGCTTCAGCGCGTTGGTCAGGTTGGGCGACAGCGCGCGCGCGCGCTCGATGGCGGCCAGCGCGCCCAGCGCGTCCTTTTCTTCCAGCCGCAGCTCGGCGTCCAGCATGTGGCGGGCCAGTTGCAGCTTGTCCGGCATGGCGTCCAGCTGGGCGAGGTAGCCGTCTCGCTTGTCGCCGGCGCCGGCATAGCCGGCTGCGCGCGCGGCGATCAACAGCGCCAGCGCGCGGTTTTCCTGTGAGTATTCGTCATCCAGCGACTTGGCGGCTTCGCGCTCGGCCTTCTGGTAGCGGCCTTCGAAGAAGGCGATGCCGGCTTCGCGCAGGGCGTGGCGGGAAGCCTTCAGCTTCTTCTGCCGCTGGAAGCGCTGCACTTGGCGCGGCATGTCGGCGGCCAAGGCGATCAGGCGCAGCACGATATGGGTGACGACGATCAGCAGCACCACCAGCACGATCATCAGGTTGAACGACACTTCCATCCGGTACGGCGGCAAAAACAGGATGGCGTAGCCGGTATTCAGGGTGGAGGCCAGCCCCACCAGCACGGCCAGCGCGAACAGGCCGGTAATCCACAATGCGAATCTCACCGTTTACTCCCCGCTGTTGCCTTGCGCGTCGCGCACCGCCTTCAGGCTGGCGTTCATGTCAGGCAGGCTGATGTCCAGGGGCGCGCCTTCCAGCTCGCCCAGCGTGGCCAGCCACTGCGTGGTGGCCGCGGCGTCGCGGTCGAAGTAGCGCTGCACATAGCTGCGCGCGGCGGCGATGTCGGCGGCGTAGGTCTTGCCGTCGCGCTGCAGCAGCGCCAGGCGCGCGTCCAAGAGCCGCATCTTCAGGTTCTCGCGCAGGAAGAAGGCCTGCTCCGGCGACAGCAGCAGCGCCTCGGGCTTGTCCATGCGGCGAATGTGCACCAGCTCGCCCAGGCTGCCGCTGATTTCGGCGGACAACCGTTCCCACCACGGCGCGGTGGCCGGCGGCAGCACGGGCTTGCCGGCCTGCACGCTGGCCAGCCGGTGCGAGTCCACCGCCAGCGGCAGCGAATCCACGCCCAGCATCAGCCGGTCCAGCTTGACCGTGAGGCCGACGCTGTCCAGATAGGGCAGCGCCTTCAGTTTTTCCAGGTCCGAGGCCACGGCCTTCTTCACGCTGATCAGCTGCGGGCGGTCGAACTTGGCCAGCCGCGCGTCCACCATTTCCAGCGCGGAGATGGCGGCGCTGACGTTGCCGGCCAGCTGCAGCTGCTGGCTGGCGATGGCCAGCGAGTGTTCGATCTCGGACAGCAGCCAGTCGGTGCGGTTCTTGGTCAGCTCCTGGTACATGCCGTTCAGGGTGGCGTACTGGCCGGCCGATTCGTTGACGCGGGCCTCAAGCAGCGCCAGTTTGCCGTCGGTGGCGCGCGCGGCCATCATGGCTTGCTCGGCGATGGCGCGCTGCTCCTTGCTGGCGCCGCTGCCTTCCGCCAGTCGGCGCGCCAGCTCCTGGCGCATCGAATCCAGTTGTTGCTGGGTGGTGAAGAATTGCCAGCCGGATATGCCCAGGGCAGCCACCGCCACCAGGATGGCGAAGTTGTGGCGCTTGCGGGAAACGGTTGGCTGGGCCGGGATGGCTTCGTGGATCTGGGATTCGCTCATGGGTGACGACGGAACCATTCTTTGAGGCCGGCGACCAGTGCGGCGTCGTCGGCCCGGGTTGTCACGACGCGCGCCGCGCCGAAGGCGGCCAGGCGCTCGGCAATGCGCGGATGCGGCACGCAGTACAGCAAGCATTGTAGCGCTCCGGTCCGGCTCGGACCAGCCAGACGGAACAATTGCTCTACCATTTCGCCTGAGGTGATGATGACGGCATCGGGCGGCGCGGCGTCGAAAGCCGCCCAATCCGGCGCGCCGGCGACGCGGCGATAAACTTCGGCGATGTCTATCCGCGCGCCGCGCCGGGCCAGCGTGTCCGCCAGCAGCGCGCGGCCGCCCTGGCCGCGGACGATCAGCCAGTTCTGGCCGCTGACATCGGCCAGCTCGGGCAAGGCCAGCAGCGCCTCGCTGTCGCTGTTTTCAATAGGATGCAGCACGGCTTGGCCGGACAGAGCGGCCAGCCGTTTGGCGCTCGCCGCGCCGACGCAGGCCAGGCGCTTGCCGGCCAGATCCTGCCCTGCCAGCGCGGGCCAGCTGGCGTCGATGGCGCTGGGGCTGACCCAGAACAGCGTGTCCGCCCGCGCCGCCCTTGCCGGCAGCGCGGCCAGCGCCGCCGGCAAGGGCTCGATTTCCATCAGCGGCAGATGCTCGGCCTGCCAGCCCTCGCCGCGCAGCCTGTCCAGCAGGCCGGCGCACTGCGCCAGCGGGCGGGCGGCGAGGACGCGTTTCATCGCGGCAGGACCTGTTGCAGTTTGAGCGTGGTGGCCCAGTTGCGCAGGGTGAAGCGTTCGCCCAGCCGCTTGGAGAAGACGGCGGCCAGCGGGCTGTCCCGCAGGCCGTCCGGGCACCACAGATAGGCCGCGCCGTCGCCGACATGCAGTTGCTCGACGCCGCCGCGGCCGCAGTCCAGCCGCGCGCAGTCGGCCAGCGCGGCCGGCTCCAGCGGAAACGCCACCAGCAGGCGGGCGGGGTCGCCGGCTTGTCCGGCATAGGGGTTGTTCGCGACGACGGCGTCCAGCTCGGCGCCGCTCAGCGCCAGCACGCGTGCGGAAAAGCCGCAATCGCGGACGATGGCGGCTTCCAGGCCGGCGGCCAAGGTAGCCGCCGAGGCGTGGCGGCACAGCAGATTGCCGCTATTGAGCAGGGTGGCGATATCCGCCGCGCCCAGCTCCGCCGCCAGGCGGCGCAAGTCCGCCATGGCGATGCGCTTGGCCTTGCCGACATTGACGCCTCTGAGCAGCGCGACGCAGGCTTCCATCGCTCGCTCCGCGTCAGCGCGGATCGGCCAGCACCGCCTCTATCAGCGGGCGGGCGCCGTCGTCTATCAGTTTCTTGGCCACGGCGCGGCCCAGCGCCTCGGCGTAGTCGGCCGGCGCGCTGGCGCTGGCGGTCAGCACCACCGAGCCGTCCGGGTGCGCCACTAGGCCGCCCAGGGTCAGCGTGCCCTCGGCCAGCGTGGCGAAGGCACCCAGCGGCACCTGGCAGCTGCCGCCCAGCTCCTTGGCCAGCGCGCGCTCGGCGGCGGTGCAGGCGCGGGTGGCCGGATCATTCAGCGGCGCCAACAGCGCGGAGAGGTCGGCGCGGTCGGCGCGGGTCTCGATGCCCAGCGCGCCTTGTCCGGCGGCCGGCAGGCTTTCCGACGGCGCCAGCTCGCTGCGGATGCGCTCGGCCAGGCCCAGGCGCTTGAGGCCGGCGGCGGCCAGGATGATGGCGTCGAACTCGCCGTCGTCCAGTTTTTTCAGCCGGGTCTGCACATTGCCGCGCAAGGGTTTCACCGCCAGCTGCGGGAAACGCGCGCGCAGCTGGGCTTCGCGCCGCAGGCTGGAGGTGCCCACCACGCTGCCGGCCGGCAGCTCGGACAGGCTGTGGTAGCGGTTGGAGACGAAGGCGTCGCGCGGGTCTTCGCGCTCGCATACCGCCGCCAGCGCGAAGCCTTCCGGCAGCGTCATCGGCACGTCCTTCAAGGAGTGCACGGCCAGGTCGGCGCGTCCGTCCAGCAAGGCCTGCTCCAGTTCCTTCACGAACAGGCCCTTGCCGCCTATCTTGGACAGCGTCTTGTCCAGAATCTGGTCGCCCTGGGTGGTCATGCCGAGGATTTCCACCGCCAGATGCGGGTACAGCGCTTGCAGGCGGGCCTGGATGTGTTCGGCCTGCCACATGGCCAGCCGGCTCTCGCGGCTGGCGATGACGATTTTGTCCATGAAAGCGGATTCCCTTGCAGTTGATGGGCGGAATTCTACCACGCGGCCGTCATGGGCTTGTCCTACCTGTTGCTGCGATGCGGCAAGATCAAGGCGAAGCGCGGAAAAATGGCGTAGCGTGACCACTACGCGGCGCAAGCTGCTTATGATGAATGTTTGCCCTTGACCGGTGAGGCATGGCCATGGCCGCCGTGGCCATGCCTGACGAGTCAAAACCAGGGACGACAATAATATGCACGATCAAGACAAGGATTTGCCGCTGCGGGCCGACCTGGCCTGTCTGGACCGCTTGCTGGCCGAGGTGGTGAATGAACAAGAAGGGGCGCTGGTGTCCGGCGCGGTGCAGGCCATCGCCCTGCGCCGCGGCGACGAGCGCAGCCACCCGCTGCCGCAGCTGGCGCCGCAGGCGGCCGCCTCTTTGCTGCGGGCCTGCGGCCTGTACGCCCAGCTGTTCAACATCGCCGAGGACCTGCACCACAACCGCCGCCGCCGCGCCCACCAGCAGGCCGGCTCCACGCCGCAGCAAGGCAGCGTGGCGCGGGCCTTGGCCAAGCTGCGCCAGGACGGCGTCAGCTTTCATGCGCTGCACCAGCTGCTGAGCCATGCCCAGATCGGGGCCGTCCTGACCGCGCACCCGACCGAGGTGCAGCGCCAGAGCGTGCTGGACGGCCACCGCGCGGTGCGCCGCTTCCTGTCGCAGCTGAATGCGCCGGACCTGACGCCGGAGGAGCGCGAGGAACTGGAGGCCAAGCTGAAGCGCGTGATCCTGGCCTTGTGGCAGACCTCGGAAATCCGCCATTTCAAAATGACGGTGCGCGACGAGATCAGCAACGGCGTGGCCTACCACCCGCTGGCCTTCTTCGAGGCTTTGCCGGCGCTGTATCAGCGGCTGGAGCGCGAGATCGGCCAGCTGTGGGAGGAGACGCCCAATCTGCCGTCCTTTATCCGCGTCGGCAGCTGGATAGGCGGCGACCGCGACGGCAATCCCAATGTCGACGCCGGTTTGCTGCGCCACGCGGTGACGCGGCAGGCGCAGCAGGCGTTCGAATACTATCTGCAGGAATTGAAGAGCCTGTACCGCGAGCTGTCGCTGTCGTCGCGGCTGGTGGAAGCCGGCCCCGATGTGATGGCGCTGGCGGAGGATTCGCCGGACACGGCGGTGAGCCGCGCCGAGGAGCCCTACCGCCGCGCGCTGGCGACGATACAGGGCAAGCTGCGCGCCAGCGCGCGCCTGCGCGGCGTGGAGCTGGCCTGCCGCTGGGACGAGCGCGCGCCCTACCGCGACCACCACGGTCTGGCGCGCGACCTGGCCGCGTTGTCGGCCTCGCTGCGCGCCCACGGCAGCGCCTTGCTGGCCGAGGGCCGCCTGGCCAGGCTGCTGCGCAGCGTGGACGTGTTCGGCTTCTTCCTGATGCCGCTTGACCTGCGCCAGCACGCCGCCGTGCATGAGGGCGTGGTGGCCGAACTGTTCAGCGCCGCCGGCCTGGAGGAGTACCGCGCGCTGGACGAGGCGGCGCGCGTGCGCGTGCTGAGCCGCGAGCTGGCCACGCCGCGCCTGCTGTTCTCGCCCTATCTGCGCTACGGCGAGCAGGCCGAGAAGGAGCTGGCCATCTTCCGCGAGGCGGCGTCCATCCAGCGCGAGTTCGGCGTCGAGGCCATCGGCCAGTGCATCATTTCCAACTGCGCCAGCGTCAGCGACATCCTGGCGCTGGCCCTGCTGTGCAAGGAGGCCGGCCTGATCCGGCTGGACAATGGCGTGCCGCGCGCCAGCGTCAACCTGGTGCCGCTGTTCGAGACCATCGCCGACCTGGAAAACAGCGAGACGGTGATGCGCGCCCTGTTCGCCCTGCCTTGGTACAAGCAGCTGCTGGACAGCCGCGAGCGGGTGCAGGAAGTGATGCTGGGCTATTCCGACAGCAATAAGGATGGCGGCTACCTGACCAGCCAGTGGCAGCTGTATCAGGCGGAAACTCGCCTGGTCAAGGTGTTCGCCGAGGCCGGCGCGCGCCTGCAGCTGTTCCACGGCCGCGGCGGTTCGGTGGGGCGCGGCGGCGGCCCGTCCTACGAGGCCATCGTCGCCCAGCCGGCCGGCAGCGTGGCCGGCCGCATCCGCATCACCGAGCAGGGCGAGGTGATCACCGCCAAGTATTCCGACCCGGCCATCGCCGGCCGCAACCTGGAAGCGTTGGTGGCGGCCACGCTGGAAGCCAGCCTGGGGCATATTCCGGGCGGCGAGATCGACGCCGCCTTGTTCGACGAGCTGTCGGCCAGCGCGTTTGCCGCCTACCGCGGCCTGGTGGAGACGCCGGGCTTCATGCAGTACTTCCTGGAGGCGACGCCGGTGACGGCCATCGCCCGGCTCAATATCGGCAGCCGCCCGGCCTCGCGCAAGAGCCTGTCGTCCATCGCCGATTTGCGCGCGATCCCATGGGTGTTCTCCTGGTCGCAGTCGCGGTTGATGCTGCCGGGTTGGTTCGGCGTGGGTTCGGCGGTGGCTGCCTATGTGCAGGCGCACGGCGACGCCGGCCTGGCCAGGTTGCAGCACCTGTACCGGCACTCGCCCTTCTTCCAGGTGATGCTGTCCAATATGGAACAGGTGTTGGCCAAGGCCGACCTGGGCATCGCGCGCCGCTTCTCTGAACTGGTGGCGGACCGCGGTTTGGCCGCGCGCTTGTTCGGCGCCATCGAGGCTGAGTGGCAGAAGACGCATGACGCCTTCTTCGCCATTACCGGCCAGCATGAGCTGCTGGAGGGCAACCCCACGCTGCGCCGCAGCCTGGAGACGCGGCTGCCCTTCCTCGACGCGCTGGGCCTGCTGCAGGCGGACCTGCTGGCGCGGCTGCGCGCCGAGCCGGACGACGAGGACACGCTGTACGCCATCCACCTGACCATCAACGGCACCTCCGCCGGCTTGCGCAACACCGGTTAAACCGCGTCCAGCAGCGGAAAAAAAACGCGGGGCCGGCTATGCCGGACCCGCGTTTCCACAAGCGCCGTGGCTGGCGCGCCACCGCGGCGGAAAACGCTCAGCGTGCCTTGCCGCTTGGGCCGTCGCTGCCCAACTCCACGACGTAGGCCAGGGCCAGTTGCGAGAACTTCAGCGCGTGGCGCGCCTGGCTTCCAGAACTGGCCAGCGTGTCGTTGCGGCTGTGGATGTAGGGATTGGAATTGTCGAAGCTGGATTCGAAGGGGAAGGACGCCGCGTAACCCTGCGCGTTCCACGAGGCATGGTCCGAGCAGGCGTAGCCGCATCGGCTGTAGCCGACGCTCAGGTTGGGCAGGTAGGCCTTGGCCAGATTGGCCAGGAAGGCGTTCTGCGCCGCGTTGGTGTAATCGGTGAACAGGAAGATGTCCTGCGCGTCGCCCTGGTAGTTGGTCATGTCCAGCTGCAGCGCGCCCACCACCTTGGCCTGTTGCTGCTTGAAGCGTTTGGCGATGTCGGCCGAGCCGCGCAAGCCCACTTCTTCCGCCGCGTAGGCCATGAACTTGATGGTGCGGCGCGGCTGGTAGTTGCCGGCCAGCAGCACGCGCGCCACCTCGGTCAGGCTGGCTACGCCGGAGGCGTCGTCGTCTGCGCCCGGCGCGCGGCTGTTCTCGCCGGTGCCGCTGCCCACGGTGGAGTCCAGGTGGCCGCCCAGCACGACGGTTTCCGCCGCGTTGTCGGTGCCCTTTATGGTCAGGATCACCGATTTCTGCGGCAAGCCGGCGTGGCTGAATTGCTCGACGGTGACGTCGGCGCGGTTGCCGGCCAGTTGCTTCCACTGGCTGGCGATCCAGTTGGACGCATTGACGCCGTGGCTGGTGGTGTAGAAGCGGTTCTGGTAGCTCGACAGCGACTGGATGGTGCCGAGGATGTTGCTGTCCTGCAGCTGCGGCAGCAGCTTGTTCACCGCGGCCTGATTGTCTATCGCGTAGCTGGGCGCGGCCAGGGCAGCCAGCGGCGCGGCCGGGCCGGCCAGCGCGGCTTGGGCCTCTTTCAGGCTGCCGTGCACGATGTAGCCGCCGCAGTGGCGCAGGTTTTGGTGGATGGCGTCGGACAGCTTGGGCAGCAGCGCGTCGTCCACTTGGACCAGATGCACGGTTTCCGCGGCGGCGCTGCCCTTGGCCAGGCGGCCGTCCGCCGCCAGCTTGCGGCTTTCCTGGCTGTGGGCCGACGCGTCGATGCCGCGCAGCAGCTGGTAGCCCTGATCGCCTACGGATATCCAGACCGGTTTGGCCTGGACCGCGCCGGCCAGGCCCATCAGGATCAGCAGCGCGGATGGTTTGGGTTTCAACATATGAGGAACTCCCGAGCGAAGGCCGGCGCCTCCCGGCGCCGGCCCGTGGTCAGCCGCGGCCCGCGAAGGGCCGCGAGGCGGGGCTTACTGGCAGCTTACGCCGACGGCGCTGAAGGCCTTGGTCACGTCCGCGCTGTTGTAGCCGCGGGCATCGGCCGCCTTGATCACGCCGCAGGCGGCGCTGTTGTAGGTGGCGTTGGCGTCCCAGTACAGGCGGTTGGCGTCGGTGAACACTTCAAACGCCTTGCGGGTGTTCCAGCCGGCGCTGGTGGCGATCAGGTAGAAGGCCTTGTTGTACACGCCGCTGGAGTAGTGTACGTCCAGGCCGTCGTAGTAGTCCTTGGCGTTGCCGATGGAGCCGCCGTCCTTGGTCGGGTCGGCGAAGTAGCGCAACGCGCCGGTCTTCTTGAAGATCTCCGCGCCCACCAGGAAGTCGTTCTTGCCCTTCATGTAGTACTCGGCGGCTTCGCCGGCCATGTCGGAGAAGGCTTCGTTGATGCCGCCGGATTGGCCGTCGTAGACCAGGCCGGAGTTCTGCTCGGTGAAGCCGTGGCTGACTTCGTGCGCGGAGACGTCCAGCGAGACCAGCGGATAGAAGGTGCGGTAGCCGTCGCCGAAGTGCATGGCGCTGCCGTCCCAGAACGCGTTTTCATAGTTGCGGCTGTAGTGGACCTTCATGTACAGCTTCTGGCTGATCGGGCGCAGGCCGAACCAGTCCTTGTACAGGTTGAACACCACGTTGCCGAAGTAGTGCGCGTCGTTCAGCGGCGAATAGGCGCCGTTGATCTGCTTGTAGGTGTTGGTCGGGCAGGCGAACTTGTACGGCGTGCTGCCGCTGGTGCCGCCGTTCAGGTTGACGGTGATGACGTTGCCGCTGTCCATCTTGCAATCGCTGGTCACGATCAGCGGGCCGTAGTCCTTGCCGTAATAGTACTGGCCTGTTTTGGCATTGCCGCCGGGGCCGTTGGCTTCGGCGTGGCTCAGGCCTTCCCATTGCTTCAGCACCTGGCCGCTGTTGGCGTCGATGATGAAGTTCGGACGGCTGGGGGCCTTGCCGTCGTCGACGACGAAGGACACCAGGTAGACCAGCTGCGCGACGTTGCGATCGTTCAGGCGCACCACCAGTTCGGTCTTGTCGTTGTACGTGCGCTGGCCATTGGCTTTCAGCGACTTGGCCTGGGACAGGACCTGCTCGCGGCTCAGGGTCGGCTTGGCGGAGGCCAGGTCGGACTGGATGCCGGCGATGTAGTGGCCGGACAGCTTGCCCGGCACGGCTTTCAGCGCGGCGGCCGATTTTTCCTCGACCACGGCCTCGCCCCATACCGGCACGCCTTGGTAGTACTGCTGATAGCGGGTCACCACCTTGCCGGTGGAGAACTGGGTGCTGCGCAGCGGCTTCAGGTCTGCCTGATTGACGCCGGTGAACGCCGAGGCGCTGTCAGCCTGGAGCTTGCCCATTTTTTCCAGATTGATGCGTTCCGCCGACATCGCCGCCGAGCTGAAGACAGCCAGGGCGGACAGGACCAGACCACGCAGCATCAGTTGCTGTTTTCTCATCACGTAACTCCATATGTAGACAAGGCGAGAGTTGGGTGTGTCTCGCAATACGCCGACGGCGGATGGCCGGCGGCTACGGGCCGCGATACGGGGCCGGACGGGTTGTCGTTCTCTTGTCGGAGAAAGGACGAACGATGCTGCCTGGACGATGTGGATTCGCCGGCTGTCTGTTGCGGCCGTGCGCATCGCCCCGCTGCATGGTTCGCCACCCGGTTTTGCTGGTCCGGGCCGCGTCTGCGCGGCAGCCTTGGGAGGGCGGGGATCGGCCGGCGCCCTGCCAGGCGGGCGGCGCGATCGGGACAAAGGCTAGTGTCCTGACCCGTTTAATCCCAAATGCATAAGTTAGGTATTGGATTTTTCGCCCTCATCCGCATCTGTTCTTTGAGTCAGTTGCCAGGGATTTTCTGCGCAGGAATTTGCTGGATCGTTTGCCTGGCGGGGCGGGATGTGCTGCTTGAGGCGGGAGCGTGGTAATGAAAAAGCCCGGATGATCCGGGCTTTGGTTTTATTCACAGAGGGTTTTTGCAAAAAAATGACACTCGCGTCCTGGCTGGCCCGGACAGGCTCAGGGCGCCAGCCTAGACAGCGTCCAGCCGCCGTTTTCGCCCAAGGTGTACAGCACGCGGTCATGCAGGCGGCTGGGGCGGCCTTGCCAGAACTCCACCCGGTCCGGCACCACGGCGTAGCCGCCCCAGTGCGGCGGGCGCGGCACGTTGATGGGGTAGCGGGCGCCGTACATCGCGGCGCGCGTCACCAGCACGGCTTTGGACGAGATTTCGCTGCTCTGCTCGCTGGCCCAGGCACCCAGGCGGCTGGTGTAGGGGCGGCTGGCGAAGTAGGCGTCGGACACTTCCGGCGCCACGCGGCAGGCTTTTCCTTCCACCCGCACCTGGCGCTCCAGCTCCGGCCAGAAGAAGGTGAGCGCGACAAAGGGATTGGCGTCCAGCGCCTGTCCCTTGCGGCTTTGGTAATTGCTGTAGAACAGCAGCTGCCCGTCTTCCACGCCCTTGAGCAGCACGATGCGCGAAGACGGCCGCCCGTCGACGCCGACCGCCGCCAGGTTCATCGCCGTGGGCTCGTGCACCTGGGCGGCGATGGCCTCGTTGAGCCAGAGCTCGAACTGGGCGACTGGATCGGGCAGGCAGTCATCCGGCGACAGCTCTTTCTTTGAGTATTCCAAACGGATGTCGGCAAGGTTCAGCGTCATGTATTTCTCCTTAGACCGATCATCTTAGTGCATCGCGCCAAGGGCGGGAATGGATGGCGCTTGCGCCGGCTCAAGCGCGGCGGCTGGCGCCTGCCGCAACAGCTCCAGCATGGCGTCCAGCGCCGGGTGGCGCACGCCGCGGCGGCGCACCAGCAGGGTCTGCGACAGCCGCAAGTCGTCCGGTAGCGGATGGACCGAGACCTGGGCCGCTTGCAGCGGCATGCTGTCCAGCAGGCTTTGCGGCAGCATGGCCAGGCCCATGCCGCAAGCGACGCAGCCTAGCATGGCGTGATAGGAGCCCATCTCGATGACGCGGCGCGGCTGCAGGCCCTGCTCCTGCAGCCAGGACTCCAGCCGCTGACGGTAGGCGCAGCCGCTGCCGAAGGCCAGCAGCGTGGAGTCCGCCAGCCAGTCCAGCGACAGGCGCTCCCGGCCGGCCGCGGCCACCAGCACGATGGTTTCCTCGAACACCGGGATTTCCTCCAGCCGCTCGTCGCCGAAGGCGCCGCTGACCAGCGCCGCGTCCAGCCTGCCTTCGCGCACGGCGTGGACCAGGTCGCGTGAGACGCCGGTTTGCAGTTCCAGCTGCACCTCGGGGTAGCGGCGGTGGTAGGCGGCCAGGGGCGGCGCCAGCCGCGCGCCGGCCGTGCTTTCCATCGATCCCAGCCGCAGGCGGCCGCGCGGCGCGCCGTCGGCCACGGCTTGGCCCGCTTCCTCGGACAGCGCCAGCAGGCGTTCGGCGTAGTCGTCCAGCCGCCAGGCGGCGTCGGTGGGGATCAGCCGCTTGCCCTCGCGCAGGAACAGCGCCACGCCCAGTTTGTCTTCGAGCTGGCGCAGCCGCGTGGTGACGTTGGATTGCACCCTGTGCAGGCGCTGGGCGGCGCGGGTGACGCTTTCTTCCTGCAGCACGGCCTGGAAGATACGCAGTTCGTCTAGCTCCATCATTCTCTCCTTGAGATGATTATTATCATAATAATTCATTTTTAATGAATGATGGGGCGGGCTAGCATGGGCGCATTCCTCACTGGAGAACCGATATGTCCGTTCACTCTTTGCGCCGGGGCTATCTGGCGGCCTTCGGCGCCGTCGCCATCTGGACCGGCTTCAACATCGTGTCGCGCCTGGCGGGAAAGGGCGCGCTGGCCGGCACCGATGTGCTGGCGCTGCGCGTGGGCACGGCGGCGTTGGCCTTGCTGTTTGCCGGCGGCCTGCCGGCAGGCGCGCTGCGCGACGCCAGGATCTGGCTGCTGACCTTGCTGGGCGGCCTGGGCGTCAGCATCTTCGCCTATTGCGGCTTCAAATACGCGCCGGCGGCGCATGGCGGCTTGCTGCTGCCGGGGCTGCAGCCCTTTTTGGCGGCGGTGTTCGCTTGGCTGTTCGCCGGCGAGGCCTTGCAGCGCCATAAGCTGCCGGGCTATGCCTTGATCGCGCTGGGCCTGGCCATCAGCGCCATGCCGATGTTCGGCGCGGCCGGCGGCCATACCCTGCCGGGCGACCTGCTCTTGCTGCTGTCCTCGCTGAGCTGGGCCAGTTTCGGCGTGCTGGCGCGGCGCTGGGGCTTCCAGCCCTGGCCGCTGACGCGCGCCATCACCATCATGGCGGCCCTGCTCTACCTGCCTATCTATGTCTTGTTCCTGCCCAAGCATCTGGCGGAGGCGTCCTGGGGCGCGCTGGCCTTCCAGGCCGTGTACCAAGGCGTGGGCGCGGCCATCTGCGCCATGCTGCTGTATCTGCGCGCCAGCGCCATCCTGGGCACGGTGCGCGTCAGCGCCCTGTTCGCCTTGATCCCGATTCTGGCCGGCCTGCTGGCGGTGCCGATTCTGGGCGAACCGTTGACCGGCTACTTGGCCGCGGGCCTGGTTTGCGTCAGCCTGGGCGCCTGGCTGGCGGCGCGGGAGGGCAAGCCGACGGCCACGGCTGCCCGCTTGTCGCCGGGGCTGAATCGCGCTTAGCGCCGATGACCGCTCCTGGTGCCGCGTTGCCGGGTTTGGTTGGCGGCCCTCAGTAGCGTCTGGCTTGGGGGCCGGCGATCTCTTCCACTTTCCAGCCTTCCTCGCGGCCATCCAGGAAGTGGATGATGGAGTCGACCGACACCGTCTGGATGCGGTCGGCGAAGCGCAGCTCGTTGGGATGGTCGTCGAAGGCGACGTTGGCCTTGAACATGCGGCCGCCACGAGGCGTCGCGGGCAGGCGCTTCCGCTAACCGCCCACCCCGCGCAGCAAGGCGAGCAGCGCCTCGCCGTCCAGCCGCGCGCTGGCGTCGCCGCCGGCCAGCAGGCTGTCGGCCAACGCGCGCTTGTCGCGGTGCAGCTCGACGATTTTTTCCTCGATGGTGCCGGCCGCCACCAGCCGGTACACCGTCACCGGCCGCTGCTGGCCCATGCGGTAGGCGCGGTCGGACGCCTGGTCTTCCACCGCCGGGTTCCACCAGGGGTCGAGATGGATCACGTAGTCGGCGGCGGTGAGGTTGAGGCCGGTGCCGCCGGCCTTCAGGCTGATCAGGAACAGGTCGCCGTCGCCGGCCTGGAAGGCGTCCATGCTGGCCTTGCGCTGCTTGGCCGGCGTCGATCCATCCAGATAATGGAAGCGGACGCCTTGCTGCTTCAGGTGCTCGGCCACCAGCGCCAGGTGGTCGACGAACTGGCTGAACACCAGGGCCTTGTGGCCGTTGTCCAGCAGCTCCTCGCAGATCTCGGCGAAGGCCGCCAGCTTGCTGGCCGGCAGCGCGCTGTCGGGCTGTACCAGCTTGGGATGGCAGCAGAAGCGGCGCAGCCGGGTCAACTCGGCCAGCGCCTGCATGGTCTGGCCGCCGGCGGCCGGATCGGCCTCCGCCACGCGGGCCAGCGCTTCCTGCCGCATCGCCTCGTAGACGTGGCGCTCCTGCTCGGATAGCTCGATCAGGCGCGTGGCCTCGGTCTTGGGCGGCAGCTCGGTCAGCACCTCGCGCTTGGTTCGGCGCAATAGATAAGGCTGGATCAGCGCCTTCAACTGCGCGCGCGCGGTCTCGTCGCCATCGGCTATCGGCTGGGCGTAGCGCTGCTCGAACTGCGCCAGATTACCCAGCAATCCCGGCGCGATGAAGCGGAACAGGCTCCACAGCTCGCCCAGATGGTTTTCCACCGGCGTGCCGCTGGCCGCCAGGCGGAAATCGGCGCGCAGGCTTTGCGCCACCTGGGCGCGCTGGCTCTGCGGGTTCTTGATCGCCTGCGCCTCGTCCAGCACCACGGATGCCCAATGCACCTCGCCGAACGCCTCGGCCTCGCGCTGCAGCAGGCCGTAGCTGACCACCACCAGGTCGCCGGGGCCGATATCGTCCAGCCGGCGCTGCTGGTGGTAGGCGCGCAGGCGCAGGCTGGGCGCGAAGCGGGCGGCTTCGGCCAGCCAGTTCAGCGCGACCGAGGTGGGCGCCACCGCCAGTTGCGGGCCCAGTTGGGCGCGGGTCAGCAGCAGCGCCAGCGTCTGCACCGTCTTGCCCAGGCCCATGTCGTCGGCCAGGCAGGCCCCCACGCCCCAGTGCGCCAGCCGCGCCATCCAGGCGAAACCCTGTAACTGGTAAGGCCGCAAAGTGGCCTGGAGCGTGGGCGGCACTTGCGGTTCGAACGCCGTCGCCTCGCGCCAGCGCGAAGCCTGCCGCTGCCAGCCGGCGTCGCCGTCGAACTGGCCGGCCTCCTCGCCCAGCGCCTGCAGGCGCGGGCCGGCCAGCGGACTGATGGCCAGCCCGTCCGGGCCAGCGTGGTCCACCATCCTGGCCAACTCGCCGAGCCGCTGTTGCAGGCTGCTGGACAAGGCCAGCCAGTCGCCGTCGGACAGCTGCAGATACTTGCCCTTCTGATTTGCCAGCGCCGCCAACAGGTGGCGCAGGGTCAGAATGCGGCCGTCGTCCAGCTCCAGCTCGCCCTCGGCTTGCAGCCAGCCGCCGCGCCGCTTCACTTTCAGTTTCAGCTGCGGCATGCCCTCGGCGGCGGCCAGGCGGATCTTGTCGCCCTGCGGCCATAGGCAGGCCACGCGCGCCTCGCCGGCCGCCTGCAATTGCGATAGCAGAGACAGCGCCGAGTGCTGGTCGGTGAACAGCCAGCCGTCGCCGTCGCGCTGGCCGCGCGCGATGGCCGGGCAAGCCTCGCGCAGCGCGCGCAGCCGGCGCGCCTCCTCGGCCAGATCGCGCGCGAACTGGCGGTAGGCGCCGTCTATGTCCAGCACCAGGCCGGCCGCGCCGCGGCCCGGCGCGCTCCAGGCGGCGGCCGGGTGCGGCTTGACCTTGAGCTGCAGGCGCAGGCCTTCCGGCTGGCGGGTCAGCAAGGCGTACAGCGTCGGATCGGCGGGTTCGCAGGGCTGGGCGGGATCGAATTGCGGGCTGGCGTCCACCAGCGGCAGGCCGGGCGCGACCTCGCGTATCGCCTCCAGCACGCGCTGCCGCGCCTGCCAGGGCACGGTCAGGCCATTGCCCACCAGGTCGGCCAGCGCCGTCAGCTCGTCGGTCAGTTGATAGACCAATACCCGCTCCGGCTGCGGCCGCTGCCACAACAGGCCGCCGCAGCTGGCCAGGCCCTCGGGCAGCAGCTTCAAGCGCAGCTCCGCGCCGACGCGCTCCAGCTGCAGCGCGGCCTGGCCGGCCTCGACGCGGAGGCGCCGCGCCGGCGCGTCGGCGTCGAACAGCAGCGGGTGGTCTATCAAAACCGGCAACAGCGGCGCGGCGTCGATCAAGCCGGCGTCGCCACCGTGCTGTTCCAGCCAGTGGAGCAGGCGGCGCAGCAAGGGCAAGTCGCGTTCGGCTACGGCGGCGCGCGCTTCGTTCAACAGTGAAGTCAGCGAGCAGGCGCGGCCGCGGCTCCAGCCCTCCGGGCCGGCGCTTTGCAGCAGCGGCTGCAACTGGACGCCGGATTCGGCCAGGCGCAGGCGCCAGATCAGGCGCAGGGTTTCGCTCAAACTCACGCGCCTTTCAGCAAGGCCAGCAGCGCGTCGGCGTCCAGCTTGGCGCTGACTTCGCCGCCTTCCAGCAGGCTGTCGGCCAGGTCGCGCTTCTTGGCGTGCAGGGCGACGATCTGTTCTTCTATGGTGTGCTCGGCCACCAGCCGGTACACCGTCACCGGCCTTTGCTGGCCGATGCGGTGCGCGCGGTCCGAGGCCTGGTCTTCCACCGCCGGGTTCCACCACGGGTCCAGGTGGATCACGTAGTCGGCGGCGGTGAGGTTGAGGCCGGTGCCGCCGGCTTTCAGGCTGATCAGGAAGATATCGCCCTCGCCGGCCTGGAAGGCGTCCACGCGGTTCTTGCGCTCCTTGGCGCTGGTGGCGCCGTCCAGGTACTGGTAGGCGATGCCTTGTTGATCCAGATATTCGCGCACGATGGTCAAATGATCGACGAATTGGCTGAAAACCAGCGCCTTGTGGCGGTTTTCCAGCAGCTCGTCGATGATTTCCGCGCAGGCGGCCAGCTTGCTGCCAGGCAGCGCGCTGTTTTTGACGGCCAGCGAGGGGTGGCAGCAGAAGCGGCGCAGGCGGGTGATTTCCGCCAGCACCTGCAGCGGTTTGCCGTCCTCGTCGCCCAGCGCGTCCAGCTTGTCCATCGCCTCCTGGCGCAGGGCTTCGTACAGGTGCATCTCGTCGCGGCTGAGCGTGACCTTGTGGGTGATTTCGGTGCGCGGCGGCAGCTCGTCCAGCACCTGGGTCTTGTTGCGGCGCAGGATGAAGGGCTGGATCAGCGCCTTGAGCGCCTTGCGCGCGGCGTCATCGCCGTTTTCGATCGGCGCGGCGAAGCGCTGGTTGAACTGTTCCTGGCTGCCCAAGAGGCAGGGGTTGAGGAAACGGAACAGGTTCCACAGCTCGCCCAGGTGGTTTTCCAGCGGCGTGCCGCTGACGGCCAGGCGGAAGTCAGCGTTCAGCGCCATGGCGGCCTGGGAACGCTTGGTCTGCGCGTTCTTGATGGCCTGCGCCTCGTCCAGCACCACGCTGCGCCAATGCTGGGCGGTGAAGGCGTCGGCTTCCTGCTGCAGCAGGCCGTAGCTGGTCACCACCACATCGAAGGGTCCCAGCCCGGACAGGTCGCGGTTCTGGTGGAAGGCGCGCAGGTTCAGCGTGGGGGCGAAGCGGGCGGCTTCCGCCAGCCAGTTCATCGCCACCGAGGTGGGCGCCGCCACCAGCTGCGGGCCGTCCGGCGCGCGTTCCAAGAGCAGCGCCAGGGTTTGCACCGTCTTGCCCAGGCCCATGTCGTCGGCCAGGCAGGCGCCGACGCCCCAGCGCGCCAGCCGGGACAGCCAGCGGTAGCCTTCCTGCTGGTAGTCGCGCAGCTCGGCTTGCAGGGTGGAGGGCGCGGCGGGATGCCAGTCGCGCAGGGATTCGAGTTGCCGCAGCTGTTTTTGCCAGCCGCTGTCGGCCTCGAAGGCGCCGGCTTCCGCCTGCAGCTCGGCCAGGAGCGGCGCCGTCAGCGCATGGAAGCGCACGCCCTGCCTGCCGTCGCCATCGGCCAGCAGCGCCAGCTGTTCCAGGCGGCGGCGCAGGCTTTCGCCCAAGGCCAGCCAGTCGCCCTCGCCCAGTTTGACGAAGCGGCCGCGGCTGTGGCGCATCAGCTGCAGCAATTGACGCAGCTGCAGCACGGTGCCGTCGTCCAGCGCCACCTCGCCCGAGAGTTCGAACCAGCCGCCGTGCGACTGCAAGGCGAAGCGCATGCCGCCCATTTCGCGCCGGCCCTGGATGCGCATGCGCTCGCCTTCCGGCCAGACGCACTCCAGCAAGGCAGGGTCGATGTCGTGCAGTTGGCTGAGCATTTCCAGCGCCGCCTGCGGTTCGTCCAGCTGCCATTCGCGGCCGTCGCTGTCGGCCAGGCGCAGCGCTGGGCAGGCGGCCTCCACGGTTTTCAGCGCTTTTTTCTCCGCCTTGAGATCGCGCACCGCCTGCACCGGTTTGCCGTCCTGTTCGCCCAGCACGTTTTCCATGCCCTGGCCCGGCCGCTGCCAGCCGCCGCCAGGCAGCGGCCGCACCAGCAATTGCAGGCGCAGGCCTTCGTTCAACGGCAGCAGGTGGGCGTACAGCTTGCTGTCGGCGGGCACGCTGTCGATGTGGGCGGCCAGCTCCGGCAGGTCGGAGTGGATGGGCAGCAAGGGGGCGATGCCGCCGATGGCGTCGATCAGCTGTTTCTTGCCTTGCGGCGGAATGCATAACTCTTTGCCGACGATGGCGGCGATCTGGCGCGCCTCGTCGCTGACGGGATAGACCAAGAGCCGGGTGGGTGTTTCCTTGTCCCAGACCAGGGCGCTATCCGGGCGGATCTTGTCCGGCATCAGCCGCAGCCGGATCTGGCTTGCCGATTCTTTCAGCTGCAAGGCGACTTGGCCGATGGCCACATCGAGCCGGGTGTCCGGCGCATCGGCCCAGAATACCGCCGGGTGGCCCGCCAGCGCCGGCAGCGCGGCCTCGCCATCCAGTTCGTAGTGGCTGCCGCCGTAGTAGTAATCATAGTTTTGCCGGATATGGCCGATGATTTCCCGGTCCTGCTCCAGCAGGTAGTCGAAGCTGTCGCTTTCCTCGCGCAGGCGCTTGAGTGCCACGGCGCGGCCCTTGCTCCACAGGCCCTTGGCGGACAGCTTCTGCTCGCGCGGCTCCAGCGTCGGGCCGCCGCGGCCCAGGGTCAGCAACCAGGCCAGGCGCGACTCCGCCGCCGGCTTGTCCGCCTGCGGAGCAGGCTTGCCCAGCAAGGCCAGGGCATTGAGCGCGTGTTGCCAGGCGGCCTGCTTCTGGTACAGCTGGAACCACGGCGCCAGCTTGCGCTGGCTATGCCAGTCCGACTGCGCGCGCGGCTGGCCGAACTGCGCTTCCATCAGCGCGTCGATTTCCTCGGCCGCCAGCGCGTAGCCATCACGGCGCAGCTGCTTGGCGAACATCTGCAGCGCCGCTTCCCATTGCGGCGTGTTGGCTGCCGGATCATCCAGCCAGTAGCGCAGCAGCGCGCAGACCAGGCCATCCAGGCCTTGCAAGCGCGGTTCCCGCTCCAGCGCCACCTTGGCATTGCCCTCGCTTTGCCATTGCAGCCGCAGCAACAGCGGATAGGCTTCGCCATATTGGTGCTTGATGCCGTGCTTGATCAGCTCGGCCAGGGTCTTGTTGCCGGCGATGTCGCCTTTGGCCACCAGGGCCAGCGCGTACAGCAGGTTGAGGTTGGGCGGCAGTTCCAGCTTGCGCTTGCGCGTTTGCGCGCGCACCTGGGCCAGCCAGGATTCGATGGATTGCAGGGCTTCTTCGGGTTGGCCCTGTGCCAGATGCAGGGCGATGGCCGGCACCAGGACCAGTCCTTCCGGACAGATTTCGCCCAGCAGGTCCAGCTCGCCGCGCCAGATGGCCAGCAGTCCGGCCGCGTCCTGCAGCGCCAGCTGGTCCTTGAAGTCATGCTCCAGCCTGCCGATGACGTATTGATAGGCCGGCGCGGCGGCTTGCATTTCCCAACCCTGGCTGATCAGCACCGGCAGCAGCAGCGCCGTTTGGGCCGTGGCCGGCAAGGCTGCCAACAGCTGTTGGCCGGCTGCGTCGGCCAGCAGCATCTCCGCCAGCGGCGGATGCTGCTTCATCCGGCTGTGGGATTCCCAGATCGGCAGCCAGCGTATCAGGCTGGCGACATCGCCTTCCAGCAGGGCCTGCCACATTTCGATGGGGCAGTGTTCGGTTCCGGTCTGGCCCCAGCTGGGCCGCTGGCCATCCAGATAGGCTTTGACGCCGTCTTTCCAGCGGGCAAACGCGCCGCGCCGCCACAAACCCAGCAAGGCCTCGTTGTGACGCAGCCGCCGCATGCGGTACAAACCGGCCTGGCTGAGGCCCAGCCATTCCTGCGCCAGCAGTTCGTCCAGCGGGCCGGCCAGCGCGGCGTGATCGAGCTGGCGGGTGGCGCTGGCGCGCACGCCCATGCTTTTGAGGAGGGCGAGCAAGGCGGTCTTGTTGCGCCCGGACAGCGACATCAGCAGGGCGAACAATACCGCTTGCTGGATTTCGCTTAGGGCATCAAAGCGGGCAGTCAGGGGGGAGGCAGACATGAAAAAGCCGTCGGACAGATGTCGGACGGCCATTATGCCAGATCAACCCGGCGGGCTCAGCCCGCGACGCGGGCAAAGGCCCTGCCGGCGGCGGCGACGGTCTGTTCAATCATGTCGTCGCTGTGGGCGATGGAGACGAAACCCGCCTCGTAGGCCGAGGGCGCGAAGTAGATGCCCTCGTCCAGCATGGCGTGGAAGAAGCGCTTGAAGCGCTCGATGTCGCAGCCGGTGGCTTCGGCGTAGGACTTCGGCGCCCTGTCGCTGAAGTAGAAGCCGAACATGCCGCCCACGCTGTCGGTGGACAGCGTGACGCCGGCCTTCTTGGCCTCGTCGGCCAGGCCCTGGGCCAGGCGCGCGGTGCGGCCGCCCAGCGTCTCGTAGAAACCCGGTTGCTGGATCAGCTTCAGCGTGGCCAGGCCGGCGGCGACGGACAGCGGGTTGCCGGACAGGGTGCCGGCCTGGTAGACCGTGCCCAAGGGCGCGATCTTGCCCATGATGTCGGCGCGGCCGCCGAAGGCCGCCAGCGGCATGCCGCCGCCCACCACCTTGCCCAGCGTGGTCAGGTCCGGGGTGATGCCGTGCAGGCCCTGGGCGCAGCCCTTGGCCACGCGGAAGCCGGTCATCACCTCGTCGTAGATCAGCACCGCGCCGTGTTTTTCCGTCAGGCTGCGCAGCGCCTGGACGAATTCGCGCGACGGCTGGATCAGGTTCATGTTGCCGGCGATCGGCTCCAGGATCACGCAGGCGATCTGGTCGCCGATCTCGGCGAAGGTGCGCGCCAGCTGCTCCGCGTCGTTGTACTGCAGCACCAGGGTGTGCTTGGTGAAATCGGCCGGCACGCCGCCGGAGGACGGATTGCCGAAGGTCAAGAGGCCGGAGCCGGCTTTCACCAGCAGGCTGTCGGAGTGGCCGTGGTAGCAGCCTTCGAACTTGACGATCAGGTCGCGGCCGGTGAAGCCGCGCGCCAGGCGGATGGCGGTCATGGTCGCTTCGGTGCCGGACGACACCAGACGCACCTGCTCGACCGACGGCAGCAGCTTGCAGATCTCCTCGGCGATCACCACTTCGCCCTCGGTCGGCGCGCCGAAGGACAGGCCGCCCACGGCCGCGTCCTGCACCGCCTTCACCACCTCCGGATGGGCGTGGCCGACGATGGCCGGGCCCCAGGAACCGACGTAGTCCAGATACTGTTTGCCGTCGGCGTCCCAGAAATAGGCGCCTTCGGCGCGGGCGACGAAGCGCGGCGTGCCGCCCACCTGGCCAAAGGCGCGCACCGGCGAGTTGACGCCGCCGGGGATCACTTGCTTGCCACGTTCGAACAGTTCCAGATTGCGGGACATGGTTTTTCCTTGTCTGGCGGCGTCTGCCGCTAAGTGAGAGGGCGCGGCGGCGCGACGAGGGCCGCCGTGATGCGGGCATTTTACCCGAGAGGCGGGCCGGATGGGCGGGGTGTGGATAAAAACGGGAAATGGGGGGCGGGTGTGGATAAGTGACGCGGTGCCCGTCTCCCGCTCGGGAGACGGGACAGGACTTACCAACGGCTGAACGGGTGCTTGGACAGGTAGGCATTGGTGAAGCGGCCGTCGTGCGTCACCTCCTCGCCCAGCCAGGCCGGCTTGTCGAACGGGGTGTCCTCGCCCGGCAGCTCGATCTCGGCCAGCACCAGACCGGCGTTGTCGCCGAAGAATTCGTCCACCTCCCAGATGAAGCCGCCATGCTCGATGCGGTGGCGCAGCTTGTCCACCACCATGGGGCACATCGCGCCCATGATGGTTTGCGCGTCGGCCAGCGGGATTTCATATTCGAACTCGTGGCGCGTGACGTCGCTGATATTGCCCTTCAGCGTCAGCCAGGCCTGCTGGCCCACCACGCGCACGCGCACGGTGCGTTCCTTTTCCACCGACAGGTAGCCCTGGCGGTATGGCACGCCGGGGGCCAGGCCGCGCCAGGCGTCGCCGCTCACGCGGAAGCGGCGTTCGATTTCGAGTGCCATCGCACCCTCCTTTTCAAATCACGGTTGCGGAGCCGGCGGGCAGGCCGCCAGCGGCTCCAGGTAAAAGGTCAGGCTGCTCTGCTGCGGCTCCACGCCGGAGGCCTCGTCCTGCGGATGAACCTGCAGCAGCATGGCCCCCAGCAGGGTCTTGCCTGCTTCCAGCGCAAGCTGGTTGTCCAGGCGTTGGCGCGCTTCGCCTTCTCGCTTTTCCAGATGCAGGTTCACGGTAGGCAGGGCGGTGCCGCGCGCCGCCGTCAGGCGGCCGCTGACGCTGAGGGTCATGCCGTCCTCGTGGCTGGCGCCGGCGAAGCTGCCGTCGGCGGCTAGGCACATGGTCAAGGGACGCCGCGCCTCGCCGTCGCGCTCCATGCTCAGTTGCAGGGCAGCCGGCCGCGGCGGGGCCAGCGGCGCGCGCGCGCAGGCGGTGGCGGCGATCAACAACAGGCTGGCGGCGAATAATGGTCTCATCCTGCTCTCCCGGCTCAGAACGGCTTGACCACCACCAGGATCACGATGGCCAGCAACGCGAACACCGGCAGCTCGTTGAACACGCGGAACCAGACATGGCTTTTGTGGTTACGGCGGGCGGCGAAGTCGGCGTACAGCTTGGCGCAGTAGCCGTGATAGGCGATCAGCAGCAGCACCAGGGTCAGCTTGGCGTGCAGCCAGCCGCCGCCTATGCCGAAGCCCAGCCATAGCCACAGGCCGCAGGCGATGGCCAGCGCGGCCAGCGGCGTCATGAAGCGCAGCAGCTTGCGCGCCATCAGCAGCAGGCGGTCATATTCCGCCGGGTGCCCGGCCTGGGCCAGGTTGACGAATAGCCGCGGCAGGTAGAACAGGCCGGCGAACCAGGACACGACGAAGAAGATGTGAAACGCTTTGAGATAGAGGTAGTTCACGATGCGATGACCGAGGCAGGGCAGGATTGAAGGAATGAACGATGGACCGTCGGCGCCGCTTGGTGGTTCCTGCGTTTCATGGCCAGGCTCTTTGCGCCTTGGGCAGCTTTTGCAACACCAGCTCGCGCGAGCGCGCGATGCCTTGGCGCAGCGCGTCCGGCGACAGCGCCTCGGTGTCGCTGACCTGTATCCAGCGCGCGCGGGCCAGATAGGGCGCCGGCCGCGCGCCGGGCAGGCCGGACAGCGGCAGGAAGTCCTCGTCGTCCACCTTGTAGCTGAGCGCGTCGCCGCCGCAAACCAGAAACATCTTGCCGCCGATGGAAACGACGCGCTGGCCGCCCCACTTGACGTCGAAGGCCGCGCCGGGCAGCGCGCAGGCGTGGGCCAGCAGTTCGTCTAACAGGGCGGCGGGCAGCGGCATCGCTCAGTCTTTCCGCGCCGCCGCTTGATACAGCGGCCACACTTGCGGAATGCGCGCCTGCAGGTCGTGAATGCGGGTGGGGCCGGACGGGTGGGTGGACAGGAACTCCGGGCCGCCGCCGTTGCCGGCCGCCTGCATCTTCTGCCAGACCTTGACCGCGGCGTTGGGGTCGTAGCCGGCGCGCGCCATCAGTTCCAGGCCCATGATGTCGGCCTCGGACTCCATGGCGCGGCTGTGCGGCTTGTTCAGCGTCACGTCGGTGACCATGGACGCCAAACGCATCTGGTCCGCGCTGAAACCGGCCAGCGCGCCCACCAGCGACAGGCCCACTTGCTGCACATAAGCCTGGCTCATGTTCTCGCGCGTGTGCTCGCGCAGCGCGTGGGAAATCTCGTGGCCTATCACCGCCGCCAGCTCGGCGTCGGTCAGCTTCAGCTGCTTGACCAAGCCGGTGTAGACCATGATCTTGCCGCCAGCCATGGCGTAGGCGTTCATGTCGTCGGTGGACAGCACGTTCACTTCCCAGCGCCAGTTGCGCGCGTCCGGGCGGAAGGCCGGCGTCTGGGCGATCAAGCGCTGCGAGATGCGGCGCACCCGGGCCGTCAACGCCGGGTCGGCATTGAGCTTGCCGGCCGCGCGCGCCTGCTGCAGCTGCTGGGCGTAGGCCTGGGCGGACATGCGTTCCACTTCCTGGCTGGACAGCAGCATGCTCTGGCCGCGGTTGACGCCGACGGCGCCGCCCGAGGTGGTGGCCACCTGGGCGCAGGCCGCCAGGCCCGCCGCCAGCAGCGCGCCGCCCAGCCAGCGTTTCAGCGCGCCCATGTCTTAGATTTCCACCATCTGGAAGTCGTCCTTGCGCGCGTCGCAGTCCGGACAGGTCCAGTTGGGCGGCAGGTCTTCCCAGCGGGTGCCCGGCGGAATGCCGTCTTCCGGCCGGCCGGATTCTTCGTCGTAGATGAAACCGCAGATCAGACACATCCAAGTACGCATCGCTTCACCCTCGTGTTCGGATAAAATGGGTATTCTAAATCTTGCCAACGCAATAAGACAGAAGAGGTTTGCCCTTGACCACTCCCGCCACCCCGCCGCTGGTGTTGACCCTGGCCGGTTCCGATCCGTCCGGCGGCGCCGGCATCCAGGCCGACATCCTGACGCTGGCCAGCCTGGGCTGCCATCCGCTGTCGGTGATCACCGCGATCACGGTGCAAGACACCGTCGGCGTCAACGACCTGATGGTGATGGACGCGGACTGGGTCAACGACCAGGCGCGTTTTCTGATGGAGGACATGCCGGTGGCGGCGTTCAAGATCGGCATGCTGGGCAGCGTGGAAAACGTCGCCGTGGTGGCGCAGCTGATCGCCGACTATCCGGACATTCCGGTGGTGCTGGACCCGGTGCTGGCCAGCGGCGGCGGCCATGACCTGGCCGACGAGGACGTGATCGCGGCCATGCGCGACATGCTGATCCCGCAGGTGTCCATCCTGACGCCGAACAGCCTGGAGGCGCGCCGCCTGGCCAGCAACGACCCGGACGAGGACGAGGAGCTGACGCTGGACCAGTGCGCCGAGCGCATTCTGGCGCTGGGCGTTCCCTATCTGCTGATCACCGGCACGCATGAGAATTCCAAGGAAGTGATCAACAGCCTGTACGGCCAGGACGGCGTAGTGCGCGCCGACCATTGGGAGCGGCTGCCGGGCAGCTACCACGGCTCCGGCTGCACCTTGGCCTCGGCCATCGCCGGCATGCTGGCCACCGGCCTGTTGCTGCCGGAAGCGGTGCGCGAGGCGCAGGAATACACCTACCAGACCTTGCTGAACGGCTTCCGCCCCGGCATGGGCCAGTTCTTGCCGGACCGCATGTTCTGGGCGCGCGGCGACGACGAGGAAGACGGCGATGCCGCCAAGAGTTGAGGGGCTGTACGCCGTCACCCCGCAGTGCGACGACAGCGAGCGGCTGCTGGAATTGGCCGCCGCCGCGCTGGCCGGCGGCGCGCGCGTCTTGCAATACCGCGACAAGAGCGGCGACGCGGCGCATCGGCTGTGGCAGGCCAATCTATTGGCCGCGCTGTGCCGCAGCCACCGCGCGCTGTTCATCGTCAACGATGATGTGGAGCTGGCCAGGCGGGTCGGCGCCGACGGCGTCCATCTGGGCCGCGACGACGGCGACATCGCCGCCGCGCGCGCGGCGCTGGGGCCGGACGCGGTGATCGGCGCCTCCTGTTACGACCAGCTGGCGCTGGCGCGGCAAGCCATGGCGGCCGGCGCCAGTTACGTGGCTTTCGGCGCGGTGTTTCCGTCGCAGACCAAGCCGCATGCGGTGGCCGCGCCCCTTTCCTTGTTTGCCGAAGCGGCGGGGCTGGGGGCGAATGCGGTGGCGATAGGCGGCATCGCGCCGGACAACGCGGCGCAAGTGATCGCGGCCGGCGCGGACGCGGTCGCGGTGATAGGCGGGCTGTTCGACGCGCCGGACGCCGAAACGGCGGCGCGCGCGCTAGCCCGTCTGTTTACCGCACGCTGATGTCGGCCAGCCGGTAAGCCACGCCGCGGTCTTCCTGACAGAACACCCGCGCCTTCACGGTGACGGCGCGGCCCTTGAGACGGGCCATGCCTTCCTGGCTCAGGGCCAGGCTGGAGACGCGGCGCCGGCCGCAGGCTCCGGCGTCGTTCAGGTCGATGGGCTGGCTCAGCTTCAGGTGGTAGGTTTCGGAAAATGTGCCTTCGGCCTTGCTGCCGCTGGCGACGGGGCCGACCACGGTGCCGCTGAGGGTGATGGCGTCGGCGGATTCGCCGACCTGAATCAGCCGGCCGGCGGCATGGCCGGCCAGGCTGCCGGTCAGCAGCAGGCTGGCCAGCATGATGCTGCGTAACTTACTCATCCCTGTCTGTCTTCTTCAGTGCATTGTTTTTATTCGGATTAATCCGTCATTTGAGCAGCGCCGCGCCAGCCGGGCAATCGGGGTTATCCCCAATGCGCGGCGGCCAATGAAAACCGCCCCAGGCTGGCGCGAGGGGCGGCGGTCAAGCAGTGGCGCGCGTTTTAGCCGTTGGCCTTGCGGTACAGCTCGATCAGGCGGCGGGTGGAGCAGTCGTGCTCGGCGTGCTCCAGCTTGCCGGTCAGTTCCGCATGGATGGTCTTGGCCAGCTGCTTGCCCAGCTCCACGCCCCATTGGTCGAAGCTGTTGATGTGCCAGATCACGCCCTGGACGAAGATCTTGTGCTCGTACAGCGCGATCAGCGAACCGAGGTTGCGCGGGTCCAGCCGACTCATCAGCAGGGTGTTGGTGGGGCGGTTGCCGCCGAACACCTTGTGCGGCACCAGCGCTTCCAGCGCCTCGCCCTTCAGGCCCTGCTCGGTCAGCTCGGCGCGCACTTCCTCGGCCGTCTTGCCGCGCATGAAAGCCTCGGCCTGGGCGAAGACATTGGCCAGCAGGATCTCGTGGTGGCCCGGCAGGCTGGAACGGTTCTCCAGCGAGGCGATCAGGTCGATAGGCGAGATGTGGGTGCCTTGGTGCAAGAGCTGGAAGAAGGCGTGCTGGCCGTTGATGCCGGTCTCGCCCCAGATGATGGGCGCGGTTTCATAATTGACCGGCTGGCCGGACAAGGTCACCTGCTTGCCGTTGGACTCCATGTCCAGCTGCTGGATGAAGGCCGGCAGGCGGTGCAGATACTGGTCGTACGGGGCGATCACATGGCTGCCGCCGCCGTAATAGTTGATGTACCAGACGCCTATCATGGCCAGCAGCACCGGCATGTTCTGCTCGAACGGCGCGTTCATGAAGTGCTGGTCCATGATGTGGGCGCCGTTGAGCAGCTCGGTGAAGTTTTCTTCGCCCAGATACAGCATGATGGGCAGGCCGATGGCCGACCACAGGCTGTAGCGGCCGCCCACCCAGTTCCAGAATTCGAACATATTGGCCGGATCGATGCCGAATTCGGCCACGGCTTTCTGATTGGTGGACACGGCCACGAAGTGCTTGGCCACCGCGCCTTCGTCGCGCGCATGGGACAGGAACCACTCGCGCGCGGTCAGCGCGTTGGTCAGCGTCTCCTGGGTGGTGAAGGTCTTGGATTCCACGATGAACAGCGTGGTTTCCGGGTGCACCTTCTTCAGCGTTTCCTTGAGCTGCGCGCCGTCCACATTGGAGACGAAGTGCATGTTGAGCCGCGGATGGCCAAACGGCTTCAGCGCGCTGCAGACCATCAGCGGGCCGAGGTCGGAGCCGCCGATGCCGATGTTGACGATGTCGGTGATGGGCTGGTTGGTGAAGCCCAGCCAGTCGCCGGAGCGCACCGCGTGGGCGAATTTGCCCATGCGTTCCAGCACCGAGTTGACCCGCGGCATCACATCCTCGCCGTCCACCATGATGGGGGCGTTGGTGCGGTTGCGCAGCGCGATGTGCAGCACCGAGCGGTTTTCCGTGCGGTTGATCTTCTCGCCCTTGAACATGGACTTGATGCGCGAGGGCAGGCCGGCTTCGCGGGCCAGCTCCATCAGTCCCATCAGCGTGGCGTCGGTGATGCGGTTCTTGGAATAGTCGAGGAACAGTCCGCCCACTTCCAGCGAGTAGCGCTCCGCGCGCTCCGGGTCCGCCGCGAACAGCTCGCGCATGTGCAGGTGCTTGGCCTCGGCGAAGTGGTCCCACAGGGCCTGCCAGGCCGGCAGTTCGGTCAGTTCACTCATGATATCTCGTCCTATTCCGGTTGTTTATTGTCCAGCCTGCGGTTCTTCAGGCTGTGCTTGGTCTTTTCCAGCTGGCGGATCAGCCCCGGTCCGCGGCGCAGGGCCACGCTGACCGCCAAAATGTCGATCTGCACCAGGTGCACGATGCGCGAAATCATCGGGCTGTAGGTTTCATTGTCTTCCAGCGTGTCGGCGATCAGCGACACGGTGGCGCGGCGGGCCAGTGGCGAGCCGCTGGTGGTCAGCGCGATCACCTTGGCGCCGGAGGCGATGGCCACGTCCACCGCTTCCAGCAATTCCAGCGTGCGGCCGGAACTGGAGATGGCCACCAGCACGTCGTCCGGTCCCAGCACCGACGCCGCCATCATCTGGATGTGGGTGTCGGAATAGGCCACGGTGGGGATGCCGAAACGGAAGAACTTGTGCTGAGCGTCGGCGGCGATGATGCCGGAGTTGCCCAGGCCGTAAAACTCGATGCGATGGGCATCGGTCAGCAATTGCACCGCGGCTTCTATCGCCTGCGGGTTGACGTCGTTGCGGCACTTCAAGAGCGCGGACACGGTGTTGTCGAACACCTTGGCCACGATCTCGGACGTCGGGTCTTCCGGGCGCACGCTGGAGTGGACGTAGGGCACGCCCGTCACCAGGCTGCCGGCCAGCTTCAGTTTGAAGTCCGGCAGGCCGGAACAGCCTACGGTGCGGCAGAAACGGATCACGGTGGGCTGGCTGACGCCGGCGCTCTTGGCGATATCGGCCACGGCGGCCTGGATGACGGTGTAGGGTTGCTCCAGCACCAGTTCGGCCACCTTGCGTTCGGCCGAGGACAGCATCTCCAGTTGGCCACGGATGCGATCAAGCATGCATGTCTCCTGCTGAGCCGCCGCGAGGAGGGGTGGAGACGTCCACCCGGGGAGGGTTGCTGCGCGGCGCCAGATGGTCCGCCAAGTGGGCGGCCACGCCCGGCAGGGCGGGATAGGCGCTGGTGATCAGATATACCGGGATGCCGGCCAGGAAGTCCGACATCCGTCCCTTGTCCTCGAAGCGGCGGCGAAATGGGGATTGTTCAAAAAAACCGCTTAGACGCGGCACAATACCACCACCTATGTATACCCCGCCACGGGCGCCTAGGGTCAAGGCCAGATTTCCGGCGGCCGAACCGAGCGCGCCGCAGAAGATTTCCAGCGTTTCGCGGCAGCGCGCGTCCTGTCCGGATAAACCCTGCGCGGTGATCCAGGCGGGTTCACGCGGCGCGTCGTCCTCGCCGTCTCGCGCGCACAGCGCCTGGTGAATCAGGGCGAGACCGGCGCCGGACAGCAGCCTTTCGGTCGAGACATGGCCGAAGCGCGCCTGGGCATAGCGCCAGATGCGCGCTTCGTTTTCATCTTGCGGGGCGAACGAGGCATGGCCGCCCTCGCCTGCCAGCGCGCGCCAGCCGCCTTCATGCGGCACCAGCGCCGACACGCCCAGCCCGGTGCCGGGGCCGATCAGCGCCAGCGGCGCATCCGCCCGCGCCGCGCCGCCGCCGATTTGCGACAGTTCGCCGCGCGGCAGCCGCGGCAGCGCCAAGGCCAGGGCGGTGAAGTCGTTGAGCAGCAGCAGGGTGGTGAACCCCAGGGCCTGGCGCACGGCCTCGATGGAGAAGGACCAGGGGCAATTGGTCATCTGCACCCAGTCGCCGTTCAGCGGATTGGCGATGCCGATGGCGGCGTGGGCCACCCGGCGCGCGCCCACCTGGGCCAGGAAGTCGCGCAGCGCGTCTTCCAGCGTGGGATAGCGCGCGGTGGGCAGGGTCAGGATATCTTCGATGACGCCGGGCGCGGTTTCCAGCGCGAAGCGCGCGTTGCTGCCGCCCACGTCGCCTAAGAGGCGCGGCCAGGCTTCAGGCAGTCCAGTAGACATCGAGCGGCACCTTGTCCTGGGCCAGGAAATGGCTGATCGGCAGCGTATCGCTGACGGCGCGGCGGGCGGCGTCCAGCACTTCGCGTTTCTTGGCGCCCTGCACCGACAGGATCAGGCTGCCGCTCTGCAGCAGCGCGGCATAGCTCATGGAGACGCGGCGGTGCGGCGCGGTTTGCGGCGTGACCGCCAGGATGGGCTGCGCGCCCGCCGGGTCCAGGCCGGCGCTCAGTTCCGGCGCGCCCGGGAACAGGGACGCGGTGTGGCCGTCTTCGCCCATGCCCAGGATGGCCACGTCCGGCGCGGCGAAGTCGCGGCTGGCGGCGGCCACTTCGGCCTCGATGTCCAGCGCTTCGCGCACCAGCGGCAGGAAGCGGGCCGGCGCGGCGCGGTCTTGCAGCAGGTATTGGCGCACCAGGCCGGCGTTGCTGTCCGGGTGGTCCGGCGCGACGAAGCGTTCGTCCACCAGCGTCACGGTGACGCGCTCCCAGTCTATGGCCATGCTGGACATCAGCTGGAAAAACGGAATGGGCGACTTGCCGCCGGAGACGGCCAGCACCGCGTTGCCGCGGCTCTCGATGGCGGCGGACAGCCGCGAGGCCACGCTGTTGGCCAGGGCATCGATCTGTTGCTTGGTGTCGGGGAATTCCAACCAGTTCATGCGCGTACCTCGGTCTTTGTCTTGCTCGGGGCGTTCCGCCCCGGTCTTGTCATCTGTCGGGCGGAAGCCCGTTGCGCGGGCGTTCCGCCATGTGCTGCTATGGATGTGAAAAAAGGCGGAACGCCCCGGAGGGGCTTCCACCCGACATCAACACTCTTCGTGCCAGCTGATGCCGTCGCGCGACAGCAGCGCGCTGGAGGCGGCCGGACCCCAGCTGCCGGCGGTGTACTGCTTGGGCGGGTTGCTGCTGCTGTTGGCCCAGGTTTCCATGATCGGCTCCACCCAGCGCCAGGCTTCGATCAGCTCGTCGCGGCGCATGAACAGCGCCAGCTTGCCGCGGATCACGTCCAAGAGCAGGCGCTCGTAGGCGTCGGCGCGGCGCACCTTGAAGGCCTTGTAGAAGTCCAGGTCCAGGTAGGCCGGCTGCAGGCGCATGGTGTCGCCCGGCTCCTTGGCCAGGAAGTACAAACGTATGCTTTCGTCCGGCTGCAGGCGGATCACCATGCGGTTGGCGTGGTGGTTGCCGCCCATGGGGCCGGCGAACACCTGGTGCGGCACGTCGCGGAAATTGATGACGATCTCGGCCAGGCGTTCCTGCATGCGCTTGCCGGTGCGCAGGAAGAAGGGCACGCCGGCCCAGCGCCAGTTGTCGATCTCGGCTTTGATGGCGACGAAGGTTTCAGTCTGGCTGTGCTCCGGAATGCCGGCCTCTTCCAGATAACCCACCACCGGCTGGCCGCCGCTGGCGCCGGCCTTGTACTGGCCGCGCACGGTCTTGGTGACCACGTCTTGCTCGGTGAAGGGGCGCAGCGCCTTCAGCACCTTCAGCTTTTCGTCGCGCACGGCGTCGGCTTCCAGGTTGGCCGGCGGCTCCATGGCCACGATGCAAAGCAGCTGCAGCAGGTGGTTCTGCACCATGTCGCGCAGCGCGCCGGTGCCGTCGTAGAAGTCGCCGCGGCTGCCCACGCCCAGCTCTTCGGAGATGGTGATCTGCACGTCGTGTATCCACTCGCGGCGCCACAGCGGCTCGAACAGCGCGTTGGCGAAGCGGATGGCCATCAGGTTTTGCACCGACTCCTTGCCCAGGTAGTGGTCGATCCGGTACAGCTGTTCTTCCTGGAAGAAGCGGGCCACGTCGTCGTTGATCTCGTTGGACGACTCCAGGTCGGTGCCCAGCGGTTTTTCCAGCACCACGCGCACGTTGTCGCGGTTGAGGCCGACGGCGGCTAGGTTCTCGCAGATGCCGGCGAACAGATTGGGCGCGGTGGCCAGGTAGCACACCACTACCTTGCCGCCGTCGGCGCCGATCTTCTCGGCCAGCGCCGGGTAGTCCGCGGCCTGGGAGGCATCCACCTTGAGGTAGTCGATGCGCGCGCAGAAACTCTGCCAGGCGGCGTCGTCAAAGTGGGACTTGATGTGGATGCGGGATTGTTTCTCGACGGCAGCCAGGTAGTCCGCGCGGCTCAGGTCCTTGCGGCCCAACGCCAGGATGCGTCCTTGCTCGTTGAGCAGACCGGCGTTGTGTGCCTGATAAAGGGAGGGCAATAACTTGCGCATCACCAGATCGCCGGCGCCGCCGAACAACACCATGTCGAAGGCCGGGGTAGGGGTAGAACGAGTCTCCATCCTGATCTTCCATCTCGAAGTTTAATTAATGTAGTTATATTACCATCCAGCACTCGGCTGTCTACGGGAAAGCCGCGCGCGGGGCCGCTTTTGCAACACCTTTTGCCTTGGCTCAAAATTTGGGCAAATTGGCTGGAAATCGTTCATGGAAAAGAGGATAGTCGCCACTGGACGCCGCAGGCGGCGCGTAGTTCGCCTTGCCTTTTGCGTGTAGTAAAACTACTATCAGATTCTATTCAACACGGAACGTCACCATGGCTTTGCATCCCACCCTGTCCGCCGTTACCGACCGCATCATCGCGCGCAGCCAGCCGCGCCGCAGCGCTTATCTGGCGCGCGTGCGCGCCGCTGCCCAGCAAGGCCGGGTGGAGCGGGCGCACCTGTCGTGTACCAATCTGGCCCATGCCTTCGCGGCGATGCCGGATACCGTCAAGATCCATCTCAAGGAAGAACACCGCCCCAACCTGGCGATTGTATCTTCCTACAATGACATGCTGTCGGCCCACCAGCCGCTGGCCGCTTTTCCGGCTTGGCTGAAGGAAGCCGCGCTGGCGGCCGGCGCCACCGCCCAGTTCGCCGGCGGCGTGCCGGCGATGTGCGACGGCGTGACCCAGGGCCAGGCCGGCATGGAGCTGTCGCTGTTCAGCCGCGACGTGATCGCCATGAGCACCGCCGTGGCGCTGAGCCATCAAATGTTCGACGCCGCCCTCTACCTGGGCGTGTGCGACAAGATTGTGCCAGGCTTGATGATAGGCGCTTTGACCTTCGGCCACTTGCCGGCGCTGTTCGTTCCGGCCGGCCCGATGACCACCGGCATCGCCAACGACGAGAAGGCTAAGGTGCGCCAGCTGTACGCCGAAGGCAAAGTGGGCCGCGACGCGCTGCTTGAATCGGAGTGCCAGTCTTACCACGGCCCCGGCACCTGTACCTTCTACGGCACCGCCAACTCCAACCAGATGCTGATGGAAATCATGGGCCTGCATCTGCCGGGCGCCGCCTTCGTCAATCCGAATACCCCGCTGCGCGAGGCGCTGACCCGCGCGGCCGCGGCCCAGGCCGCCAAGATCGCCGCCCAGGGCGAGCAGTTCACCCCGGTGGGGGAGATGGTGGATGAAAAAACCATCGTCAACGCCATCGTCGGCCTGCTGGCCACCGGCGGCTCCACCAACCACACCATGCATATCGTCGCCATCGCCCGCGCGGCCGGCATCGACGTGAACTGGGACGATTTCGACGAGCTGTCGGCCATCATCCCGCTCTTGGTGCGCGCCTACCCCAACGGCAAGGCCGACGTGAACCACTTCCACGCCGCCGGCGGCATGGGCTTCGTGATCCGCGAGCTGCTGTCCGCCGGCCTGCTGCACGAAGACGTGGGCACGGTGATGGGCCGCGGCCTGTCGCATTACACGCAGGAGCCTTGGCTGGACAACGGCGAGCTGAAATGGCGCGATGCGCCCGCCGTCAGCGGCGACGACAGCGTGCTGCGCACCGCGGCCGATCCGTTCTCCGCCGATGGCGGCCTGAAGCTGATGGCCGGCAATATCGGCCGCGGCGTGATCAAGGTGTCGGCGGTGAAGGCCGAACACCGCGTGGTGGAAGCGCCGGCCGTGGTGTTCCACGACCAGAACGACATGCTGGCGGCGTTCAAGCGCGGCGAGCTGGAAAAAGACTTCGTCGCGGTGATCCGCTTCCAGGGTCCGCGCGCCAACGGCATGCCGGAACTGCACAAGCTGACCCCGGCGCTGACCATTCTGCAGGAGCGCGGCTTCAAGGTGGCGCTGGTGACCGACGGCCGCATGTCCGGCGCGTCCGGCAAGGTGCCGGCCGCCATCCACATCTCGCCGGAAGCGCTGTCCGGCGGCGCCATCGGCAAAATCCAGGACGGCGACCTGATCCGCGTCGACGCCGAGACCGGCGAGCTGTCCGCCCTGGTGGACGCGGCGGAATGGGCGGCGCGCGGGCTGGCGCAGGCCGATCTGTCGCACAATGAATACGGCATGGGCCGCGAGCTGTTCTCGGTGTTCCGCCACGTGGCGGACGACGCCGAAGCCGGCGCGATGAGCTTCCGCCATCCGGCCTGGAACTGAGCGGACTGACATGATTCGGCAGGCCGGGGCGCCAGGCGCGCCGGCCGCTAACAGGAGATAAGAATGGATGCTTTGACTGTATTGCGCCAAGGCCCGGTGGTGCCGGTGATCATCGTCAACGACGCCGCGGTGGCGGTGGACTTGGCCCACGCCCTGGTGGCCGGCGGCATCAAGGTGCTGGAAGTGACGCTGCGCACCAAGGCCGCGCTGGCGGCGATGCGTCGCATGCGCGACGAAGTGCCGGAAGCCATCGTCGGCGCCGGCACCCTGCGCAACCGCGCCCAGTTGGAAGCGGCGGTGGACGCCGGCGCCCAGTTTGGCATCAGCCCCGGTTTCACCGGCGAGCTGGCCTCGGCGGCGCGCGCGTCCAGCCTGACCCTGATCCCCGGCATCGCCACCCCGTCGGAAGCGATGTGGGCGCAAGACGAAGGCTTCAACACGCTGAAGCTGTTCCCGGCGGAGGCCGTGGGCGGCGTCAAGCTGCTGAAGTCGCTGGCCAGCCCCTTCCCGGACCTGCGTTTCTGCCCCACCGGTGGCATCGACATCAAGAAGGCGCCGGAATACCTGGCCCTGCCCAATGTGCTGGCCGTGGGCGGCAGCTGGCTGACGCCGGACGACGCCATCGCCGCGCGCGACTGGGACCGCATCACCCAGCTGGCGCGCGAAGCGACGCAACTGGCCCGCGGCTGACCGCCCGACAGCTTCCTGTTTTGCCAAACCGCCCGCAGATGCTGTGGGCGGTTTTTGTTTTTCAATTCATGTAAAGAAATAAGTTTATATCCATAAGTCATTTCCGTGTCCGGCCGTGCGGCGCAGGCATGGCCGATGCCGTGGCGATGGATGTTGCTGCTGCGTTTTACCAGCGTGGAGGAGCCTGCTTGGCAGGAAGTGCCATCGGCGTGCGAAATAGACCAAGCCTTTATTTTTTATGCTGTTTGGCTGGCAATGTTTTGGTGTGTCGCGAAGCATGTTTAATGCATAATTGCTTCGATAAAATGTTAAATTCAATGCATTGTTATTGAATTTGTTGCGAAAATGCACAGAAAATATCGTTCTTGTTGTAAAGGTTTTTCCATTTCCCAATATGGCTGTTACATTTTTGTTTAATGCCTGGAGCATTAAACAAAAACAATTTTCTGCATTGGAGAAAGGGAGACGTGATGACAAGGACGCATACGCCATGGCGTCTCAGCGCGATGGCGCTGAGCATAGGTCTGATCGGCACGCTGGCCGGTTGCGGCGGGGGCGGCGGCGACACCGCCTCGAGCAGCAGCGGCAATACCAACACCTTGGTCAGCGCGCCGCTGAGCCTGGACGTATACGGCGCGCGCGGCGGCACGCTGACCGCCGCCAGCAGCAATTGCAACGGCGATTTGCAACTGACCTGGCAAAGCTATAACCAGCCCAGCACGCAGCAGGGCAGCTATATCGACGATCCGGATCCCAGCGCGCCGCTGCTGGTGCGCGCCAGCTGCGGTTTCCGCACCGCGGTGCAAAGCCTGGCGCCGCAAACCGTCTTCGCCTCGCCTTCGGTATTCGCCGTGGCCAAGGCTGACGGCACGCTGGCCGTCTGGGGCAGCAATCGCCTGGGCGGCGACACCTCGGCGCTGGCCGTTCAGCCGAAAAATGTGGTACAGGTAGCAGGCAGTGAGCGCGCCTGGGCCGCGTTGCAAAAAGACGGCACCGTGATCAGCTGGGGCCGCGGCGCTTCCGGCGGCAATCATGACGGCAAGGGCGGCGTAGGCAGCGGCGATTACATGGGTCCGGTGGTGCCGCTGAACAGCGTGACCAAGCTCTGGCCGCTCAAGCGCGGCTTTGTCGCCCTGAATAAGGACGGCAGCGCCACCGCCTGGGGCAATCTGGAAGTGCCTTTCGACGGCAACGGCGATTTCCTGCCGATTCCCAGCTTCTTCAGCTCGTCCACCATCGGCCAGTTCCGCGACATCACCGACGTCAGCTATAGCGAAGGCGCGGTGGCCGCGCTGAAGAAGGACGGCACGGTATTCGCCTTCGGCGACCCGTCGGTGGGCGGCGACACCAGCGCGGTGGCCGCCAAGCTGAACAACGTGGTCAAGCTTTATTCCACCGATTACAGCTTCACCGCCCTGAAGAAGGACGGCAGCGTAGTGACCTGGGGCATGAATTTCGACAACAACGATACCGGGCTGTATGACGGTACCGAGCCGATGCCGCTGTCCAATCTGTCCCTGCTGAGCAATCGCAATGTGATTGCCGCGCTGAGCCAAAGCGGCGTGGTGTCGACCATAGGCAGCGTGATCTTCGACCGCGGCGCCGACCTGAGTGCCTTCAAGGGCGGCCTGTCCAACGTGGCCAAGGTGTTTGCCAGCAAGACCGCCTTCGCCGCGCTGAAGAAGGACGGCACGGTGGTGACCTGGGGCGATAGCCAGCGCAACGATGTCGGCAGCGTGCAGGCGCAGCTGAACAATGTGGCGACCGTGGCCAGCACCGAAACCGCCTTTGCCGCCTTGAAGAAGGACGGCACGGTGGTGACCTGGGGCGATGAAACCCGCGGCGGCGACAGTTCCGCCGTGCAGGCCAAGCTGAGCAATGTGGTAGCGCTGTTCTCCAACGATTACGCCTTCGCCGCGCTGAAGAAGGACGGCACGGTGGTGACCTGGGGCGCGGCCGCGCACGGCGGCGACAGTTCGGCGGTGCAGGCCAAGTTGCAGAACATCCGCGCGATCTACAGCACGGGCCTGGGCGGTTTCCTGGCGGTGTCCAAGGATGGCCAGCTCGTCAACTGGGGCAGCCCATCGGCGGGCGGCGGCAAGCTGCCGGCAGGCCTGACCACCATCCCGTACCTGAAGAGCTGATCGCGCCGCGACGCAAGTAGAAGGAGCTTTCCGTGAAAATGCATCAACTGATTTCCGGCCTGCTGTTGGCCGGACTGAGCGGCGCCGTGCTGGCCGCGTCCAGCGGCCCGGACGTGGCCGGCATCATCGTCAAGTACAAGCAAGGCTCGCAAACCCTGCTGGCTCGCCAGGCGGCCAGCCTGGCGCGCGGCCAAGTCCTGTCGGCGCGTCCGGCGGACTTTGCCCAGCGCGCCCAGCAGGTGCAGAGCATCACCGGTCTGCCGCTGCGCTTTGACCACCAGATGGGCACCGGCGCCTATGTGTTCAACAGCGGCAAGCTGATGAACGCCAGCCAGGCGCGCGCCATGGCGCAGCGCATCAAGCAGCAAGACCCGACGGTGGAATACGCCGAGCCCAACTTCATCAAGAAGGCCAACTACGTGCCGTCCAGCCCCATGTATGCCAGCGCGCAATGGGACATGCAGGACAGCGCCAGCCAGCCGGGCTCCTTGGATCTGCCGGCCGCCTGGGACATTACCCAGGGCCAGGGCGTGACCGTAGCGGTGCTGGACACCGGCTACCGTCCGCACAAGGACCTCGTGCCCAATCTGCTGCAGCCGGGCTACAACTTTGTCTCCGATCCGGCTTCGGCTCGTCTGGCAGCCGTGACAGGCACCAGCAGCGCGCGTCAAGCCAATGCGCTGGACCAGGGCGACTGGGCTGCGGCGGGCGACTGCGGAGCGGGCTCCGCGCCGTCTGACAGCAGCTGGCACGGCACCCACGTGGCGGGCACCATCGCCGCCGCGGGCGGCACGGGCCAGGGTCTGACCGGCGTGGCGCCCAAGGCCAAGCTGCTGCCGCTGCGCGTGCTGGGCCGCTGCGGCGGCACCGACGCCGACATCGCCGACGCCATGCTGTGGGCGGTGGGCGGCACCGTGCCCGGCGTGCCGGCCAACGCCAACCCCGCGCGCATCATCAGCATGTCGCTGGGCGCCGCGCAGCCTTGCACCCAGACCTACCGCGACGTGATCCAACAGGTGGCCTTGCACAAGGGCATCGTGGTGGTGGCGGCCGGCAACGCCACGCGCAACGCGCGCGACTTTGCCCCGGCCAGCTGCCCGGGCGTGATCACGGTGGCGGCCAACGGCATGAACGGCGGCATCGCGTCGTATTCCAACTATGGCGCGATGGTGGCGGTGACGGCGCCGGGCGGCGACTTCATCGGCAAGGACCCCGGCATCATTTCCACCTTGAACGACGGCAAGACCACGCCGGGCAACGACATCTACGGCGCCGACCGCGGCACCTCGATGGCTACCCCGCACGTGGCCGGCCTGGTGGCGCTGATGCTGGCGGTCAACCCCAACCTGGACTGGAAGTCCGCGCGCAAGCTGCTGATCGACACCTCGCGCGCGCCGGCGACCGACTGCGAAGGCTGCTCCGCCGGCCTGGTGGACGCCGCCGCCGCAGTCAAGGCGGCGCAGAGCTACCACTGAGAATTTGTGTCTTGAAGTTTGAACCGGCCCGCGCGGCCGGTTTTTTTATGCGCGCAGCCGCGCGTCCAGCGGCGCGGCGATGACCTCCAAAATGCGGCAGCGGGCGGCATCCGGGTGCAGCGGATTCAATAGCAAGTTGCGGCTGTCCACCGCCAGCGCGCTGGGCACCCTGAGCAGCGCGCTGGGGGCCTGCGCCAGCCAGGCGTCGCCCAGCCGGCGGCTATCCTCCAGGCGCGCGCGCCAGTCCGTCGCCAGCGCGGCCGGGTCCAGGTCCAACATGCCGTCGTCCGGCAGCGCCACTTTCAGCAGCTGGAAGCTGGCCGGCAGCCGGCGCAGTTCGCTGTGCACCAGCATTTCCAGCATGGCGCTGGCGGCGTGGTCGGCCAGGTAGACGATGGGGCGGCCGGCGTGGTGCCAGCGGCCGTCGGCGCGCAAGCCGCCCAGGCCGTTGAGGTCGGCGTAATGGCTGATGCGCCAGCCGATCACGCTACGTAGCCTTCGTCTATCTGAATCAGCAGGTTTTCCACCAGCCGCGCGCCCTGTTCGGTTTGCGCCAGCTGCAAGGGGCTTTGCTCGTCGAAGCGGCGCAGCGGCTGGCGCAGCCAGCCGGCGGCCTCCTCGCCCAGCACCTGCTGCGCCAGCACCAGCAGGCTGGCCATGCGCACGCCGCGTTCGGATTCGTCGCGGCTCAGCTTTTCGTGCTTCTTGATGCGATGGGACAAGGTGCGCGCCGGAATGACGAACTCCAGCTCCTTGCGGCTTAGCCCCTCGCCGGCGAGTTGGTCGATCAGGCTGGTGTCCGCGCCGTTAGCCACGTAGCGGGCCAGCTCTATGTCTGAGTGGACTCTGTGGCCGATGAGACGGGATAGGCGGGCGAAACGCCGCGATGGCGTACGTGGTTGTTCCGGCAGCGCGCTGAAATCGGGAGAGAACAAGGTGAGGGACATGGTAATCTCCATGGGCAATTGCCCAGTTAGTATCGGCATTTTGCCGAATTACGGCAAGTCGGCATCGCTGCCTGGCGGGCAGGCTACACTGCAAACACGGTTTGTTTTGGGAGAAGCACATGCGTCGCCTGCTTACCTGCTTGCTGTGCCTGGCCCTGCCCGCGCTGGGGCATGAGGCGCAATGGACGCTGGACCCGCACCACCTGCCGCTGGGCGATGGCCGCGTCAGCGCCGCGCCGCGCGGGGGCTATGTCTACGCCTGCCCGGGGCCGATGCGCAATCAGGGCGCCGAGCATGCCGGCGACTGGATGCGCGGCGACAGCTGGGACGCCACGCGCAAGCTGCAGGTGCGCGGCGCGGTGAATTGGCCGCAGGCCAGCTTCGCCAGCGCGCTGGAGGACTGGCAGCGGCGGCTGACCGGCAACGCGCTGCCGGTGGGCGGTGTGACCGGCGAATTCCCCATCGCGCGGGATGACCCCGCCTACCGCATAGACCGCAATCCCAACGCCATCGCCGCCCAGTCTATCGACTGGCGGCTGCCGCGCGATCCGCGGCCGGCGGCGCAGCCCGCCTGCGTGCCCATGGGGCCGGTGGGCATCATGCTCAACGGCGTCTTGCTGTTCAACGCCTTGGACGCCGCGCATCGCGACGCCGTGGCGCACGAGGTGCAGGACCGCTGCAACGGCCACCCGGAGCGCAGCGGCAGCTATCACTATCACGGCCCCAGTCCCTGCGTGCCGGGCATGGACCAGCCCAACCGGCTGGTGGGCTACGCCCGCGACGGCTTCGGCATTTTCAGCCCGCTGGACGAGAACGGCCGCGAACTGCGCGATGCCGATCTGGACGCCTGCCACGGCCGGGTCAGCCGCATCCGCTGGGACGGCAAGGATGTGGAGATGTACCACTACGTGATGACTCGGGAGTACCCGTACAGCATAGGTTGCTTCCGCGGCGAGCCGGCGGCGCTGCCCAGGCCGGCGGTGGGCACCGATAATGCCCGGCCCGTGCCGGAAGGCGGCCGCGCGCCGCGCCAGCCGCCGCGGGAGGCGGTGAATGCCTGCCAGGGTTTGCAGCCGGAACAAGCTTGCCGCATCGCCACGCCGCGCGGCGAAACGCTGGACGGCCAGTGCCGGCAGCTGGGCGCGCGACTGGCCTGCGTGCCGCGGCGCTGATGTCGTTTGGCTTCAAGACGCCCCTGCGGAATGATGGCATGCTGAAGGCTGTGCCATCGCTTTGGAGCGCCATCATGTCCACCGCCAATCCCTTTCCCGACATCCCTCTGCTGGCCGCCGAGGCCGGCCGCTACGCCTGGCAGGACATCCGCCTGGTGCCGGTGGCCATGGACGCGCCGCCGCCGGACGCCGCCACCCTGCTGCGCGCCTTCTCCCAGGCCATGCCGCGGTGGGCCAATATGCTGATGCGCCTGCGCGACCGGCTGGTGGCGCCGCTGGGCCTGAAAACCGCGAAAACGGAACTGGACGCGGTCGCCGGCCCATATCGGCAAGGGCAGCAGCTGGGCGTGTTCCGCATATTGCACCTGGGTGAGCACGAGGCGGTGCTGGGCGAGGACGACCGCCATCTGGATTTCCGGCTGGTGCTGCGCTGGCGGCCGGGCCAGCTGTGCGTCGCCACCCTGGTGCGCGCGCACAATCCATTGGGACGAGGCTATCTGGCCGTGGTCACGCCCTTTCACCACCTGATAGCCGGCGCCTCCGCCAAGCGCATGGCCGCCGCGCTGGCGAATGACATGCGGTAATCCTGCCTTTGCGCGGAGCGCGCGGCAGCGCTACCTTTAGCTGAACAACAAGGACCGCGGCGCGCGTGCGCCGCCGCGGCCGGACAACAGCGCCATAAGCGGCGCGAAGGCTGAGGGCGCTCTCATGATTACCACTATCAAGGCCAAGATCCTGGCCGGTTCCGGCTTATTGATCCTGATAGGCTTCGGCGTGCTGGCCGGCGCCAATATCTACAACAGCTACCGCAACGCGGAGGCGGCGGTGCTGGACCACGCCCGCCTATTGGCCAAAAGCGAGGCCGGCCGGGTGCAGCGCAAGCTGGGCCAGACCTATGACTCCGCGCAGGCGATGGCTGAAGCTGCCCTGGCGGTCAAGAGCGCCATGCCGCCGAACGGCCGCTCGATGCTGTCCGAAGTGGTGAAACGCCAGTTGCCCAACAATCCCGACGCGGTGGGCTACTGGGTGGATTGGGAACCCAACGCCTTCGACGGCCGCGACGCCGAACTGGCCGGCAAGCCGGAAAACGACAGCACCGGCCGCTACGGCGTGTACTGGGTGCGCAAGGGCGGCAAGGTGGACGTGGTGTGGGGCGGCGACGGCGTGGACAGCAGCCCGTATTACGCCGAGCCGCGCCGCAGCGGCAAGCCCACGCTGACCGAGCCCTATATCGACCCCGACGTCAAAATCCTGATGGGCACGGTTTCCTTCCCGCTCAGCCTGGGCGGCAAAGTGCTGGGCGTGGCCGGCTGCGACATCGCGCTGGGCCACCTGCAGAAACTGGCGGAGCAGGTGCGGCCCTACGGCAGCGGCTATATGAGTCTGTATTCCAATGGCGGCATGCAGCTGGCTGGCTTGCGGCCGGAGGGCAACGGCAAGCCGGCGCAGGACCTGCCGGCCGAGGCCAAGGACGCGATCCGCGAGGGCAAGCCGGATGAGTACCGCGGCGGCGACGGCTTCCGCCATTTCATCATGCCCATCGCGGTGGGCCAGGCGGAAAAGCCGTGGGCCGTGCGCATCTCCATCCCGGAAGACGAGGCCTTCGCCCCGGTGCGCGCCGCCAGCTGGCAGGCCGCCGGCATCAGCTTGGCCATCCTGGCGCTGATCCTGCTGCTGCTGGGCGCCACCCTGAGCCAGTTGCTGCGGCCGTTGGGCCGCCTGCAAGGCGCGATGGCCGAGCTGGCCGCCGGCGACGGCGATCTGACGCGCGAACTGGCCATCGCCAGCCGCGACGAAATCGGCCAGGCCGCCGGCGCCTTCAATGTCTTCATCGCCTCCTTGCGCGCCATGATGCTGGACGTGCGCCGCCATGCCGTCGACGTGCTGGGCTCGGTGCGGCAGCTGGGCGGCGAGGTGTCCAGCATACGCGACAGCTCGGCGCGCCAGTCCCAGGCCGCCACGGCCACCGCCGCCAGCGTGGAGCAGTTGTCGGTCAGCGTCAGCCATATCGCGGAATCGGCCCGCGTGGCCGAGCAGCGCGCGCGCGAGGCGGACACGCTGTCCGGCCGCGCGGCGGCCGACGTGGAAGCCACCGCCGCCGAGATCAACCGCATCGCCGGCAGCGTGCGGCAATTGGCGGAAGTGCTGTCCGGCATGCGGGAGCGATCAGACCAGATATCCGGCATCGTGCTGGTGATACGCGACATCGCGGACCAAACCAATCTGTTGGCGCTGAACGCGGCGATAGAAGCCGCGCGCGCCGGGGAACAGGGCCGCGGCTTCGCCGTGGTGGCGGACGAAGTGCGCAAGCTGGCCGAGCGCACCGCCCAGGCCACGCTGGAGATAGGCGGCGTGATCCAGACCATGCAGCGCGATACCGCCGACGCGACCGGCAGCATGGACGGCGCCTTGGGCCAGGTGGAGCGCGGGGTGCGGCTGGCCGAGGCATCCTCGCAGTCCATCCGGCAAATCAGCGGCCAGGCGCAAGAGGTGGTGACGGCGGTGGGCGACATCGCCGCCTCCACGGCGGAGCAGTCCAGCGCCAGCCAGGAGATCGCCCGCCATATCGAAAACATCCACGGCATGCTGCTGCAAACCGACGATTCCATCCACCAGGCGCGGCAGGCCACGGAAGCGCTGGCGCGGCTGGGCGAGGAGCTGGAGGGCCTGATAGGCCGCTTCCGCTTGTAGCGCGCCCGGAAAAAAAGCCCACCCCGCTTTGCGGCAGGGTGGGCTGCTTGAATCGCGCCTAGCCAATCCAGTGGCCGGCCGCGCATCGCAGGCCTATTTGGCGTTCAGCGTCTTGGTGGTCAGCGGGGTGGAGGTGACGGTGAACTGCACGGAAGAACCCACCTCGCCGCTGATATTGACCGTGACCGGAGAGGTCAGCAGATAGGTGCCGTCCGGCTGCTTGACCGATCCCGGCAGGTTCTGGCTGTAGTAGTACAAGCCGTTCTGCGTCACCGTGGTGGGCGGCACCTGGCCGATGGAGATGGTGGCCACGCCGGAGTAGCTGGATTGCGGCGGCACGTTGAAGGTGATCTGCTGCTCCAGGCTGACGGTGTTGGTATTGGTCGTGGTTTGCGACGACGAGGTGGTGGACGTCACCGAGAACGAGGTGGTCAGGCTGGCCTGGATGGAATCCACATCCGGCACGCCCTCCGTCGCCGTGACGGTGGCGGAGATCGACGCCATGGTTTCGTATTGCTGCGTGGTGGTATTGGAGATTTCCACCGTCTTGCCCACCGCCACGGTGTCCGTCACGGTCAGCACCTCGGACGAGGCATTGGTGCCCTTGATGGTTTCGGTAAAGGTCTGGCCGGGCAAAATGGGCGAGTCGACATCGACCGTGACCGACGACACCACCGTCTTGACCGGCGCAATCAGGCTGTAGGAGAACGCGCTGACCTTGTCGTTCATGCCGCTGGTGGTCAGGTCCACCGCGGCCGGCGTGGTGTACGTGCCGAAAGCGTTGCTCGCCCCTAGGGTGATGGACTGGCCGCTGCCATCGGCATTGTTGGACAGCGTCAGCTGCTGCGGCGGCGTCAGGCTGGGGAAGTTGACCGAAGAGCCTTTATCCTGCAGCCACCATTTGGCGATGGATACCGGCTGGGCGGTGGGCCATTCCGTGAGAAAGATCGTGGCGAAAGTGCCGCGTTGGGTGGTGTCGGCAAACAGCTGGAACCAGCCTTGGTCCAGCTCGACATCGCGCCAGATGCCGCCGCTGAGGCAATCGTTGGCGCCGTAGGCCACCAAGTCTATGGTTTGGGTCTGTCCGTTGCCGATCAGGTCCACGCAGACGCCGGCGTTGGAAAAATCGTAAGGATTGGCGTTTTGCACCACGTTGTCGCACAGCGTGCAAACCACCCCTTCCGGCAGATTAAATACGATCCAGGTTGCATTGTCTTGCAGCGAGGTGCCGGAGAAGGAAAAGAAATGGCCGGATGGATACTGCGGGCTGGTGGTGTCGATGGTGAGGGACGCGCTGTTCCAGTTATTGTCCTTGTACAGAATGATCTGGCCAGACGGGCACGTGCCGGGGTAGGCCGTGGAAGTTTTCGGCGGGACATAGAACGGCGGCTGGTAAACATTGTTGCCCATGTCAATCCTTTCTTGCCTGTATGAACGCCATCTGCGGCGAATGAAAAAGCAGAGCCAAGCCTTGGCTGGCCATGGCATAGCACTGGCAGTTTGGCGTCGGCCGGCAATGGCGGTGACGCGCGCAACTGAACCATGGGGATGACCGAGGCCTGCTGGCGTTATAAGGCGGATTGCCGGCCAAGGCATCAGCGTAGGAATACCTAGCCATGCGGCAGTGGCAGGGGCCTGCGCGATGGCGCAGCCTTCTCGCGGCCATCATGATTTGCCGCGGTACTCCTCTGCTGGGTTTGAGGCGGCGCACGGCAGTCCGAGGCGGGGCGATCAATCATTGCGCACATAGCCCATAGAGCAGGGGCATGGGCGAGAGGGCATGGATTTGCCAGGCATGGGATCACATTAGAATAGAAATTGAATAGATTAAATGTACTGAAGAAAATCAAACACAAGCCATTCGTCTGATTGTTTGGATGTGAATGAATGGGCCTAGCAATGGAGTGTGGTGGTGATGACGGTAAAGCCGCAAGCAAGAGTAGTGCAGGCGGTAAATTTCCCCCTTATGTTTTATTGTATTGAGATAGGAAACATAATCTGCAAGCTGGATATGGCGATTTGAATAATCCATACCCAAATAAAATTAGGTATTTGCACTTAGCTCACCTATCCTTATGATTTAAAACAACTTTCTTGAAATAATTCTTTGTGGGTGTGAAATTAAAGTGAATGACCTTGATTGAGAGAAAACCTCTGCTATAGCTACAAGGCCAGTAAGTTGCTGGCTAAAAAATGAGGGTATCTAAAAATGGCTTTCTCTTCTTTTCCCTATTTCCTTACCTACAGCCAAAATACCACCCTGGGCATCACTGCCAATGACTCGATGAGCGGCTCCCAATTGTCGCTGCGCCAAATCCAAGGCAACTTCCTGTCCCTGTTCAACATTGATTTCGAAAATGGCGTGTTTGGTCTGGCTACCAGCGGCAACCAACTGGTGCTGGATGTCAGCGAAATGGCCAGCGGCAAGCCGTTGGTGCTGAAGCCGTACAATTCGAGTTCGATGACTCAGCGTTGGGACTTCTACACCCGTCCGGGTTTCATCCTGAGTCGCCAGAACCCCAATCTGGTGATCGATAACCAGAACCGCGGCGGCAATGGCAGCCTGATCTGGTTGTTTGAATTCAACGCCTCGCCGGCTCAGCAATGGGCATTCAAGCCGTTGACTTCGGCCCAGCGCTCGGAACTGCTGTTCTCTGAACAAGCTTAATTCCACGCACGCGCACCGGGAGTGGGGCCATGCCCCCTCCTTGTTTTTTCTGGGAGATATGGATGTCCTTCACCAGTGTGCCCTTCTTTATTACTTACGCTGACAATCCAGAATTAGCGCTCTGCGCCGAAGATTCCATCAAAGGCGCGCCATTGGTGCTGAAGCCATTGCAGGGAAACATGTTGGCCCTATTTAATGTGGACTTTGTCAGCGGGCTGTTTGGACTCGCCACCAGCGGCAACCAGCTGGTCATCGGCGCAGAGAAAATCGAATTAGGCGCACCATTGAAAATGCAGCTATTGGATGATGCGGACAAGGATAAGCAACGCTGGGATATCTTCTCCGCTCCAGGCGATATCATCAGTTATGCCGACCCTACATTGGCGATTGGCCTGTGCGCCGGAACCGATAAATTGCACCCGCTGGAATTGACCGAGCTGGATTACGACCGTTACCCGCAGTGGATACTGCGCCCCTTCACCGTGGTGCGGTCCAAGGCCGTTGCAAACTACGCCTAACAGGCCGTTGAAAAACCAACAGCCATTCATTTGGTATAATCATCAACATCCAACGAACCGCGAAAGCACCCGATGAGAGGCGTCCGCAACGACAGTCAGACGAGCCTGTTCAGCTACATCCAGCTGGAAGATCGCATCCCGGCCAATCACCCGCTGCGCAAGATCCGCCAGATGGTCGACCTGGTGCTCGGCTCGATGAATGAGGTATTCGACGGCTTATATTCCCGCGTCGGGCGGCCTTCGATTCCGCCTGAACATCTGCTGCGCGCCTCCCTGCTGCAAGTGCTCTACACCATCCGCTCCGAGCGGCTGCTGGTCGAGCAACTGGACTACAACCTGCTGTTTCGCTGGTTCGTCGGCCTTTCCGCCGATGCCCGCGTCTGGGATCACTCGACCTTCTCGCAAAATCGCGACCGCTTGTTTACCGAAGACGTCGCCCGCGCCTTCTTCATTCGCGTACGCAGCCTGGCCGAGTGGGGCAAGCTCACCAGCGACGAACATTTCAGCGTCGACGGCACGCTGATCGATGCCTGGGCTTCGCACAAAAGCTTTGTTCGCAAGGATGACGATACCTCCCCACCCGCAGGGCGCAACCCGGACGTCGATTTCCGGGGCGAGAAGCGAAGCAACCAGACGCATCAATCGCGAACCGATCCGGAAGCGCGACTGGCCCGCAAGAGCGCCGGCGACGCCAGCCGCTTGTGCCATATGGCCCATATCCTGACCGAGAACCGCAACGGCCTGGTCGTGGACGTCTCGGTGTCCGAGGTCAATGGCCACGCCGAAAACGTCGAAGCGCTGAGCCTGTTGCTGCGCAATGCCAAGAAAGGCAGCACCGTCGGCGCGGACAAGGGCTATGACACGCCTGCTTTCGTGAACGGCTGCCGAGGCTTGGGCATCACGCCGCACGTGGCGCGCAAGCGTGTCGGCAGCGCCATCGACAGCCGCACCACGCGCCATGAGGGTTACGCGATCAGCCAGCGGCGACGCAAACGGATCGAGGAATGCTTCGGCTGGCTGAAAACCGTCGGAGGCCTTCGCAAAACCAAACTGATCGGCCGGGCCAAACTGGCCGGGCAAACTTTTTTAGCGTTTGCGACCTATAACCTGATCCGCATGGGCAGCCTGTCCGGTTGCTGGGGCGGATCGCATGTATAGGGCGTATTGCGCCCAAAATCGCCGGATAACTGGCAAACAGCCTGAAAACCCAGGCAGAGAACGGACTTATTGGCATTCTGCCCGCTGAAACCGCCCATTTTTGTTCATACGGAAATGGGTTGGGGCAAGATCGACGTGTTTTTCAACGGCCTGCTAAGGCAAACGGTTGCTGAGATTATGGTGGCATGGCTTGCTAAGTGCCGACGGCATGGACGCGCTAGATAGATGTAGCAGCAGCCAGCCATACACATTGGTCATGAATAAGTCATGCCCAGCAACGCCGCCAAAGCCTCAACATCCCCACCCGCCCGTTTTCACCGTAGGCGCATGCACTTTTTGGCCTGAAATGGCGAACAGCGCAGCCAAGCGGCGCAGGCAGGGATTACGGAGAGGGCGCCGCTAACCGGAGCACTACGCCGGGAAGCCTCTTGCTTCTCATGGCGCAAGTGGCAGGGACGAGCGGGAGCGATTGCCGAGCTACCAAGTACGAGCGGCAGGACTGCGGACATGGCATGTAGCCAACCCGCGCTACAGCAGCGCCGGAATCTGTAATGAGCCTGCGTTTGAAAGAGATAAAGCCCACCCCGCCATCAGGCTGGGTGGGCTTTTGGTTACCCCCGGCCTTCCAGCTGGAAACGGGCCTGCAGTAGTTGCTGGTAAAGCGGCATCAGCAGGCTGTATAGCTGGCGGGCGGGCAGGGTGTTTTTGTCCGCCAGGCGTAGCATGTCCAGCAGTGAGTGCAACCGGTTGGCCGCGCGGGCAAGGGTCTGGCTGCTTTCCGTCATGGTTTCGTCTATATCGGCAAACAACCGCGCCAGGCGGGCTACCGGCAGGCGCAGGTCTGCATGGGCCGAGTGGGACAGCAGGCTTTGAAGCTGGGCAAAGGTTTGGTTCAGTTCCACCAGCGGCAAGGCGGATGCGGGCAGGGTATGGCCGCCCAGCCAGCGGGCGCGGGCAGAGGCATGGCGGCGCGGTTTGGGGTGCGGGGAAAAAACGCGGGGCATGGTCCATCCTCCTGAGGCGTGGACAGGAAAAAAGCCGGGCCTGCACCGGGCCGGCCCGGCCAGCGCGGGTGGCTTACAGCACCTTGCTCAGGTAGCCAAGCGAGGCGGTGATCTGCTTATCCACCGGCTGCAACAGCTCCTTCAGCCGGCTGGAAGGCAGGCGGATGTCCTCACCCAGGCAAGACAGCAGGTCCAGCAAAGCCTGCAGGCCCAGCTGGCTTTGCGCCAGCAGGCAAACAGACTCCACCACCGCGTGCTCGATCTCCCGGCACAGGTGGGCCAGCTGGGCTGCCGGTGCGCGCAGGTCTGCATGGTCTGGCTGGGACAGCAGCACTTGCAGCGCTTCAAACGCCGTATGCAGCTGGGCCATGGCCAACAGGCTGGCGTGGCTAGGGTGGGTAGACATACCGGAATGGACCAGCCAGCGCTGGCGGGACGACGTGGAGTGGGGTACGGCAAAGTGAGACGCACTGCGGGAAATGCTTGTCATGGTAAGGCTCTCCGAGATTTAGGTGCTCACCTGCATCTCCGACGCCAATCGGGGGGTGGCAGGCACAAGGCGGGATTGGCGTTACCGGAATCTCGGAACCGGCGCATCTAGGATGCTCCCACCAAGGCCCGCCATAATTGCGCGCAGCAATGGTGTGAGGACTGGAGCTTTCGCTACAGTCCGCCGAGATTCGTCGGGACGCCAATCCCGGTGCCGCTATTGAACGGCACGAGGTCAATTATCCGGTGGGGGGATCAGGCTGGCAAGGCTGGGATTAACACTTATTCCAGTCTTGCGGCCGTAGGCGGCCGGTTTGGTAGTAGGTGGAGACCAGTTCTACGAATTCGCGCATGTCTTCGTTTTCTTCCACTAGTCGGTGGACCGATTGCCAGTCGACATCCTGACGGGCGCGGGCAGGGACAACGATCTCGCTTTCGCTGGGGTTGCTGCTGTCCAGCACGATGACGCCTATACCGTGCAGTGCGGATAGCATGCGCAATTCGTCTTCCGTGTCTTTGCCGACGATGCCGGTGCAAACCAGGTAGCCTTCATTGGCCCAACTGGCGTTGCTGACGGCCTGGAAGAAGGACTTGCGTACATTGCCCCGGGTCAGATCTTTCTTTACTTCAAAAGCCCACAGCCGCACACTTTGTCCGCCACCGTGCAGCACGCAGCTACGCACCAATTCGTGCCAGTCTTTAGCCACTGGTTGCATGGCCACCAGGTCAGGGTGCAGCCAATGGTTGCCGCCGCTGCCGCGCTGGTTACGTGAGCGTTTTTCGTCTACACGCAGGCCATACAAGGACAGTTCGGTTTGCAGATATTGCATCAGTAGCGGATAAAGCTGGTGCTCGCTTAGATCGGCCTGTTCGGCCATTGGGCTGTCGTCTTCGTCTTCTTCAATTACCGTTTCTGCCGCCGCATCCATGGCTTCATACCAGTACACCCGTGGTCGAGGCTTGTCCTGCCAGCGTATTTGGCTATCCGCGCCGATGATGGCATCTTTCTGTGCACCAATCTCCGCCACCACCTGCGAGATAAATGCCTTGTCGTTGGCAAAGCGCGGGTTACTGCGCTTGTCGGCGTAGTCTTCCGGGTATTGATTCACGATGGCGCTGGCAATCTGGCGGGCAGTGAAACGCTGGCCGGGGTGACTGCGCAGCAGCTGGGCAACTTTTTGGGATTGGGACAGGCGGCTCATGTCAATGATCTAAAAATGCAAAAGTGTCATGATACAAGATGCCATATGGTTTACCCATCATTGCCGTAACATTCATTTTCATGCTCGGTAACAGCGGCAGGGAGAAGCCGTTCAGCTCCGTCTGGGCTGGTTTGCAGCCTCTGCAGGTGCGATCTGGGGTACACTTGCGGGATAGAGATTTTCGATGATGTTCAAATCAATTCACTAAAGCAGATAGGCGCTACGTCATATCAAACGGAAGATAAAATCGCATGGTTCAGCCAAGTAATTTCAGCTTTCTAAGTGAACACTCGCCGCTGTTGGCAGATCTTGGTGCCACCGCCGAGCGCATTTTTCCGTTTGATCCGCCAAGCTGTGTCGTCAAGCTACGCCTGCTTTCTGAATCACTCGCGCAAGAAATTGCCGCCCGCATCGGTGTGCCGCAGCAGCAGACCCAAGTGGACTTGCTGCGGGCAATTGACGGCCGCTTCAACCTGGACCCGCAAATCCGCCATCTTTTTCACTTGCTGCGCAAAACCGGCAATATTGCGGCGCATGAAGTGGGAGCGCGCATTGGTTATCGCGAAGGCTTGGAAGCGCTCAAGGTGGCACGTGAGATTGCCATCTGGTTTCATCGCACTTTTGGCAAGGCCACAGAATTCAATCCCGGGCCGTTTGTGCTGCCGGATGACCCTAGCCGCAAATTGGCAGCGCTGCAGCAGCAAATCGCCACGCTTAATTCTGAACTGGGTGCCGCGCAAAGCGCACAGGAGCAGATGGCGCAGTTGTTGAGCCAACAGGCTGAACAGGAACAACTGTTGGCGCAACGTGCACAGGAAGAGAGCGCCGTTTATCAGCAGCTCGCAGAGGAAGCCAGCCAGCGCTATTCCGAGCTGAAGGCGAGCTTTGACCAGCAACTGGCAGAGGCCTCCAAAGCGATAGCGAGTAGCGACTTGCCCAAGTTTGCCCGCCGTGCGGCAGATGCGGCCCGCAAGGTGCAATTGGACGAAGCCGCTACGCGCCAGATCATAGACCAGCAGCTGCGTGATGCCGGCTGGGAAGCCAATACCACCGAATTGAGCTACGCCAAGGGGGCTCGTCCAGCCAGAAACCAATACCGCGCCATTGCCGAGTGGCCTACCATCGGCCGCCAGGCCGCCGATTACGTGCTGTTTGCCGGGCTCACGCCTATCGCCGTGGTGGAGGCCAAACGTGCCAATGCCAACGTGGCAGGCAAAATCCCCCAGGCAGAGCGCTATGCGCGTGGTTTCCGCCTGGAGGCGGAGCAGCAGCCGGCTTGGCAACTTGCCGGTTTGGCTGGCCCGTGGCCGGATGGGCAAGATGGCTATTTCCAGGTGCCGTTTGTGTATTCCAGCAATGGACGCGACTATATCCAGCAGTTGGCCGAGCAAAGCGGCACCTGGTTTAGGGATGTGCGCTCGCCGGCCAACTTGGCGCGGCCCTTGATGGATTTCCACAGCCCGGACGGCCTGATCGACCAGCTTAAGCGCAGCAAACAGGCAGCCGAAGCCCTGCTCAAGCAAGAGGGTTTCAGCTACCTTAAGCTACGTGACTACCAGCAAAAAGCCATCCAGGCGGTGGAGGCCGCGCTGGAGGAAAACCGGCCCAACTGCTTGTTGGCCATGGCCACCGGCACGGGCAAAACCCGTACCATCATCGGCTTGATGTATCGCTTTCTTAAGGCCGAGCGCTTCCGCCGTATCTTGTTCCTGGTAGACCGCACCGCGCTGGGGCAGCAGGCCACTGATGCATTTAACGAAGCGCCGCTAGAGCAAAACCAGCCGCTCTCCACCATTTATAACGTGGCGGAACTGGGCGACATGGCGGCAGAGGCAGAAACCCGTATCCAGGTGGCCACCGTGCAAGCCATGGTCAAGCGCATCTTCCAGTCTGATACGCCGCTGCCGGTGGATGAGTTCGACTGCATCATCGTTGACGAGGCGCACCGCGGCTATACGCTGGACCAGGAAATGACCGAGGGCGAAATGGCGGTGCGTGAGCAGACACAATACCTGTCCAGCTACCGCCGTGTGCTCGATTACTTCGACGCGGTCAAGATCGGCCTAACCGCCACCCCGGCCAAGCACACCACCGAAATCTTTGGCAAGCCGGTATACACCTACTCCTACCGCGAGGCAGTGGCGGATGACTGGCTGATAGACCACGAGCCGCCCATCCGCTATCAAACGCTACTCAGCCAAAACGGTATTACTTTTTCCAAGGGCGAGCAGGTCGAGGCGATCAATACCGCCACCGGAGAAATCGAAACCGCCGAACTCGACGATGAAATGACATTCAACGTCGAAAGCTTCAACAAGCGCGTAATCAACGAAGACTTCAACCGCGTGATCTGCGCCCAGCTGGCGCAAGAGCTGGACCCGTTTGGCGAAGCCAAGACCATGATCTTCTGCGCCACCGACCTCCACGCCGATATGGTCAAGCGCCTGCTGGATGCCGAGTTCAAAGAGCTGTACGGCGATGAATACAACCAAGATGCCGTGCGCAAGATTACCGGCCAGTCGGACAAGGTGGATCAGCTGATCAAGCGCTACAAGAACGAGCGCTACCCCAATATCGCCATCACGGTAGACCTGCTCACCACCGGCATAGACGTGCCCAAGATCAGCCACCTGGTGTTTATGCGCCGGGTACGCTCGCGGATTTTGTACGAGCAGATGATAGGCCGCGCCACCCGCCGTTGTGACGAGATAGGCAAAACCATCTTCAAGATTTACGACCCGGTGGACATCTACGCCGCGCTGGAAGCGGTCAACACCATGAAGCCGCTGGTGAAAGACCCCAACGTGACGCTGGAACAGCTGGTGGACGAATTGAATAACCCGGTCAGCTTTGATGCGCCAGGAAGCCAGCCCGATCATAGCCACGCGCATGACGTGCTGGATGCTCTGAGCCAGAAGGTAATGCGGGTCTTGCGTCAGGCCAGTCACAAGGCCGAGAAAAAGCCGGAGCTCAAAGAGCGGCTGAACCAGCTAGAACAGCTGTGGGGCGTGGCGCCTGACCAATTGCACCAACACTTGCGCAAGCTGGGCCCGCATGCCGCTGCTGACTTTGTGCGCCAGCACCATCAGCTGCTGCGCCAGCTGGCCGAGGTGAAGCAATTGCTGGGCAGCGAATATCTGCCGCTGCTCTCGCAGCACAAGGACGAACTGGTGGCGCGTGAGCAAAATTATGGCGCTTACGCCAAGCCGGCCGACTACCTGGACAGCTTTGGCCAATTCATCCGCGAACACCTCAACCAATCCACCGCGCTGGCGGTGGTGGTGAACCGCCCGCGTGACCTGACGCGCGAACAACTGAAGGCGGTGCGCTTGCTGCTGGATGAACACGGCTACAGCGAAGCCAAGCTGCAAACTGCCTGGCGTAACCAGACCAACCATGAAATCGCCGCCAGCATCGTCGGCTATATCCGCCAGGCCGCGCTGGGCGAGGCGCTGCTGCCGTTTGAACAGCGCGTGGCCCAGGCCATGCAGCGCATCTACGCGTTGACCAGCTGGACCCCGGTACAACGGCAATGGCTGGACCGCCTGGCCAAGCAACTGGTGCATGAAGTGGTGATAGACCCGGACTTCGTCAACCGCGTCTTCGCCAGCCACGGCGGGGCTAAGAAGTTGGACAAGCTGCTGGGCGGCCAATTAACGCCAGTACTACAACAACTGGCAGACACGCTATGGACTGGCGCGGCATAATACTCAGCAATAGATACTCCAGCGGGCCGCCAGGCCCGCTTTCCCATTCAAGGCCTACCCCATGAGCAATAACGACATCGTTCAGAAACTGTGGAACCTCTGTGATGTGCTGCGCGATGACGGCATCAACTACTCCGACTACGTCACCGAACTGGTGCTGCTGCTGTTCATCAAGATGGAGCACGAGAACACGCAAAGCGGCCTGCTCTCCAAGCACATGCTGCCGGAGACCGCGCGCTGGCCGGTACTGGCGGCATTGAGCGGAACCAACTTGCTCAATCATTACCGCGCCACGCTGCTCAAGCTCAGCACCAATAGCGACCCGCTGATCGCCGCCATCTACGCCAACGCGCAAACCAGCCTCAAAGAACCGCGCCACCTGGAGCAGTTGATCAAGAGCCTGGACGCCATAGACTGGTTCTCCGCGCAGAAAGACGGCCTGGGCGATCTGTATGAAGGCCTGCTGGAAAAAAACGCCAGCGAAACCAAATCCGGCGCCGGCCAGTACTTTACCCCGCGCCCGCTGATCGACAGCATGATAGAACTGCTGCGGCCGCAGGCGGGCGAAACCGTGCAAGACCCAGCCGCCGGCACCGCCGGCTTCCTCATTGCTGCCGATGCTTACATCAAAAAGCAGACGGATGATCTGTTTGACCTGAACGAACAGCAGCAAGCCTTCCAGCGCAACAAAGCCTTTATCGGCATGGAGCTGGTGTCCAACACCCGCCGCCTGGCGCTGATGAACTGCCTGCTGCACGGCATGGAAGGCGACGAGGAAGGCGTGGTGCACCTGGGCAATACTCTGGGTAGCGCCGGCAGCCGCTTGCCCAAGAGCGACATCATCCTCAGCAACCCGCCGTTTGGCACCGCCAAGGGCGGCGGCGGCCCCACTCGCGACGACCTGACCCACACCACCAGCAACAAGCAGTTGGCCTTCCTGCAACACATCGTGCGCCACCTCAAGGACGGCGGCCGCGCCGCCGTGGTGCTGCCGGACAATGTGTTGTTTGAGTCCGGCGTTGGTGCCGACATCCGCCGCAGCCTGATGGATAAGTGCCGGTTGCACACCATCCTGCGCCTGCCCACCGGCATCTTCTACGCCCAGGGTGTCAAAACCAATGTGCTGTTCTTTGACAAAGTCAGCGAACACGCCACCGGCAGCACCCAGCAAGTTTGGGTCTACGACCTGCGCGCCAATATGCCCAAGTTCGGCAAACGCACGCCGCTGACCCGCGGTCACTTTGCCGAGTTCGAAGCCGCCTATGCCCCGCTCTCCGCTGACGAGCGAGGCATGGGAGGCGAGGGGGCACCGTCGCACGGCCCACGCCAGGACCTGGGCGAAACCGGCCGCTTCCGCGTCTTCAGCCGTGCCTGGATCGCCGAGCGTGGCGACAGCCTGGACATCAGCTGGCTCAAGGATGACAACGCCGAAGACGCCGCCGACCTGCCGGAACCTTCAGTTTTAGCCAATGAAGCACTGGCCGAGCTGGACGCGGCGATGGAGGAGCTGCGGGCGATTTTGGCGGAGTTGGGGGAGGTAACCGAAGAATGAGTAGATTCCCTGGTTCATGGATAATCTCCGAGCTTCAAGACATCGTTCCTGCTCCGCAACAAGATATTATTGATGGTCCTTTTGGTTCGAATCTAAAGGCGTCTGAATATGTTGATGCTGGCGTGCCTATTATTCGACTGCAAAATGTTTCTCGATGCAAATTTATAGAAAAAAACATTAAATATCTTAGCCGTGCAAAGTCGGAACAGTTATTTCGTCATAACTTTTTAAGTGGGGATATTGTTATAACTAAGCTGGGTGACCCGCTTGGTAAAGCGGCAATTGTTCCTCCAGCTTTGGAATTTGGTATAATTGTGGCGGATATTGTTCGCCTTCGCATCAATGAGAATTTCGCGAACGGAAAATATATAGCTTACGCTATAAACTCTCCTGCAGTATGCACTTACTTGGCGAGCATAACTAAGGGGACGACTCGACAACGAGTAAATCTGGGTAATATTCGAGGTCTTTCTATTCCCCTCGCCCCCCTCCCCGAACAAAAACGTATCGCCGACAAGCTCGACAGCATGCTCGCGCGCGTCGATGCCTGCCGTGAGCGCCTGGCCCGCGTCCAGCCGCTGCTCAAGCGCTTCCGCCAATCGGTGTTGGCGGCAGCAACTTCGGGGCGTTTGACCGAGGATTGGCGGGCGGAGCGAGCACCTGATTACAAGTCAGGTGCTCAAGTATCTGTTGGCGGTTTGGTTGATCAGGCAGCCATATCTCAAGAATGTTCGGCTTCGCAAGCTCAGCCTGGCCTGCTTGCTGCTGCATCATTAGGGAGTGCTAGCTACTCGTCCCAGTGCTGGGCTGGACCGACAGATAATCCTGCTAATACGCAAAGTAATGTGTTGGGCAATGAGCGTAGTTTTCTAAGTCCACTCAATAACGTACGAAAACGGATTGAGCAGGAATTAAAAGGTAAACGTCGTGATGAGGTAATGCAACTTTTTTCTGTTGTGAGAACATCAGAAGATCTACCAAAATATTGGTACACATGCCCAGTTGGTGTCGTTGGCTTAGTTTTGAATGGTAGCACGCCTTCGCGTGCAGATGTTTCACTTTGGGGTGGGGAGATACCATGGGTAAGTTCCGGTGAGGTTAGAAATAACCTTATTCATGAAGCCCGAGAGTGTATTTCGCAAGCAGGTTTTGATTCTTGCTCAGTTAAAGTTCTGCCAAAAGGTAGTGTGCTGATCGCTATGATTGGTGAAGGGAAAACACGCGGTCAATCAGCCATTTTGAAGATTGAAGCAACGATTAATCAAAATATTGCTGCAGTAGTGCCTTTTGATGAAGTGATTTCTTCAGAATATCTGTGGTATTCATTTCAAGCAAAATATGAGGAGAATCGCTCAGAAGGTAGTGGTACGGGACCGCAGGCGTTGAATTGTCAAAGAGTCCGGGAATTACTTATTCACTTACCGCCACTCGAAGAGCAATACGAAATCGTCCGCCGCGTCGAAACGCTATTCGCCTTCGCCGACCGGCTGGAAGCTCGCCTCGCCGCCACGCAAAGCGCAGCCGACAAGCTGACGCCATCCTTGCTGGCCAAAGCCTTCCGTGGCGAGCTGGTGCCGCAAGACCCGAATGACGAGCCGGCCGCCGAGCTGCTGAAACGCTTGGCGGCGCAACGCGCGGCTGTACCCAAGCCCAAACGCGGGCGCAAGGCGGCCTGCGCCGGTGACTGAACCATGCCCGCCCCGCGCCCGGTGAAGCTGTTCCACATCACGGCCATCGCCAATCTGCCGGCCATCCTGGCCACGGGGGCCTTATTGGCCAAAAATGCCGGTGCTGCGGCGGGCATCAATTACCAAAACATCGCCCACCGTGGGGCGCAGAGCACGCGCGCGAGCCGGGAAGTGCCCAATCCGCCGGGCGGGCGGATTCATGATTTTGTGCCCTTCTATTTCGCGCCGCGCTCGCCCATGCTGTATGCCATCCATGGCGGCCAGGTGGATGGCTGCACATTGCGGCAGGACGATATCGTGCACTGGGTCACCACGGTGGAGGCCGTTACTGCCGACGGCGCGCCGTTTGTGTTTTACGACCGCAATGCCACGCTGCGCTATAGCGTGGCCAGTACCGATCTGGCCGAGCTGGACAGCCTGGTGGCGTGGGACGAATTGCTGGCCGAACCGCGGCTGGATGGCTATTGCCAATACTGGCAAAACAATGCGAAGCATCCTGACCGCATGGAGCGGCGCATGGCGGAGTTTCTGGTGCATGAGCGCGTGCCGCTGCAGCATATGTTGGGGATTGGGGTGTATAAGCAGGCTAAGGCCGAGGAAGTGCGTGCGATATTGGACGTGCATGGGCTAAACTTGCCGGTTAAAGTGAAGCAAGCTTGGTATTTCTAGGAGACGGACATGGCTATTGAGACAATGCGCGGCGATTTGCTGCGGCAGGAGGATGTCGATGCCATCGTCAACACGGTCAATTGTGTCGGCGTGATGGGCAAGGGCATCGCGCTGCAATTCAAGCACAAATGGCCGGCCAACTTCCAGGCTTACCAGGCGGCCTGCCGCGCCGGCACCTTGCGCCCCGGCAAGATGTTCATCCACGACAACGGCGCGCTGGCCAAGCCGCACTATATCGTCAACTTTCCCACTAAAGACCATTGGCGTGGCAGCTCGAAACTGGAATACATCCAGGACGGGTTGCAAGACCTGGTGGCGCAGATTCGCCAGCTGAGCATCCGTTCCATTGCGATTCCGCCATTAGGTTGTGGCAACGGCAGGCTGGACTGGGCCGAAGTGCGGCCCTTGATCGAGCAGGCCTTTGCCGCCTTGCCTAATGTAACAGTGCGGCTGTTTGAGCCAGCTGGCAGCCCCGCCGCGCATAGCATGGAAGTGCGCACGGCACGCCCGCGCATGACGCCGGGCCGCGCGGCCATCCTGAAGGTGCTGGATACCTATCGCGAGCTCAATTACGGCCTGACCAAGGTGGAAGTGCAAAAACTGGCGTACTTTCTGCAAGCCGCCGGGCAGGACTTGCGCCTGACTTTTGTGAAACACCAGTTTGGCCCGTATTCAGATCAGCTGCGCCATGCGTTGACCCGGATGGAAGGCCACTTTATTCGCGGCCTGGGTGATGGCGTAAGCAGCTCAGAGATTGAACCCATCCCCGAGGCGCTGGCCGAGGCGGATGCGTTTATCACGGAAAGCCAGGCGGAGCTGGGCGCCCGGGTGGAGCGGGTGAGCCAGCTGATTGAAGGTTTTCAATCGCCGTATGGCATGGAGCTGCTGGCCACCGTGCACTGGGTGGCCACGCATGAGCCGTCTGTCCATTCCACAGATGAAGCCTTCCATGCCATACAGGCGTGGAACGATCGCAAGAAAAAGTTGATGAGGCCGGAGCAGGTAGCTGCCGCCTGGCAACAGCTGCAAGACCTGGGCTGGTTACCGGGCGCTTCCGCTACGCAAAAGACAACGCTGAAATCCACAGCATCAATCGCAGCTCATTGATCTTGCACTGCTAACACACACTGTTGGCGGAGGCTCCTGTTGTATTGGGGCGCTCCACCGGAGATCTGACGCAGGCAGGCAAAAGCAGAAATAGAAAAGCGGCCGCTCGGCCGCTTTAAACATAATGTTTAAAATTAAAAATTTATTTTAAACATCTATATTGCGTGCGATCAAGGCATTGCCTTCAATGAACTGACGTCTCGGCTCCACCTCGTCGCCCATCAGGGTGGTGAACACGTCGTCCGCGCCCATCACGTCTTCGATGCGCACCTTGAGCAGGCGGCGCACGGCTGGGTCCATGGTGGTTTCCCACAGCTGTTCCGGGTTCATCTCGCCCAGGCCTTTGTAGCGCTGGATGTTCATGCCCTTTTTCACTTCGGCCAGCAGCCAGTCCAGCGCTTCGCCAAACTCGTTGACTGGTTTGACGGTTTCGCCGCGTTTGACGTGGGCGCCTTCGCGCAGCAGGCCGCCCAGCAGGCTGCCGGTTTTCTTCAGTTCCGCGTAGTCGCCGCTGTCCAGGAAGTTTTGGTCCAGCACCGTCACCAGCACGTTGCCGTGCAGTTTGCGGATGATCTTGATCAGGTGGCCGTCGTTCTTTTCGTCGCGCAGCAGTTGCAGGTCTATGGTTTCCGCCGGCAGGTGCTTGGAGAGCTCCGCCACGGTATGGTCGGCCTGTTGCTGGCTTTCCAGCGACAGCGGGCCGGTTTTGAGCATGGCTTCCAGCACCAGCGGGTCGATGACGCGGCTTTCGCGTTCCATCACCGCGCGGGCCAGCAGGAACTGGCGGGCGATTTCGCCCAGGGTTTCGCCAGACAGCGGGGCTTCGCCTTCGGCCGGGATCAGCTCGGCTTTTTCCAGCGCCAGCTGCAGCAGGTATTGGTTCAGTTCGCCGTCGTCTTTCAGATAGCGTTCCTGTTTGCCGTGCTTGGCCTTGTACAGCGGCGGCTGGGCGATGTAGATGTGGCCGCGCTCTACCAGCTCGGTCATCTGGCGGTAGAAGAAGGTGAGCAGCAGGGTGCGGATGTGCGCGCCGTCCACGTCGGCATCGGTCATGATGATGATGCGGTGGTAGCGCAGCTTGTCCGGGTTGTACTCGTCCTTGCCGATGCCGCAGCCCATGGCGGTGATCAGGGTAGCCACTTCCTGGCTTTGCAGCATCTTGTCGAAGCGGGCGCGTTCCACGTTGAGGATCTTGCCCTTCAGCGGCAAGATGGCCTGGAATTTGCGGTCGCGGCCTTGCTTGGCGGAGCCGCCGGCGGAGTCACCCTCCACTAGGTACAGTTCGCACAGCGACGGGTCTTTTTCCTGACAGTCGGCCAGCTTGCCGGGCAGGCCCAGGCCGTCCATCACGCCCTTGCGGCGGGTGATTTCGCGGGCCTTGCGCGCGGCCTCGCGGGCGCGGGCGGCTTCCACGATCTTGCCGCAGATGATCTTGGCGTCGTTGGGGTTTTCCAGCAGATAGGTTTTCAGCGCTTCGCTGATCACTTCATTGACCACCGGGCCGATTTCGCTGGAAACCAGCTTATCTTTGGTCTGGCTGGAGAACTTGGGGTCCGGCAGCTTGACGGACAGCACGCAGGTCAGGCCTTCGCGCATGTCGTCGCCGGTGGTGTCCACCTTGGCCTTCTTGGCCGCTTCGCTCTCTTCGATGAACTGGTTCAGCGTGCGGGTCATCACCTGGCGCAGCGCGGTCATGTGGGTGCCGCCATCGCGCTGAGGGATGTTGTTGGTGAAGCACTGGACGTTTTCCTGGTAGGAATCGTTCCACTGCATGGCCACTTCCACGCTCATGCCGTCCTTCTCGCCATAGCCGTAAAAGACTTTGGGATGCAGCACGGTCTTATTGCGGTTCATGTATTCCACGAAGCCGGCCACGCCGCCGGAGAAGGCGAAGTTTTCTTCCTTGCCGCTGCGCTTGTCTATCAGCTGGATGCCCACGCCCTGGTTCAGGAAGGACAGTTCGCGGATGCGCTTGGCCAGGATGTCAAAGTGGTATTCGATGTGGCCGAAGGTGTCCACGCTGGCAAAGAAGGTAACTTCCGTGCCGCGGTGGCTGGTATGGCCGGTGACGGTGAGCGGGGCCACCGCGTCGCCACGGCGGAATTCCATCTCGTGCACCTTGCCGTCGCGCCAGATCTTCAGCTTCAGCCAGTCGGACAGCGCGTTGACCACGGATACGCCCACGCCGTGCAGGCCGCCGGAGATCTTGTAGCTGTTGCTGTCGAATTTGCCGCCGGCGTGCAGGATGGTCATGATGACCTCCGCGGCGGAGCGGCCTTCTTCCGGGTGGATGTCGGTGGGGATGCCGCGGCCGTTGTCTTCTACGGAAACGGAGTTGTCCGGGTTGATGGTGACCTTGATGGTGTCGGCATGGCCGGCCAGCGCTTCGTCAATGGCGTTGTCCAGCACTTCAAACACCATGTGGTGCAGGCCGGTGCCGTCGGAGGTATCGCCAATATACATGCCGGGGCGCTTGCGCACCGCATCCAGGCCTTTAAGCACCTTGATACTGTCCGCGCCGTATTCTTGTTCGCTCATACTCACACTTTCCATATGGCCGCGCCGCCGGGGTGAAACAGGCTGCGCGGCCGGTCATTCTTAAATCCGGGAGGCGGCGCATGGCCGCCCGCTGACTCCGTTTGCTGCGTCAGATGCGCATCGGCATCACGATGTACTTGAAGTTGCTGACGTCCGGAATGGTGAACAGCGCGCTGCGGGCGGAATCGCCAAACGCCAGCTGCAGGGTGTCGGCCGGCAGGTTGGTCAGCACGTCCAGCAGGTAGTTGATGTTGAAGCCGATTTCCAGGGTGCCGCCCTGGTAGGCGATTTCCAGTTCTTCCTCGGCTTCTTCCTGCTCGCTGTTGGTGCACAGGATGGACATCTTGCCCGGCGCCAGCACCAGGCGCACGCCGCGGAATTTCTCGTTGGCCAGGATGGCGGCGCGCTGCAGTGCGTGCAGGAATTCCAGGCGTTCGATCAGGAAGATCTTGTCGTTGTCCAGCGGGATGACGCGGTTGTAGTCCGGGAACTTGCCGTCCACCACCTTGCTGATGATGACGGTGGCGCCAAAGCTGAAGCGCACCTGGTTGGCCAGCACTTCGATCTTGATTTCGTCGTCGCTGTCTTGCAGCAGCTTGTACAGCTCGATGATGGTCTTGCGCGGCAGGATCACCTCGGCCTTGGGCAGGGTGGCGGTGACGTCGGCGCTGGCGAATGCCAGGCGGTGGCCGTCGGTGGCCACCAGGCGCACCTGGTTGCCGTCGGTCTGCATCAACAGGCCGTTCAGGTAATAACGGATGTCCTGCACCGCCATGGCGTACTGCACCTGGGAGATCAGGCGCTTCAGTTCGCGCTGGGAGAGGCTGAAGCTGGATTCGCCGGCGCTGGCCACGGACAGCAGCGGGAAGTCTTCCGCCGGCAGCGTTTGCAAGTTGAAGCGGCTCTTGCCGGCCTTCAGCACCAGGCGGCCGCCGTCCAGCTGCTCCAGCGTCACCGTGGCGTTGCCCGGGATGGCGCGCAGGATGTCCTGCAGCTTCTTGGCGGAGGTGGTGAGGCGGAAGTCTTCGCCCGGCAGCTCGTCGCTGCTGGCGGTGGTGATCTGGATTTCCAGGTCGGTGGCCAGGAAGCCGACTTGGCCGCCCTTTTTCTCGATCAGGACGTTGGACAGAATCGGCAGCGTGTGGCGACGCTCGACAATGCCGGTGACTGCCAGCAGGGGCTTGAGCAGGGCATCGCGTTCGGCTTGCAGGATCAGCATGTGGCGGGCTCCCAGTAGAGGATGAAGAGTCGTTTCATGGTTCGATTAATTGCGCAGCATGGAAAGCAGCGCTTCGTAGTCATGCGCGATGTCCGCGTCGTTAGCGCGCATCTCGGTAATGGTTTTGCACGCGTGCAACACGGTGGTGTGGTCCCGGCCGCCAAAGGCGTCGCCGATATTGGGTAGGGACAGCTGGGTCAGCTCCTTGGCCAGGGCCATGGCCACCTGGCGCGGACGCGCGATGTCGCGGCTGCGCTTCTTGCTGTGCATGTCGGACAGCTTGATCTTGTAGTACTCGGCCACCGTCTTCTGGATGGCGTCCACCGTCACCTGGCGGTTGCCGGCGGCCAGGATGTCCTTCAGCGCTTCCTTCACCAGCTCCAGCGTGATGTTCTGGTTGGTGAAGCGGGCGTAGGCCACCACGCGCTTGAGCGCGCCTTCCAGCTCGCGCACGTTGGAGCGCACGTTCTGGGCGATGAAGAACGCTACGTTGTGCTCCAGCTTGATGCTGTCGGCCTCGGCCTTCTTCATCAGAATGGCCACGCGCATTTCCAGCTCCGGCGGCTGGATTTCCACCGTCAGGCCCCAGGAGAAGCGCGAGATCAGCCGCTCTTCCATCCCTTCAATCTGCTTGGGGTAGCTGTCGCAGGTCATGATCACCTGCTTGCCGCCCTCTATCAGCGCGTTGAAGGCATAAAAGAATTCTTCCTGGGTGCGGTTCTTGCCGGCGAAGAACTGGATGTCGTCAATCAGCAACAGGTCCAGCGAGTGGTAGTAGCGCTTGAACTCATCAAAGGCCTTGTGCTGGTAGGCGCGCATGATGTCGGCCACATAGCGTTCGGCGTGGATGTAACGGATCTTGGCTTGCGGGTTCTTTTGGAACACGTGGTTGCCGATGGCCTGGATCAAGTGAGTCTTACCCAGGCCCACGCCGCCGTAGACAAACAGCGGGTTATAAGCCTGGTCGCCCGGGTTTTCCGCAATCTGCATGGCCGCCGCGCGCGCCAGCTGGTTGCCCTTACCCGTCACCAGCGTGTCGAAGGTGAAGGACGGGTTCAGGCGCGTGCTTTCATGGCTGCCGCCTATGGCCTTCACTGCCGCCTGCTTGGCCGGGGACGGCGCGGCCGGCGCGCTGGGCGTGGCCTTGGCGGGCTCCTTGGCCTTGGGCTGGCTGCTGGCGGCCGGCTGCAGCGGACGCGCCGACGGCGCGCCCAGGCGCAGCTCCACCGGACATTCGCCAATCAGTTCCACGGCCAGCTCCTCGATGCGGGCGAGGAAACGGTCCTTGATGAACTGCATGATGAAGCGGTTGGGCGCGAACAGCGCAATGCCTTCGTCGCCGGCTTCGGCGGTCAGCGGCTTGATCCAGGTGTTGAACTGTTGCGAAGACAGTTCGGCCTCCAGTCGGGCGAGGCAGGCAGGCCAGAATTGATCCAGTTCAGTCATTACATACACGCATGTGAAAGCGAAAAACCCGCTGAGCGCGCTCGGCTGGCAACAGCGGGATGAGCCGTTCGCGGCACGGGTGCAACGGCGCGCGGACGGCGGATGTTCGGTATGGAAGCGGCCGGCGAACTGCGCTGTTTCAAACGCGGCGGGATAGTGGACCCTGGGTGCGTTCATTTGTTGTGCAGCCGCTCGGCAACGGTAAACCCCGACATTCTAACGTTTTTTTGCAAAGTTATCCACAGGGGTGCAGAAAATTCCTCGTTGACAAACGGCTCATTATCGAGTCAAATCACGCGTTTATTTCCGTTTCGAAACAGGAAACCCATATCATGAAGCGTACTTACCAACCGTCCAACACCCGTCGCAAACGCACTCACGGCTTTCTGGTCCGCATGAAGACCCGCGGTGGCCGCGCCGTCATCGCCGCTCGCCGCGCCAAGGGCCGCAAGAAGCTGGCCGTCTAAGTCCTTGTGGCTTACCGCTTTCGCCGTGCGCACCGGCTGTTAAAAACGGATGAGTTCTCATCCGTTTTTAGTTTGCGGCAACAACGCAGCAATGCGTTCTTCCAGGTGTATGCCCGCCCTAACGGCCTGGACCATGCCCGCGTGGGTCTGGTGGTTGGCAAGAAAGTTGCCAAGCGGGCCGTGCGCCGCAATTACATCAAGCGCTGCGTGCGCGAGTGGTTCCGCCTGAATCAGCAGACGCTGGGCGGCGTGGACTACGTGGTGCGCGCCAAGACCGCGTTTACATATGAACAGCGCGCCGAAGCTGTAACGGCTTTGCAGGCGTTGTTTGCTAAACTGGCACGATGTCGCGCCTCCTCATCCTCCTGATCCGTTTTTACCAGCTGGCTATCAGCCCGTGGCTGGCACCGCGTTGCCGCTTCCAGCCCACCTGTTCCAGCTACGCGATCGAGGCGGTGAGAAAATACGGCGCGCTGAGGGGCGGCTCACTGGCCGCCAGACGCATCTGCCGTTGCCACCCCTGGGGCGGCAGCGGCTATGACCCGGTTCCCTGAACCTTCCGGTATCGAGAGATGGATTCCAAGCGACTGATAATCTTCGTTGTACTGTCCGTGGGCATCCTGTTTGGGTGGAATGAGTTCTTCATGCCCAAGCATCCCCCGCAACAGCAAGTGGCCAAGACCCAGGCCGCGGCCGGCGCTTCCGGCGCGGCCCAGCCGGCCGAGGCCAATAAGCTGACCCGTGGTCAGCGCATCCACGTCAAGACGGACCTGGTTGAGGCCGAGATCGATACCGTGGGCGGCGACCTGCGCGAGCTGCAGCTGCTGAAACACGGCGACGCGGAAGATCACACCAAGGCCTTCAAGCTGTTCGAAGACGACGCCAAGCGCACCTATGTGGCGCAAACCGGCCTGATCGCCGCCAGCAATCCGGCCCTGCCGACGCATAAAACCGTGTTCACCGCGGACAAGCCCAGCTATGAAATGACCGGCGACAAGCTGGAAGTGAAGCTGAGCGCGCCGGACGCCAACGGCGTCAAGGTGAGCAAGGTCTACACCTTCACCAAGGGCAGCTACGAGATCGGCGTCCGTTACGACATCGTGAACGGCGGCGCCATCCCGGTGGCCCCAACGGCTTACTACCGCCTGCTGCGCGACAGCCAGGCGCCGGAAGGCGAGGGCCGTTTCGCCCACACCTACACCGGCCCGGCCGTGTACACCACCGAGCACAAGTTCCAGAAAGTCAGCTTTGAAGACCTGGCCAAGGGCAAGGGCGACTACGCCAAGTCCACCACCGACGGCTGGGTGGCCATGCTGCAGCACTACTTCATGTCCGCCTGGATTCTGAAGCCGCTGGATGGCAAGAGCGTGTGCAAGGACGAGCGTTCCTGCCGCTTCGAGCTGAGCCAGAGCAACGGCCTGAACTCCGCCGCCGCGCTGGTGGACTATGCCGCCATCGCCCCGGGCAAGAGCCTGAGCGTGAACGTGCCGCTGTACGCCGGCCCGGAAGAATACGACATCATCTCCAAGGTGGCCGACGGCATGGAATATGCCAAGGACTTCGGCATGTTCTACATCTTCGCCTCGCCGCTGTTCTGGCTGCTGGTGAAGCTGCACGGCCTGGTGAGCAACTGGGGCTGGGCCATCATTCTGCTGACGCTGACCGTCAAGGGCGCCTTCTATCCGCTGACCGCCGCCTCCTACCGCTCCATGGCCAAGATGAAGGCCCTGGCGCCGCGCCTGGAGCGCCTGAAGGAACAGCACGGCGACGACCGCATGAAGTTCCAGCAGGCGGTGATGGAGATGTACAAGACCGAGAAGGTCAATCCGCTGGGCGGCTGCCTGCCCATGCTGATCCAGATCCCGGTGTTCATCGGCCTGTACTGGGCGCTGCTGGCCTCCGTGGAGCTGCGCGGCGCGCCGTGGGTGCTGTGGTATACCGACCTGGCCCGCCCGGACCCGTACTACATCCTGCCGGCGCTGATGGCCATCACCATGTTCCTGCAGACCTTCCTGAACCCGCCGCCGGCCGACCCGATGCAGGCGAAGATGATGAAGATCATGCCGCTGGCCTTCTCCGCGCTGTTCTTCTTCTTCCCGGCCGGCCTGGTGCTGTACTACGTGGTCAACAACGTGCTGTCCATGACCCAGCAGTGGTTCATCAACAAGCAGATCAACAAGGCCAACAAGGCGGCGCTGCAATCCTGAGCGCTTAGTCCTGAAGCTTGAATAAACCCGGCCGCTGGCCGGGTTTTTTGCTGGATAATCTGGGAAAGATCTCAAAACAATTTGCCACGAACCCCACGAAAGAACACGAACGCGAATCGCCTCCGAGGCGGCGCAGGGACGGCCTCCGGCCTGCGATCGTTCTTTCGTGTCCTTTCGTGGATTTCGTGGCTAAAAATCCAAGGAATGGCAATGAACCTCAGCTACACCCCCGCCACCATCTGCGCCATCGCCACCGCCCCCGGCCGCGGCGGCGTCGGCGTGATCCGCGTCTCCGGCAAGGACTTGCTGCCGTTCGCGCAGGCCATTTCCAATGGCAAGACCCCCAAGCCGCGCTACGCGATGTATACGGACTTCTTCGACGGCCACGGCCAGGCCATAGACAACGGCTTGCTGCTGTTCTTCCCCGGCCCCAACAGCTTCACCGGCGAAGACGTGATCGAGCTGCAGGGCCATGGCGGGCCGGTGGTGATGAAGATGCTGCTCACGCGCTGCGTGGAGCTGGGCGCGCGGCTGGCGGAGCCGGGCGAGTTCACCAAGCGGGCCTTCCTGAATGACAAGCTGGACCTGGCCCAGGCGGAGAGCGTGGCCGACCTGATCGACGCCAGCAGCGAAACTGCGGCGCGCAGCGCGCTGAAGTCATTGAAGGGCGCGTTCTCGCGCCAGGTGCACGGCCTGGTGGACGAGCTGATCAATCTGCGCATGCTGGTGGAAGCCACGCTGGACTTTCCGGAAGAAGAGATAGATTTCCTGAAGCAGGCTGACGCGATCGGCCGCCTGCGCCGCTTGCGCGCGCAGCTGGTGGGGGTGCAGGCCACGGCCAAGCAGGGCGCCATCCTGCGCGAAGGCATGCACGTGGTGCTGGTGGGCCAGCCCAATGTCGGCAAGTCCAGCCTGATGAACGCGCTGGCCGGCGACGACATCGCCATCGTGACCGATATCGCCGGCACCACCCGCGACACGGTGCGCGAGGAAATCGTCATCGACGGCGTGCCGGTGCACATCATCGACACCGCCGGGCTGCGCGAAACCGACGACGTGGTGGAGAAAATAGGCATCGAGCGCACCTGGCAGGCGGTGGAGCGCGCCGACCTGGCCCTGGTGCTGACCGACAGCCGCCACGGCCTCACCGACGAGGTGCAGGCCATCCTGGCGCGCATCCCGGCCGGCCTGCCGCGCGTGCATGTCTTCAACAAGGTGGACCTGACCACGGACGCGCCCGGCATCGCCGATGAAGACGGCCACCCGCTGGTGCGGCTGTCCGCCAAGACGCATCAGGGCGTGGACCTGCTCAAGGCCAAGCTGCTGGAAATGATAGGCTTCAGCGGCGCCGACGAAGGCGTGTTCCTGGCTCGCCAGCGCCACCTGGACGCCATCGCCCGCGCGGCGGACCACCTGGAACTGGCGGAAGCGGACTGGGAACTGGTGGAAATCTTCGCCGAGGAACTGCGCCTGGCGCAAAACGCCTTGTCCGAGATCACCGGGGCATTCTCCGCCGATGACCTCTTGGGCGTGATCTTCTCCCGCTTTTGTATTGGCAAGTAAGGCCGTAGGGCGGAAGCCCGGCTAGGCTGGGCGTTCCACCGCGGCCCGTCCGATAGGGCTGCGCCAGGAAATGGCGGATGGCTCTCGTTTTGGGGGCGCCAGCCCCGCCGCAGGCGCTGGCCCATCGCATCGCGCGCCAAGAAACCACCGCTTGCCGGTGGTTTCTTGCTTTCCTGCCGCATGCCTTGGCCATGGCTCTCCGCATGTGCTTTGATATGCCCTTGGTTTAATTTGCGTCTTGATTGCTTAGTTGCCTGGGTTATTTCTCAATGCTTGAGCGTCCTTCCGATGCCGCCTTGTCTTACGCGCCATGCCGCGTATTGCCGGCCCTGCTGCTGGCTGACGCCCTGCTGCGCTTGGCCTACCTGGCCGAGGCTGCCGTGTTGCCTTGGTGGATAGCCAGCCAGGGCGGGGCGGGCGCGCTGGCTCGCTTCAGCTCCGCCTTGGCCGTGGCGGCGTTTGCCGCGGTGCTGTTCGCCGCGCCCCTGGGCGACCGCTATGGCAAGTCCGCGCAGATGGTCCGCTCGTCCTGCCTGCTCGCCTTGCTGGGGGCGGCGCTGGCCTGGCTGGCGATGCGGCCGGCGTTCCGGCTGGCGGATGTGCTGCTGCTGGGGAGCGTGCAGATGCTGGCTTGGGCGTTTGCCGATCAGGGGCGCAACAATATCTTGCCGGAGCGCATTCCGGCATCCGCGCTGCCGCAGGCGCTGCGGTGGCGCAAGACGGGTCAATCGCTCAGCGGCATCCTGGGCCCCATGCTGGGGGCGGCCGGCTTGCATTGGCTGGGCGTGGCCGGGGCGCTATGGCTGTCTGCCGCTTTGTACGTGTTGGCCGCGCTGGCGATGCGCCGGGTGCCGCGGGAGGCCCCGGCGCGGCGGCCCGCGCTGCGGCCGGGCGCATGGGCGGCGCAGCTGGCGGAGGGCTTCCGCGCCAAGTGGCAGGTGCCGATGGAGCGTGGCTGGACGGCGGTCAACTTCGTACTATGGATTTTCCAAGGACCGGCGGTGGGCATGCTGATTCCGCTCAAGGTGCATGCGTTGGGCCTGGGCGGCGGCTGGCTGGGCAATTGCCTGACCGCATTGTCATTGGGCGTGCTCGCCGGCAGCGCTGTGGGTTCGCAATGGCTGGTGGCGCGATTGGGGCGGTACCGGGTGCGGGTGGGGCTGGGCATGTTGGAAGGGCTGTGCTTTGCGGCTGCCGGTTTCTCGCCTTCCGCTCCGTGGCTGTTGGCGGCGCTGGTCGCAGGCGGCTTCTGCAACGCGGCGATGAGCCTGGTGGGCGCCACGCACCGCTCGCTGGGCTTGCCCCTGGATTACCGGGTGCGCTTGTCCGCGGTGTCGTCCATGAGCACGCAGCTGGCCGGCGCCATCGGCCCCGCCCTGATAGGCGTGGCGCTTTCGCGCTGCAGCGTGGCGACGGTGTATGGCGCGGCTGGCCTGTTGATGATGCTGTCTTGCCTGGGCTATCTATGGGTGCCGCGCTTTAGCGAGTTTCTGTCGCTGGAGCATGGGCAGGCGGCGGATTGGTATCGGCGAGAGTATCCGCAGGTGTTCGGCAAGGAGCCGCAAGCTTGAGCGTGGCGGGTGGCTCAGGCTGGGTCAGCCGCCGCCGTCTGCGCTTGTTCCTCCGCCGCGCCAACATCGGATGGCCGCAGCATTGTCCGTGTCCTGCATCACGATTCCAATAACTGGCGGTAATTGCCCAGTCCCAGTTGTTTCAGCGGAATGCAGCCGGCCAGGACTTCGTCCTACTGGTACAACGCGCGCTCGATGAACTGGCGCGGCACCTTGGGTTTGGGCACGCGGATATCGAACCAGCCGCGCACGTCGCCGTCCAGGCCGATGCCGTGCATGAAGTTGTACAGCGCCTTGTTCAGGCCGCGGCCCATCAGTTCGTGGTCGGTCCCGGTGGGGTCGATGAAGCCGACGTCGTTCTTGGCGAAGTTGCCCGGCGGCAGCGGCACCAGCTGCACGCCGTACTCTTCCGGGTTCTGCCCCACCGGCGAGTGCACGGTGCAGGCGAAGCGATGGAAGAAGCCGGACTGGATGCAGCCGGCGTCGAACAGCTGGCGCACGTATTCCAGCGCGTCCACCGTGTCCTGCACCGTTTGCGTGGGGAAGCCGTACATCAGATAGGCATGCACCAGCACGCCGGCCTCGGCGAAACCATGGGTGACGCGCGCCACCTGCTCCACCGACACGCCCTTCTTCATCAGCTTGAGCAGCCGGTCCGAGGCCACTTCCAAACCGCCGGAAATGGCGATGCAGCCGGACTCGGCCAGCAGTTGGGCCAGCTCCGGGGTGAACGATTTCTCGAAGCGGATATTGCCCCACCAGGAGATGGATACCTTGCGCCGCAGCAGTTCCTCGGCCAGCGCCTTCAGCATTTTGGGCGGCGCGGCCTCATCGACGAAGTGGAAGCCGGTCTGGCCGGTTTCGGCGATGATGGCTTCGATGCGGTCCACCAGCAGCTCGGCCGACGCCGTCTCGTAGCGCGAGATGTAGTCCAGCGTCACGTCGCAGAAGCTGCATTTCTTCCAGTAACAGCCGTGGGCGATGGTCAGCTTGTTCCAGCGGCCATCGCTCCATAGCCGGTGCATCGGGTTGAGCATGTCCAGCAAGGACAGGTAGCGGTCTATCGGCAGGCCGTCCCAGGTGGGGGTGCCGGATTCGGAGAACGGCACGTCGGCTTCCTGCATATTGACGTAGCGCACCGCGCCGTCCTGACGCAAGAAGGTGCGCGAAAGCCGGCTGACGCCGCGCTTGCCTTCGAGGTGCTCCATCAGCGCCAACAGCGGCTTTTCGCCATCGTCCAGCGTGACATAGTCGAAGTAATCGAACACCCGCGGCTCGGCCAGTTCGCGCAGCTCGGTGTTGACGTAGCCGCCGCCCAGGCAGATTTTGATGTCCGGCCAATGGCGCTTGATGGTCTGGGCGATGCGGAAGGCCGCGTACACCGCGCCCGGAAACGGTACCGAGACCAGCACCAGCTGCGGCTGGTGCTGGTCCATGGCCGCTAGCGTCAGCGCGGCCAGGGTGTCGTCCACCCAGTTGGGCGCGGCGGCCAGGGCCTTGGCCAGCGGATCGAAGGTGGGCTGGGACAGCGCCAGGGATTCCGCATAGCGGACAAACTCGAAGCGAGGGTCCACCGCTTCGCGCAGCACGTCGGCGATATCGTTCAGATACAGCGTCGCCAGGTGGCGGGCGCGGTCCTGGGTGCCCAGCGCGCCGAAGGCCCAGGCCAGCGGGTCGCCGCCGTCCGGATCGTCCGGGTCCACATAGACGTCCAGCGCGGCGAAGCGCGGCCCTTCCGGCAGGTAGTTGCGGCCGGCGATGCGGTAGGACAGCGTGGCGTCGCGGCCCTGCAGGAAGCCGATCACCGCGTCTATGGTCGCGGCGTAGCGATCATAAGAGATGTCGAACTGCATCATGCAGTCCGTGCGCTGGCGCATGGGGATGCGCTGCACATGCTCGCGCAGCGTGGCCATGCCCTCCCTGGAGAACAGCTTCAACACCAGCGCCAGCGCCAGATCCTCCTGGAACGCGGCCACCCCGCGCGAGCGCAGGAAGCCGGTGAGGTAAGCGGTGGACGGGTAGGGCGTGTTCAGCTGCGTCATCGGCGGGATGAGCGACAGCACGCGCAGGGAAGAAACAGACATGGGGCGTGAAATCCGGCTGTGGTTCAAAAAGCATAGCCGGGCATGAGCCCGGCTGCGCGTGATTGTCCCACAGCGCGGGAATCGAGACTAGCCGCCCTTGGCGCTGAACTGCTCGAAGGCTTCCAGGGCGTTGGCGGAATACATCAGCGACGGGCCGCCGCCCATGTAGACGGCCATGGCCAGTGTTTCCTCCACTTCCGCCTTGGTGGCGCCCAACTTGACCAGGGCCTGGGCGTGGAAACCCAGGCAGCCGTCGCAGCGCGCGGCCACGCCCAGCGCCAGCGCGATCAATTCCTTGGTTTTCTTGTCCAGCGCGCCATCGCGGGTAGCGGCGCGGGCCAGGTCGTTGAAGCCCTGCATCACCTCCGGCACATCGGCGCGCAAGGTGGCCAGGTGCTTGGAGATGGCGTGGGTCAGTTCCGGGTAGTTGACGTTTTGGCTCATGGTTTGGGCTCCGTTTGGGATGAGGATGACGGCGCGCGGCAGCTGGACCAGCCAAACGGCAGATAGGCCGGGCAGAAGCGGAACAGGCCGGTGGCCAGCGGCACCAAGCCCAGCCAGCCCCAGGCGCCGATGACGCCGGATACGGCGCCGACGATCAAGGCTACGCCGACGACAACGCGCAGCACCCGGTCCCAACCTCCCACATTGCTTTTCATATCAGCCTCCTGTTGCGATGCGCCATCGAATGGATATGTTGATTTATATAATATCAATTGATATATTGAAGTCAAGTTTTGTCGAATACATGGAAGTCCTGCATGAGCACCATCACCCTTTCCGACATGCGCGCCGCCGCCGGCCAGGCCAGCGGCCTAATGCGCGCGCTGTCCAATGAAGACCGCCTGCTGTTGCTGTGCCAGCTGAGCCAAGGCGAAAAATCGGTGAGCGAACTGGAAGAGACCGTCGGCATCCGCCAACCCACGCTGTCGCAACAGCTGGGCGTCTTGCGCAACGAGGGGCTGGTGGCCACTCGCCGCGACGGCAAACGCATCATTTACTCCGTGGCGGACCCCAAGGCCCTGGCCGTGCTGTCCACGCTTTATCAGCTGTATTGCCCCAAGGAATAGACATGATCCTGGACTGGAGCCATTTCACCCCATGGAGCGCGCTGGCTGGCGGCGCGCTGATCGGCCTGGCCGCCGCCTGGCTGGTCTTGTTGAACGGCCGCGTGGCCGGCATCAGCGGCATCGTCGGCCATCTGCTCGCTCCCGGCGGCGACAAGGACTGGCGGCTGGCCTTCGTCGCCGGCCTGGTCTTGTCGCCCTGGCTATACCGGCTGTTCGCCGCGCCGCCGGCCATCGCGCTGGACCACAGACCGGGGCTGTTGATCGCCGCCGGCTTGCTGGTGGGCTTGGGCAGCCGGCTGGGGTCCGGCTGCACCAGCGGCCACGGCGTATGCGGGCTGGCCCGGTTGTCGCCGCGCTCGCTGGCCGCCACGCTGACCTTCATGGCCGCCGGCTTCGCCACGGTCTGGTTGGTTCGTCATATTTGGGGATAAGCCTATGAAACGCATCGCAAGCGCCGGCCTGGCCGGCTTGATCTTCGGCCTGGGGCTGATCGTGGCTGGCATGGCCAATCCGGCCAAGGTGCTGGGCTTTCTGGATATCGGCGGCCATTGGGACCCGTCGCTGGCCCTGGTGATGGCGGGCGCCATCGCCGTGGCGCTGCCGGCCTTCGCCTGGGCTAAGCGCCGCCAATGCTCGCTGCTGGGCGAAGCCATGCAATTGCCCACCGCGCGCCGCGCGGATCGCCGCCTGCTGATAGGCAGCCTGATTTTCGGCATGGGCTGGGGCCTGGCCGGCATCTGCCCCGGACCGGCGCTGGTGCTGGCCGGCAGCGGCCTTTCCGACGGCTTGCTGTTCCTGGCGGCCATGCTGACCGGCATGGCGCTGTTCCGCGCCTGGGGCGCGCGCGGCTGACGCGGCGGCGATGGGCGGCTATACCTTCATCATCGCCCGCCCGGAGCCGCGCATGAAAGCCCATCTCTTTGCCCTACTCCTTGCCGTCTCATCGTCGGCGCTGGCCGCGCCGCCCAAGCTCGCGCTGCAGCTTTGCGCCGCTTGCCACGGCCGGGACGGCAATGGTCCGCCATCGGCGCCCCGGCTGGCCGGCCAGCAGGCCGACTATATCGCGCAACAGCTGGATTGGATGCGGCTGGGCCAGCGCGAGGACGGCGGCGCGCACAAGTTGGTCTGGGATACGTTGAAGAGCGACGCCGACATCCAGGCCATCGCCCATTACTTCGCCGCGCAGTCCCCCGCGCCGCATCCGGCCAAACCGGCTGATCCCGCCCTGCTGGCCGCCGGGCGCAAGCTGTACACCGAGGGCAATCTGGCCGTGGGCGCGCCGCCCTGCTTCACCTGCCACGGCGAGCAGGGCGAAGGCGGCAGCGCCGCGCCGCGGCTGGCCGGCCAACATGCCGGCTACCTGGCGGAACGCATGAAGGTATCGGACCAGCCGCAGCCGCCGGCACGCATGGAGATGCAGGAAATCTTGAAGACGCTGAGTCCGGACGACATCAAGGCGCTGCTGGCCTATCTGGCCACGCTGTAGGCGGGAAAAAAAGAAAAGGCCACCCAAACGGCGGCCCCAAGTTTCGGAGAAAAACGGGCTCCGGCCCGGCGGGCCGAAACATGCGGACCCTGCGGTCCGCCGTTTTCCGGAGGTGATTCTAACGTCGACTATCGCCGGCCGCAATCCTCAATCGCCCAGCGCGGCCAATAGCTCGGCCTGCTGTTCCGCGATCAGCGCGTCGGTCAGCTCCTGCAGGTCGCCGTCCATCACGTAATCGAGCTTGTACAGCGTCAGATTGATGCGGTGGTCGGTGATGCGGCCCTGCGGGTAGTTATAGGTGCGGATGCGCTCGGAGCGGTCGCCGGAGCCGATCAGGCTCTTGCGCTCGGCCGCTTCCTTCTGGTTTTTCTCGCGCAGCTGGATGTCGTAGATGCGCGCCGCCAGCACCTGCATGGCGCTGGCCTTGTTGGCGTGCTGCGAGCGGCCGTCCTGACACTCCGCCACAATCCCGGTAGGCAAGTGGGTGATGCGCACCGCGGAATCGGTCTTGTTGATGTGCTGGCCGCCTGCGCCGGACGCGCGGAAGGTATCGATGCGCAGATCGGCCGGGTTCAGCACCACTTCGGCAATCTCATCCGCCTCCGCCATCACCGCCACCGTGCAGGCGGATGTATGGATGCGGCCCTGGGTCTCGGTGGCCGGCACCCGCTGCACGCGGTGGCCGCCGGATTCGAACTTCAGCCGCGAATACACGCCCTGGCCCACCAAGCGGACGATCACTTCCTTGTAGCCGCCCAGGTCTGACTCGCTGGCGGAGACGATCTCCACTTGCCAGCGGTTGCGCTCGGCGTAGCGCGTGTACATGCGCAGCAGGTCCGCCGCGAACAGCGCCGCCTCGTCGCCGCCGGTGCCGGCGCGGATTTCCAGGAAGATGTTCTTGTCGTCGTTGGGGTCCTTGGGCAGCAGCAGCTTTTGCAGCGCTATGTCCAGCGCCGCCAGCTTGTCCTTGCCCTCGAGGATTTCCGCCTGGGCGAACTCCTTCATTTCCGGATCGGCCAGCATCTCTTCGGCGGCGGCGATGTCGCCCTCGCACTGCCGGTAGGCGGCGAAGGTTTCCACCACCGGCGTCAGCTCGGCGTGTTCGCGGGTCAGTTTCTTGAAGGCCTCCATGTCCTGGGTGGCCGTTTCGCTGGCCAGCAGGTGGGTCACCTCTTCCAGACGGTCGGCCAGCTGGGCAAGCCTGGCCGCGATAGACGCTTTCATTACGACTCCGGGTGTAAACGGTAAAGCCGCGCGATGGTTTGCACCTGCGCGTCATGCTCCGCGCCGCTGCCCGAGGACAAGGCCTGGGTGGGCGGGTGCATCAGTTTGTTGGTCAGCTGGACGGACAGGGCCTCCAGCACTTTTTCCGGCGCGTCGCCGCGCGCCAGTTGTTTCAGCGCGCCTTCCAGCGCGTGGCGGCGGGTACGGTCGGCCTCGTCGCGCAAGGCGCGGATCAGCGGCACCGTCTCTCGCTTCTTCAGCCAATCGGCAAACTCCGCGACGCGGCTCTGGATGATGGTTTCGGCCTCGGCCGCCGCCTGCTGCCGCGCCTCCTTGCCCACCTCCACGATGCCGGCGATGTCGTCCACGCTGAACAGGAACACGTCGTCCAGCTTGTCCACTTCCAGCTCGATGTCGCGCGGCACGGCCAGGTCCAGCATGAACATGGGGCGATGGCGGCGCGCCTTGATCGCCCGCTCCACCATGCCCTTGCCGATGATGGGCAGTTGGCTGGCGGTGGACGTCACCACCACGTCGTAGCGCGCCAGGGCCTCCGGTAGCTCCGCCAAGGTGATGGCGTTGCCGCCGAACTGCTCGGCCAGCCGCTGGCCGCGCTCCAGCGTGCGGTTGGCCACGGTCAGACAGGACGGGTTGCGCGCGGCGAAGTGCGTCGCCACCAGCTCTATCATCTCGCCCGCGCCGACGAACAAGACGTTCAACTCGGCGATGGACGGAAATATCTGCTCGGCCAGCTTGACCGCCGCCGCCGACATTGACACCGAACTTGCGCCCACTGCGGTGTTGGAGCGCACCTCCTTGGCCACCGCGAAGGTGCGCTGGAACAGGCCGTTCAGCAGCGTGCCCAAGGTGCCGGCGTTTTCGGCGCTGCGCACCGCGTCCTTCAGCTGGCCCAGGATCTGGGTCTCGCCCAGCACCATGGAATCCAGCCCGGACGCCACGCGGAAGGCGTGGCGCGCCGCCTGAGTCGCTTCCAACTGGTAGAGATAGGGCTCCAGCTCGGCGCGGTTCATGCCGTGGAACTGGCACAGCCAGTCCAGCGCCGCATGCGGGTCCGGACTCAGGCAGTAGATCTCGGTGCGGTTGCAAGTGGAGACGATGGCCGCCTCGCGCGCGGCCTGCGAGGCCACCAGACTGTCCAGCGCGCGCGGCAGGGCATCGGCCGGAAAGGCCAGCTTCTCCCGTATCGCCAGGGGCGCGGTGTGGTGGTTGAGTCCGAGGGCAAGCAGATGCATGGGCTAACGAAGGCCGCAGACGAAAACAGGACATTCTAGCCTAACTGCTTCGCGCCGTCCCGCGGCAGCCGCCAGTCATAGGGCTAAGTGCGGGGAGGACGGTGGCGGAGCAGGGGTTTTATGACAAGAATGTTGCATAGTCGACACACAAACGAACATTGCCAAATTGTGATGAATTAACAAAAAAACAAACATAATTTCAGAGGCTTAACAAGTGCGCGCAAATGCCAAACGCAAGCCCTGTAAGAGAAATGCCAGCCGAATTTCTTGCCCCATTCATTATTAAATGCCATTTTCATCACCTGCCAAGATTATGTCGCAGCCATGAGACTGCGACGATCCATCTCGTTTCCCGGCTCAGGGAGACGAGACCGTGATGACAAAGGAAGAGAAGAGATGAAGGTCAAGATTCTGGCCCAGGCGATCGCCGCCATCGGCCTGCTGGGGAGCGGCTTTGCCCACGCCGCCGATGCTGCAGACAACCAATTGGAACGGGTAACCGTAGTTGGCTCCAATATCAAGAGAATCAATAAAGAAGGCCCGTCGCGTGTGGAGGTGATCAAACGCGACGAAGTGGAACAGACTGGCGCCAAAACCGCCGCCGAGGCACTGGCCGCGATTACGACCGGCTCAGATGTTGTACTGGGCGAGGAAAGCAATAGCTTCACTGCAGGCGCGGCTCAAGTCGGACTGCGCCGCATGGGAAGCAAGAACACTCTGGTATTGTTGAATGGGCGCCGTATAGCCGCCTATGGTTTTGCGGCTTTCGACACCAGCTTTGTCGACTTGAACTCCATTCCACTCTCCGCCATCGACGAGATCCAAGTACTGTACGATGGAGCCTCCGCCATTTACGGCTCGGATGCCGTCGCCGGGGTCGTCAACTTCAAAACCAAACAAAACTTCCAAGGCGTACGCAGCAACGCTACCTACACGCAGAACTTTGCCGGAGACGGAGCCTCGACCGTAGCGGGCGTGTCCGCTGGTTTTGGTGATATTCGCAAAGACAAGCAAAACCTGCTGCTGTCATTGGATGTCACGCACTCGGAACCGACTTATGCGAGCAAGCATGAGGCCACGCGCAGCAAGGATCACCGACGATTCGGCGGAACCGATGATCGCCCTGTAAGCTATTTCCCCGGCACGTATATCTATTCGCAAACCGATGCGCACACGCATGCCATGCCGGGATGCCAGGGTGAAGTCTCCATCGACGACCGTGGAGATGAAGCCTGCCGCAATGATATCAATCGCGACATGCTCGCGCCTCGCATCACTCGCGCGGGTGCCAGCGCACAATACAACTTTCAAATAAATGACAACAGCACGCTCTTTTCCGAGCTTAGCTACTACCAGACAGAGTCCTACTTCTCCGATGGTTCCTTGGCCATCTCCGGTTATGACCATCCGATTCAGCCTGGCGATTCGGCTTATCGCGCTGGCCTGGGAGGAAATACGGCAGGCGGCCCCTTGCGCGTCAACCGTGCGGTATACGATGGCCCGGATGGTTACAAAAAAACTGAACTTGGTGCATGGCGCGGCCTGATCGGTGCTCGAATGACACGCGGCGACTGGGACTCTGAGGTCGGCTATACCTATAGCAGCAACCAAACCAAGCAGACTGATCAGGTGTTGCGCAAGGACAAAATCACTGATGCCTTCCAAAATGGAGGGTACGATCCCTTTGCCATGTGGAACCCGGCCAGCGTTGTGAATCCGCTGTTTGCTACCGTAAAGCGTGACGGAAAAGCCACGTTGTCCATGCTCGACTTCAAGATGTCGAATCCCACGCTGTTTACCTTGCCGGCCGGCGCGGCAGGATTCGCTTGGGGTGCCAGCCTGATGCGTGAGACCGCCAATGACAACCCCGATCCCTTGCTGGTTGCCAATTTAATCGAGGGTCGAGGCGCCACTTCTGCCTCTGGCGGCCGCTCCGTGCAATCTGTATTCGGCGAGCTCAGCATCCCTGCAGCCAAAAAACTCGAGTTGCAATTGGCTCTTCGCTATGACAAATACAGCGACTTTGGCAGCACCACGAACCCTAAGCTGGCATTTTCATACCAGCCGTTGAACGAGGTGCTGATTCGCGGCGGCTACACCACCAACTTCAAGGCCCCCTCGCTGCAACAACTGCATATGGGTCCCAGCCGGGCCTACGCGCCCAACTATCTCCAAGACTGGGATCGCTGTGTCCCGCTTGGCTATGGCCCTGGGCAGTGTAAATATTCGCCAGAGTTGAAAGTTGTCAGCAATCCAAACCTGAAGCCAGAGCGCTCCCAGAATTTCTCGTTTGGCCTGGTTCTTCAGCCCACCGCTGATCTTTCCGCCAGCTTTGATTGGTATCAGATCAAACAAAAGGACGTAATCCAAGGTCTTGACCCGCAATACATTATCGACCATGAGGACTCCGATCCGGACCTCGCGGCCCTGATCGAGCGCGACCCGCGCAATCCCGCGCTCGAAGCCAAGTATCCAGGCCTGAACAAGGGCAGACTGAAACGCATTACCGACCCCTTCGTGAATGTAGGCAAGGTTGATACATCGGGAATCGATACGGATATTAAGTACGCTATCAAGCTGGGCGATCTCGGCAAGCTGACATTCCGCAACCAAAATAGCTACCTACTTAGCTACAAGCAGTCTGAGGTCGCAGGCATGGAGATGACTCAGCGCAAGAATAGCCGTTACTATCCGAACTGGGATAACCGCCTCACGGTGGAATATGAGATTGGAAAGTGGGACACGTTGGTGACCGCCCATACCAATGCCCGCGTTCACGATGTGACAGAAGGCAATAAAATTCCGTCCAATCCGGACACCTATGTTCCGTCCTATACCACTTACAATTTGGCCATAACATACAGATTGAACAAGTCTGGTAAAGTGACGCTGGGCGTCAATAACCTGTTTGGCAAAGATTCACCCTTCTCGGTCGATAAAAATGACTTTGTCGGCCTATCGACAGGGCGATCTGGCTTTGTAGGCATAGAGTATCGGCTGAAATAAATTTTTCGGCGTATTGACTAAAGGGGGCATCGCTCCCTTTTTTCTTGTGCTACGCGGTCTCATGGAAAAAAAGAGATCCACGGATAAGATTGAGCAAGGCGGCGGTTGCCATGACCAGCCACCTTTGTGGGTGTGGCCACGCCTAGCGGGTTCGGCTTAGGCAACCGCGTGAGCGCCTGTAGCGCGTCATTCCCGACACCTATCCCCTGCCTCCAAGCAACCATCTCTCAAAGGATGCAGCAAATACCGCCGCATTATGGCCATGAGTGTCGACTCACGTCTGCGGCCTGTGGGCCTGTTCAGCGACCGCTTCAACGAGCACAGCCGCAGACTCTCGCCGTTGGCCGCCATGAGCGGGCTTTTTTGCCTATCCAGGCGCAACGCGCTGGGATGACAAGAATGTTGCATAGTCGACACACAAACAAACATTGCCAAATTGTCATGAATTAACAAAAAAACACACATAATTTCAGTGGCTTAACAAGTGCGCGCAAATGCCAAGCGCAAGCCCTGTAAGAGAAATGCCAGCCGAATTTCTTGCCCCATTCATTATTAAATGCCATTTTCATCACCTGCCAAGATTATGTCGCAGCCATGAGACTGCGACGATCCATCTCGTTTCCCGGCTCAGGGAGACGAGACCGTGATGACAAAGGAAGAGAAGAGATGAAGGTCAAGATTCTGGCCCAGGCGATCGCCGCTATCGGCCTGCTGGGGAGCGGCTTTGCCCACGCCGCCGATACATCGGACAACCAGCTGGAGCGCGTGACCATCACCGGCTCCAACATCAAGCGCAGCATCAAGCAGGAAAAGGCGCTGCCGGTCACCATCCTGAAGACCGAGGATCTGGCTAAGCAGGGCCTGACCACGGTGGAACAGGTGGTCAACAGCATCGCCGCCAACCAGTCCACGCAAGGCGCTTCTTACGCGGTGGGCGCCTCTACAGGCGGCGGCGCCTTCGCCAGCCTGCGCGGCCTGGGCAACCAATACACCCTGGTGCTGCTGGACGGCCGCCGCATGGCCAACCAGGCGATCGACGGCACCTCTGCTGACCTGAACGCCATTCCGCTGTCCGCCATCGACCGTGTGGAAGTGCTGCTGGACGGCGCCTCCGCCATCTACGGCACCGACGCCATCGGCGGCGTGATGAACTTCATCACCAAGAAAAGTGTGCAAGGCCTGACCGTGGGCGGCAGCTTCGCCAACCCGCAACATGGCGGCGGCGACGAAAAGCGCCTCAACGCCTCCTATGGCCTGGGCAACCTGGGTAAAGATGGCTTCAATGTTTACGGCGCCATCGATTATTTGAAACAAGACATGATCATGGCCAGCCAGCGCGGCTTTGCCAGCACCATCACGCCGGCCACCGACACCTCGCCTAGCACCAACGCCTGGCCGGGCAACTATTACGACAGCGTGAAGAAAAAATGGGTCACCCCGTCCGCGCCTAACTGCCGCCCGCCGTACTCGCAATATATTGGCGGCATCTGCAAGGAATACTTCCCGCTTTATACCGGCATCACGCCCCAGGTGGAGCAAATCTCGGGCATCATGCGCGCGACCAAGAGCATAGGCGATAATCACGAGCTGTCGCTGCAATACACGCGCACCGAAACCATCACCACCTCGCAAAGCGCGCCGCTGCCCACATCCGGCGACATCACCCGCGCCAACGCGACCGATCCGACGAAGCGCGACAAGCTGTACGTCCGTACCGTGCCGCTGGGCAACCGCGAAACCGAGGCCAATGCCGTCACTCAGCGGCTGATGCTGAATCTGGAAGGCCTGGTCGCCGGCTGGGACTACCGCGCCGGCATCGGCCGCTCGGAAAACCTGATCAAGGAAAACCTGACCTCGGGTTACGTCAGCAAGAGCAAGATGCAGGCCGCCGTCGACAGCGGCGCGCTGGATCCGTTTGACCTCAGCGGCAACAACTTGGCCGCCTGGCGCGCCGTCGGCATGACCGGCCAGACCAAGGAAGCCAAGTCCACCATAGATATGGCCGACGCCAAGGTCAGCAAGGAAGTGTTCGACCTGCCGGCAGGCAAGCTGGGTGTGGCTTTGGGCGCGGAAGTGCGCCGGGAAAGCCTGAGCACCGTCTACAACAAGGCGGTGACGCGCGTTGCGCTGAGCACCGGCCAGGACAAGACGGAAGACTCGTCGGGCAGCCGCTCCGCCTATGCCATCTATGGCGAAGCCGACGTGCCGGTACTGAAGAACCTGGACGTGCAGCTGGCCGCCCGTTACGACCACTACAGCGATACCGACAGCTCGCTGAACCCCAAGGTGGCGTTCAAGTTCCAGCCCGATGAAAAAGTGATGTTCCGCGGCTCCGCCAGCACCGGCTTCCGCGCGCCCTCGCTGTACAACATCTACCGTCCGAACCAGCTGCAGCTGACCTCGCGTTCCTATGTGGATCCGGTGGCCTGCCCGAACGGCGTGCAGAATCCGGGCACCGACGGCAACGCCTGCAACAAGGTGCAACGCAACAAGCGCATCGCCGGCAACCCAAGCTTGCAGCCGGAAAAATCGTCCTCGCTGTCGTTTGGCATGGTGATCGAGCCGGTCAAGGACTTCACCGCCAGCGCCGACCTGTGGTGGACCATGATCCGCGACCAGATCAGCATCCTGGATGAAAGCCTGATCTTCAAAAACACCTCTAAGTACTCGGACCGCCTGGTTGCGGATGCCAAGGGCAATCTGGATTACATCATCGATGACTACTCCAACCTCGGCAATCTGAGCGCATCCGGCGTGGACCTGAAGCTGAGCTGGACCCTGCCCAAGACCCAGGTCGGCGTGTTCACCCTGTCCCTGGACGGCACCTACCTGGCCAAGTACAAATACCAGAACGAGAAGGGCGGCGAGTACTTCAGCAATGTTGGCGTCTTCATCGATGGCGCGCCTACCTTCCGCTGGCAGCACAATCTCTCGCTGAACTGGATGCGGGGCCCGTGGAGCGCCATTCTGTCGCAGAACTACAAGTCCGGTTACACCGATGAAAACCCGAACGACGAGACCCATATGGTCAAGCCGTACTCCACTTGGAACCTGTCGACTTCCTACACCTGGAACAAGCAGCTGACCGTGACCGCCGGCGTGAAGAACCTGTTCGACCAGGAGCCGCCGTTCTCCAATCAGATCACGCGCTCGACCCAGATGAACTACGATCCGCGTCTGACCGACCCGACCGGCCGCAGCTTCTTCCTGAAGGGTTCGTACAAGATGTAATTTTTGCCGCTACGGCAGACATGGCAACGGACAAGCGGTTTTCGCCGCTTGTCCGTTTTTACATGCCGGCGGGCATCAAACGCTTGCTACCCCTCCCGCCTCATATCCACATGCAGTATCCCGCCGTCGTCGTACGGCTCGGACACCGGCTGGAAGCCGAAACCGGCGTACAGCGCGCTGGCGTCGCACTGCGCGGACAGCATGATGGCGCGGCCCGGAAAATGGATGTGGCACTGCGCCACCGCCTGCGCCATCAAGGCCTTGCCCAGGCCCTGGCCGCGCGCCTGCGGCGCCACCACCACCCGGCCGATGGCCGCCGCGTCCGGGTATTTCCGTCCCGGCGCGATCAGCCGCGCGTAGGCGACCAGTTGGTCCCCGTCGTCGCGTCCGCTCAGGTGCAGGCAGTGGGTGTCCACGCCGTCCACGTCGCCGTAGATGGACTGCTGCTCCACCACGAATACCTGGTCGCGCAGTTGCAGCGCCTGGTACAGCGCGCGCGGCGTGAAGTCGTCAAAACCGTGGCAGTGCCACGCTATTCGGTTTGCCATAGTAGAATCCTCCCATTTCCGACACGGTCGTCAGCGATGCTATAGCATCTTGCCCGCACGCGTGCCGCCATCCAGATCAAGACACTAGCATTTATATATGAGCGACCACGATCTCTTCGACTCCCCGGCCGGCGACCTGACGCCGCCGCCTCCGGCCGCGCCGCAAGCCGACAGCGGCGACTGGATTCCGCTGGACCTGTACGCCGAGCGCGCCTACCTGGAATACGCGATGAGCGTGGTCAAGGGCCGCGCGCTGCCTGAGGTGGCCGACGGCCAGAAGCCGGTGCAGCGCCGCATCCTGTACGCCATGCGCGACATGGGCCTGGCCCACGGCGCCAAGCCGGTGAAGTCCGCCCGCGTGGTGGGCGAAATCCTGGGCAAATACCACCCGCACGGCGATAGCTCGGCCTACGAAGCGCTGGTGCGCATGGCGCAGGACTTCACCTTGCGCTACCCGCTGATCGACGGCCAGGGCAACTTCGGCAGCCGCGACGGCGACGGCGCGGCCGCCATGCGTTACACCGAAGCGCGGCTGACGCCCATCGCCGAGCTGTTGCTGTCTGAAATCGACATGGGCACGGTGGACTTCGTTCCCAACTACGACGGCGCCTTCGACGAGCCTTCGCTGCTGCCGGCCCGCCTGCCCATGGTGCTGCTCAACGGCGCGTCCGGCATCGCGGTGGGCATGGCGACGGAGATCCCGCCGCACAATCTGACCGAAGTGGCCGGCGCCTGCGTGGCGCTGCTGGATGATCCGACGCTGGACACCGCCGCGCTGATGCAATACATCCCCGGCCCGGACTTTCCCGGCGGCGGCCAGATCATCACCCCGGCGGCCGACATCCAGTCCGCCTACGAAACCGGCCGCGGCAGCGTGCGCGTGCGCGCCAAGTGGGAAATCGACAAGCTGGCGCGCGGCCAGTGGCGCGCCATCGTCACCGAACTGCCGCCCGGCTCCAGCGCGCAAAAAGTGCTGGCGGAGATTGAGGAAGCCACCAATCCCAAGCTCAAGGCCGGCAAGAAGCAGCTGTCGCAGGATCAGCAAAACCTGAAGAAGCTGATGCTGGACCTGCTGGACCGCGTGCGCGACGAATCCGACAGCGAAAACCCGGTGCGGCTGGTGTTCGAGCCCAAGTCCAGCCGCCAGGACCCGGACGAGTTCATGAACATCCTGCTGGCGCAGACCAGCCTGGAGGGCAACGCCTCGCTGAACCTGGTGATGATAGGCCTGGACGGCCGCCCGGGTCAGAAGGGCCTCAAGCCGATTTTGAGCGAATGGATAGACTTCCGCCGCGCTACTGTCACCCGCCGCCTGGCGCACCGCCTGGCCCAGGTGGACAAGCGCATCCACATCCTGGAAGGCCGGATGATCGCCTTCATCCACATCGATGAAGTGATCCGGGTGATCCGCGAGTCAGACGAGCCCAAGCCGGACCTGATCAAGGCCTTCGGCCTGACCGAGATCCAGGCCGAGGACATCCTGGAAATCCGCCTGCGCCAACTGGCGCGGCTGGAAGGCTTCAAGCTGGAGAAGGAGCTGTCCGAGCTGCGCGAGGAGCGCGAGGGCCTGCGCCACATCCTGGACACGCCGGACGCGCTCACCAAACTGATCCGCGACGAAATCCAGGCCGACGCCGCCAAATACGGCGACAAGCGCCGCAGCGAAATCAAGGCCGCCGAGCGCGCCGTGCTGACCCAAACCACCGCCGATGAGCCGGTGACGCTGATCCTGTCGCAAAAAGGCTGGATACGCGCCCGCGTCGGCCACAATCTGGAGCTGGAGACGCTGAGCTTCAAGGACGGCGACGCGCTGGCGGCGGCGGTGGAAACGCGCACCGTGTGGAACGCCATCGTGCTGGACCACAACGGCCGCGCCTACACCATAGACCCGGCCACCGTGCCTACCGGCCGCGGCGACGGCGTGCCCGTCGCCTCCCTGGTGGACCTGCAGGACGGCGCCAAGCCGGCGCAGCTGATCTCCGGCCCGGACGACGCCCGCTTTGTCGTCGCCGGCAGCGGCGGCTATGGCTTCATCGCCAAGATCGCCGACATGGCGGGCCGAGTGAAGGCCGGCAAGGCCTTCATCACCCTGGACGCGCAGGAAACCGTGCTGGAGCCGGTGCGCCTGCCCGCCGCGCCGCTGGATACGCTGCAACTGGTGGCCGCCAGCGACGCCGGCCGCCTGCTGGCCTTCCCGGCGGCGGAGCTGAAGGAGCTGGCCAAGGGCCGCGGCCTGATGCTGCTGGCGCTGGACGAGGGCGCGCGCATGACCGCCGTCGGCCTGGTGGCCGGCGACAAGGCGCTGCTGTCCACCACCTCCGTCCGCGGCAAGGTGGCGGATGAGAAGATCGCGCTGGAGGAGTTCGTCGCCAAGCGCGCCAAGAAGGGCAAGCTGATGCCCAAGAAATGGCTGGTCAGCGCCATCCGCGAGCTGCCGATGTGATGAAACTGACAGCCCAGCCGCAAGCCCTGTCCCCGCGCGCCGCGCTGCTGTTCGTCAACGGCTTCCGCGCCATCTTGCTGCTGGTGCTGTTCTCGCTGTCTCTTGTCCGCGGCGACAGCGGCCAGCCGCTGATAGACGGCGGGCCGCACTTCTATTTGTGGAGCGGGGTCTACCTGCTGCTGATAGGCGGCTGGTACGCGCTGCGGCAAAGCCGCCTGGGCGACACGCTGCAGCTGACGCTGGCCATCGCCGCTGACATCGCCATGATCGTGTGGCTGATGGCGATGAACGATGGCGTGCGCGGCGGCTTCGGCCTCTTGCTGCTGCCCTATCTGGCCGCCGCCGGCCTCTTGTCCACCGGCCGCTACGCGCTGTTCTACGCCGCCATCGCCACCCTGATGTTGCTGGGCTACGCCGGCTGGGAAAGGCTGATGGGCAATGCGTCCGCGGTGGACCTGTCTTTCAGCGCCCTGCTATCCGCCGCCGGCTTCGTCACCGCCATCGCCACCTGGCAGCTGGGACGGCTGGCGCGCGCCTCGGAGGCGCTGGCGGCGCAACGCGGCGGCGAAATCGCCAACCTCAACCACCTGAACGAGCTGATTCTGCAAAGCCAGCGCGACGCGGTGCTGGTGCTGGACGAGGACGGCCACCTGCGCCAATTCAATCTGCAGGCCGAACGCTACTTCAGCCGGCTGCAACACGGCCAGCTGCTGCCGGAACTGGTGCCGCTGGTGCAGCGCTGGCGGCAAAACGGCTACCCGGCGCTGTCCACCTTTGTCCAGCACAATGTGCGCGGCCGCCAGCTGGTGGGGCGCCTGGTGCCGGTGCCCGTGCCGGAGGGCCAGCTGCGCGGCGTGGTGCTGTTCATGCGCGATATGGCGGACATGGCGGAAGAAGCCAAGCGCGTCAAACTGGCGGCGCTGGGCCGTCTCACCGCCAACATCGCCCACGAAATCCGCAATCCGCTGTCCGCCATCAGCCATGCCGGCGACCTGCTGGCAGAGGACGAAACCGACCCGGCGCGGCAGCGCCTGCTGCGCATCGTCCAGGACAACGCCCGCCGCATCAACGGCATGGTGGAGGACGTGCTGACCTTGGGCCGGCGCGACCGCGTCAAGACCGAAACCATAGAACTGCGGCCTTTCATCGCCCAGCAGCTGGAGCAGTTCGCGCTGGTGCAGCCGCAATCGGCCGGCGCCATCGTCTGCCAATTGCCGGAAGGCTGCCGCCTCAGCTTCGACCGCGGCCACCTGGCCCAGGTCTTCGGCAATCTGCTGGCCAATGCCTGGCGCCACGGCAGCCAAAGCCAGGGCGCGGTGCGCATCGAGGCCGGCAGCGCGGAAAACCATCTGATTCTGCGCGTGACGGATGACGGCCCCGGCGTGCCGGAAGCCGAGCAATCGCGCCTGTTCGAACCCTTTTTCACCACGGAAAGCGCCGGCAGCGGCCTGGGGCTGTACATCGCGCGCGAGCTGGCCGAGGCCAACGACGCGCGCCTGGAGTACACCCCGCCCGGCGGCGTGTTCCGGCTGATCTGCCGACTTGCCCATGACTAAAACCCCCCTGCGCGTATTGATCGTCGACGACGAACCGGACATCCGCGAGCTATTGGAGCTGACGCTGCTGAAAATGGGCCTGGCCCCGGTGTGCGCCGGCAGCGTGGCTCAGGCCAAAACGGCGCTGGCGACAGGCCGCTTCGACCTGGCCTTGACCGATATGCGGCTGCCGGACGGCGAAGGCCTGGAAGTGGTGCGCCACATCGGCGAGGCCGGGCTGGACCTGCCGGTGGCGGTGATCACCGCCTACGGCAGCGCCGACAACGCGGTGCTGGCGATGAAGGCCGGCGCTTTCGACTACCTGCAGAAGCCGGTCAGCCTGGCCCAGCTGCGCAGCCTGGTCAAATCCGCCCTGAAAGTGGAGGCCCCGTCCGCCAAGCCTGCTGCGCAACAGCGGCTGCTGGGCGAATCACCGGCCATCCAGGAGGTGCTGCGGCTGGTGGACAAGCTGGCGCGCAGCCAGGCGGCGGTGTATATCGGCGGCGAATCCGGCACCGGCAAGGAGCAGGCGGCGCGGCTGATCCACGAGCTGGGCCCGCGCGCCGGCAAGCCCTTTGTCGCTGTCAATTGCGGCGCCATCCCGGAAAGCCTGATGGAGAGCGAATTCTTCGGCTACCGCAAGGGCGCCTTCACCGGCGCCGACGCCGAACGCGACGGATTCTTCCAGCAGGCCCAGGGCGGCACGCTGTTCCTGGACGAGGTGGCGGACCTGCCGCTGGCCATGCAGGTGAAGCTGCTGCGCGCCATCCAGGAAAAAACCGTGCGCAAGCTGGGCAGCGCTCAAGAGGAAGCGGTGGACGCGCGCATCATCTGCGCCACCCACCAGGACCTGGCCGCCAAGGTGGAGGACGGCGGCTTCCGCCAGGACCTGTACTACCGCCTCAATGTGCTGCCGCTGCGCATGCCGCCGCTGCGCGAGCTGCGCGAAGACATCCCGCTGTTCGCCGAACGGCTGCTGCAACGCTTCGCTGGCCAGGGTCCGGCGCCGCAGCTCACCGCCGACGCCCGCCAGGCGCTGCAGGACTACGCCTATCCCGGCAACTTCCGCGAACTGGAAAATATATTAGAGCGCGCCGTGGCCCTGGCCGCCGCGCCCGCGCTATCGCGCGAAGACCTGCAACTGACGCCTTGCGCCGAATACAGCCCGGAGCCGGGCAGCGACGAACCGCTGCAAGACTACCTGGACCGCGTGGAGCGCGAAGCCATCGTCAAGGCGCTGGAAGCCACCCGTTACAACCGCACCCAGGCGGCCAAACGGCTGGGGGTGACGTTCCGGTCATTGCGGTATCGGATGGAGAGGTTGGGGGTGAAATAGCGCTGCGCAAGTCGGCTGAACGCCGGCTTGCGCCAACCTCGACGCGCGAGCCGCTAGGCCAGCGATATGCCGCGATGCTTATGCAGCACCTTGAGCAGATAGCATACTTTCTGCTCCGCTAATGGATCATCCAATGCCTCGACTAGTTGCTCCACGTCGACGGTTTCTTGATCGTTGATTCGCGCGACAATCTGGTCAAGTCCTTTGAAATTTCGCAGGGTTAGTTTTGTCCCCCGGACAAAAAGATCAAAATGGCCTGCTTCCTCTGCCTCCCGGCAGACAATTTTATAGGGCAAGTCGGCATACACGCGATCACTCCGCTTGATGTCGACATCCTCGTGCCTTGGAACGGGACGGTTTCGAAAGCCGGCATTGCTGAACAAAGAGTAACGGAAATCCTTATAGATGCCGCCAAGCAAAGACTTGATGCCGACATCGCCTCCGCCTGGCAGATCAAACAACGATAAAATCGGCTCTACCGCGCTGATGTCGTCAACGGGGTTCTTGTCCGCCTTCAGCATGACTCTAGAGCTTTTCAAATAATTAGATCGGAAGCGCTCAAGCAATTGATTTGCAAAGTCATAGTCGCAACGATTGAAAAACCAGCAAGCAATCCCAATCGAAAGCTCATTTTGCATGCCAAGGTGGTATTTATTTTCCGGCATGAAATAAAACTCACCCTCGCCAAAAGTATGCTTGGTTGCATGGGGGAGATGCTTTTCAATATTCATATTATTGAATCGATTTTCTTCTGGCCCAGTCTTATAATCTTCATCTTCCCAGACATACATGGTCTTAGGTCCTGGCCCAAGATGGAAGTGCAGAACGCTCTTGCCAGCGAAGTCACGATGGATTCCCAGCGGAGTCATATCATAGTTCCCGACGAAAATCGTATAGAGAATCCCCTCTGTCGGCATGCCTATTTTTTTCAAAATAGGCTCCAACATCAAGGCAGTGGCCTGAGAAAGCGCCTCACTGAATTTCTCCCCGCGATTCAAAATAATACCGAATTTTTTCTCTCCAAATGCTCGGCTTACCCACTCCTCAGCATCTTCGCCTGGCTTAGGATGAGCGGCAAAGTGTTCTTCAAGTTCGAGAACTTGTTCTCCATCTATCCACAAACGATATCCATACTTCTCCTTATGAACACTGGCGACTTCCGCCAGTATGTCCAAAATATACCTTCGCAGGATTCGCGTCTGCTCCCGGCTGAGAGAGGTTGGGAGTATGGTCGGCACTGTCATGTTCTCGGTTTTCGCCAAGAAGCCATCCCACCACTCATCGCCAAACTGATGCTGCAGTTGTTCCAAGTTCAACCCTACAGTAGGCTTGTCGATCACAATCCGTCCCATTACGCTTCGCTCCCGCTGAGTTCATTTTGATGAATTGGTTGGCTGGAATCAGCCACTTTCACAATGCCTTGATGCACATGCAGCTCGGACAAGAAATGCAAACCGACCTTCTCGCTCCATTGCGGGTTCAGCAGTTTCAGCAAAGTATCGACTTTATGCTCTTGCCCATCATTTAGGACCGCTATCAAATCCAGCAAACAATCGTGGTGCTTGATTTCAAATTTATGCCCCCTCACATAAATCATCAGTTTTTCCATACCATCAATTCTTCGTGTTAAAATGCGGTATGGATTTTCAATCTGAACAATATCTTGAGTGGAAAATATTTCTCGGCATTTATTTTTAAAAGGCGAGTTGCGATATCCTGCATTGCTTGAAATTTCGAGGCGCCAGTCCAGATAGGCTTTCTTAACCAGCGCATGAAGAGTCAAATCTTTATACTCGTCCGGCAAATCAGAAATTGGAAGGATATCATCGATATGGCTATCGTCATGAGGAGGCCGAGCATCGTGCTCAATAGCATCTTTCCCTGAAAGCTTAATCTGCTTATGAACATGATTCAATAACTCTTGGATGAATCTTTCATTTGTATGGGTGTATTGCCATACTGTTATCGCGACAGAAAGGTCTTTTTGCGATCCAATATGAAATGTGCCTTCCGGCATGAAAAACAAATCCCCGGGCTGTATCTGGTAGCTCTGCGCATAAGGCTCCAATGCATGAAAGTCTCCTTTTCGCAGCCCACCTTCTGTTGTCAACTTCCTGTATTCATCCTTGTCCCACACATGCATTGTTTTGTCGCCGGGCCCGACATGAAAATGCAAGACATTTTCACCGCGATAATCTTGATGTATGCCGAGTGGTGTTTTGTCGTAATTGCCGACGAAAATTGAGAATTGAATCCCATCGCGCGGGAAGCCAATTCTCTCAAAAAGAGGTGCCATGATAGTGGCAATATCCTTGGAGAAATCTGATGAAAATTTCTCCCCAGAATTTATGATAATGCCAAATGATTTTTCGGAAAATACACGATGAACCCATGCAAGCAGGCTTTCCCCGCTTAGAGGAGGGTCATCATAAATGGCCTCCATCTCGGCTCCATTTATTTGATGCCCATCCAAATAGACACGGAAGCCATATTGAGTGCTTCGCAGCTCCGCCACTCTCGAAATAATACTAGCCACAGCATCTCGATACGAATTTATTCGATCAGGGGCAAGCATATTCTTAAACACGACAGGGCAGCTTAGATTTTTTGTCTCACGAACGAACCCATCCCACCATGCATTGCTAAATATATTGGACTGAGCTGACATCTGCACTCCCTGTGTATAGCTATTTCTCTAGTTTCAAGTTTCTTATGTAGAAAGCCCGGCGCCAATCAGGTGCCGGGCTTTCGTTATTTAGAGCCTCTGCAAAAATTAAACTAGCAGCGCTTTAAATAAGCTATTACCAGGCAACGTGAGCATGAACGCTGCCGGCGTCAACATGCACGGAGCCGCCGCCGGAAACGGTTACTTCCTCCAGCGGAGACAGAACCGAAATGCCCAGCACGTCGGCGATTTCTTGGTCATGGGTGATTTCTTGAACTTGCTTTTCGTTTTGCATTTCTAATTCTCCCTTAGGCTTGATGTGATATGGTCAAAATATTCGACCTATCTTTTCATAAGAAAACATGAAAACCAGACAAGACGACATGTCAGGAGATTGCTTGAAATCTCGTTTCAAACTATCTCGCCGCATGACAATTTCATGCTATTCGAATGGAATTTGTGTGGTCAATATGTCAATGAGGACTTTTGTCACATGAATGAAAAATAGGTGGATGCCTTCCGCAACATCGTTGTATAACGCAAGAATTTTGATAAATTTTATGTTTTTTTGATATTAAATTCCAAAGATTGTCAGGGTGTGGCTTGGGTAGACACTATGAAGCAAATGATTCAATGAAAAATATTCCATTTAAAAACAATATCTTAGCTTGTTTTTCAGCCTATCCGGCAATGCCATGTCGGCACTGTCTTGCAAAAAGTTTCATCCGAATAGAGAATGAATCAAAATGACATATGGATTTTGCGGCCTATGCCTTCTCCGCCTTTATTTCGCCCACAAGCCATGGCGCATGCCAGCGTTACCCAATATGGCAATATTGTTATCCTACAGCCCAGGATTCTGACTTGGCTGACTGGCATATTTGGCGTGCTTGCGCTTTGCATCATTCTTTTCTTTTGCTTTGCTAGCTATACGAGAAAAGAGCAAGTCAACGGCGTATTAATGCCAAGGCAAGGATTGATTCGGCTTCAGCCGCTACAGCCAGGGATGGTCATCTCGGTAAAAGTCAAAGAAGGGCAGCGGGTAAGCGCCGGCGATGTGCTGTTTGTTCTGGCGAACGAGAGAACCAGCGCCACCCGCGGCGATACGGCAAGCGCGATTAGCGCCCTGCTGCAAGCGAGACGCGATAGCCTGCAAAATGAAACGGGGCTGCTGCATCATCAGATGGAGCAGAAAATCAATGCGCAGCAACGCAGGCTGAGAGACCTTGGCAGTGAAATCCAGCGCATCGATGAACAAATCATGCTGCAAAAAGGCCGCATCAAACTGGCAGAGCAGGCGGTTGAGCGCAATCACACTCTGCTATCGTCGCACTTCATTTCCGCGGCGGCCTTGCAAGACAAGCAAGCGGAGCTGATAGACCAGCAAGCTAAGCTTGCCGATCTTCAGCGCGCCAAAGCATCGACTGAAAACGACCGGGATACTGCGGTGCAAGATTTGAACGATTTGCGCTTCCAAATACGCCGCGACGAGGCTGCCGCCCAGCGCAATGTCGATGCTGCGGAGCAAGACCTCACCGAAAACGAAGCCAAACGCACGACGCTGATTCGCGCCCCGCAAGCCGGCATCGTTAGCGGCATCGCCACGCAGGCCGGGCAAACCGTGTCGAGCGGCATGTCCTTGGCGAATCTGTCTCCGATCGACTCCCCGCTAGAGGCGGAGCTGTATGCGCCGTCCCGCGCGGCGGGTTTCGCCAAGCCGGGCCAAATCGTGCAAATCCGCTACCAGGCTTACCCTTTCGAGAAGTTCGGCCAATTCCAGGGCGAGATCCGCGAGGTCTCGCATAGCCCTCTGACCAAAGATGAGCTGCCCATGGGCACCAATGCGACCGAGCCGCTCTATCGGATACGCGTCCGGCTGCAAAATCAATCGGTGAATACCTATGGCCAGCCGCAGGCTCTCAAGGCCGGCATGGCGCTGGATGCTAGCGTGCTGCTCGAGCGGCGCAAACTGTATGAATGGGTGTTGGAGCCTCTGTTCAGCATCAGCGGAAAGGTTTGACATGAGCTTACAGCACCCTGGACTCCATTTTTTCAACCGCCGTCGGCTCCCTCTGCTGCTGCAAACGGAAGCAGCGGAATGCGGACTGGCCTGCCTCGCCATGATCGCCAGTTATTGGGGGCACCATATCGATCTGACCAATATGCGTCGCCGCTTCGCCGTCTCGCGCAAGGGCACTACGCTGAAAAGCCTGATCGGCATGGCCCAAGGTCTGGGTCTACAAACCCGTCCATTGAAACTTGATATGCCGTTCTTGCCCCAGTTGAAGCTGCCCTGCGCGTTGCACTGGGATATGAACCACTTCGTGGTGCTGAAACGCGTCACCGCCAAACATATCGTCATTCATGATCCAGCCGTAGGCGAAAGAAAGCTGTCGCTGGAAGAGGCCGCCAAACACTTCACCGGCGTCGCGCTGGAATTGGTTCCCGGGCACGAGTTCACGCCGATGGAGGAAAGGCAGCATGTGAGCTTGCTGGCGTTGATGGGCCGCGTCGACGGCTTAGGGCGCGGCGTGTCGCAATTGCTGTTGTTGGGGCTGGCGCTGCAAGTGTGCGCTTTGGCGGCGCCCTTCTATCTGCAATGGGTGGTGGACGAGGCCCTGCTGGCGGCGGATCGCAATTTGATCACCGTGCTCGGCATCGGCTTCCTGCTGCTGGTGCTGCTGCAATCGGCTATCGAAGCAGTGCGTGCCTGGGCCACCACGGCGCTGGCCACCAGCCTCAACTTCCAATGGTTCGGCAACGCCTTCGCCCATTTAATGAAGCTGCCGCTCGCTTGGTTCGAGAAACGCCATCTTGGCGATATCGTCTCTCGCTTCGGCGCCATCCAAACCATACAGCGCAGCCTGACCAGCCAATTCGTCGAGGGCGCGATCGATGGCTTGTTGGCGCTCGCCACGCTGGGCGTCATGCTGGTCTACAACGCCAAGCTCTCCGTCGTTAGCTTGATCGCCGTCGCCCTGTACGCCATGCTGCGCTGGGCCATTTTCAGAGGCCTGCGCGAAGCCACCGCGGAACAGATCGTGCATGCCGCGCGGCAAAACACCCATTTCATCGAGTCGGCGCGCGGCGCGCAAAGCATTCGCCTGTTTGGCCGCCAGGAATCCCGCCGCATTTTGTGGATGAATATGCTGGCCGATCAGTTCAACGCCGATTTGAGCATTGCCCGGCTGACCATCTCCTTCCAAACCGCCAACTCTCTGCTATTCAACGCGGAACGCGTCATCGTGGTGTGGCTGGCGGCGCTGGCAGTGCTAGATCATCAGTTTTCCGTCGGCATGTTGATCGCCTTCCTAAGCTACAAAGACCAATTCAGCCAGCGCATCTCCTCCCTCATCGACAAGCTGTTCGAACTGCGCATGCTGCGTCTGCACGGCGAACGCCTGGCCGATATTTTGATGGCGGCGCCCGAGCCAGAATACAGCGATGTGGAGATCGACCCGGAACAGGTGCAGCCGGCGATAGAAATACGCAATGCCTGCTTTCGCTACTCCGACGGCGAGCCCTATGTACTGCAGAATCTCAATTTGATCGTGCCCGCCGGCCAATGCCTGGCCATCACCGGCGCGTCCGGCTGCGGCAAGACCACCCTGCTCAAGCTGATGCTGGGGCTGTTGGAGCCCAGCGAAGGGGAAGTGCTGATCGGCGGCATTCCGCTGAAACAGCTTGGCCTAGCCAATTACCGCCAGATGTTGGGCACGGTGATGCAGGACGATCAGCTGTTCGCCGGCTCCATCGGCGACAATATCTGCTTCTTCGATCCCCAACCGGATGTGCGCCGCATATATCAATGCGCCAAGTTGGCCGCCATCCACGACGAAATCATCGCCATGCCTATGGCCTACAACACCCTGTGCGGAGATATCGGCTCCGGCCTGTCCGGCGGCCAGAAGCAGCGCATCCTGCTGGCGCGCGCGCTGTACAAGCAACCCAAGCTGCTGGTGCTGGACGAGGCCACCAGCCATCTGGACGTGTGGAACGAGAAACTGGTCAACGCCGCGGTGCGCGACATCGCCATGACCCGGCTCTTGGTGGCGCACCGGCCGGAAACCATCGCCATGGCGGAACGCGTGGTGGTGCTGGAGCAGGGCAAGATCGTGCAGGACACGGTCAATGACGATGTCGATGTCCAAGGCGGAGACGCGGCCAACGGGCAGGCTCCGATGCCCGCAAGCGACCCAGCCTGAACAGGCTTGGCCCGCATGGGGGTTAGGGCCTTTGCCGCCCCCCTGCGGCTACTCGCGCCGTTAGCCGTTCGCCGCCGGCTCATGCGCAAGCGGCAGAAACTCACGGCACCCGCGGATGGCCCAGGCTGGTGGCGGTCATCAACCGCTCCTAGCCCAAGCGGCACTTCCGCGCCACCGGCCCCTCCCCAAACCCCCCTGGCCATGCCAGAATGGCGGATTCCGATTTTTGTCCGCGAGCATAGCCATGGCCCTGAAATACCACGTGATTCCGGTCACCCCGTTTGCCCAGAACTGCAGCGTGCTGTGGTGCAGCGTCAGCCGCCGGGCGGCCATCGTGGACGCGGGCGGCGACATCGAGCGGATTCGCGCCTGGGTGGACGGCCAGGGCCTGACCGTGGAAAAACTGCTGCTGACCCACGGCCACATCGACCACGCCGGCGGCGCGGCCAAGCTGGCCCAGGCGCTGGACGTGGAGATAGAAGGGCCGCAGCGCGCGGAGAGCTTCTGGCTGGACCAGCTGCCCACCCAGGGCCAGATGTTCGGCTTCCCGCGCAGCGAGGCCTTCGCGCCGCAACGCTGGCTGGAAGAAGGCGATACCGTCAGCGTGGGCCAGGAAACGCTGCAAGTGATCCACTGCCCCGGCCACACGCCGGGCCATGTAGTGTTCTACAGTCCCACGGCCGGCTTGCTGGTGGCGGGCGACGTATTGTTCCAAGGCTCCATCGGCCGCACCGACTTTCCCATGGGCAATCATCAGCAGCTGATAGACGCCATCCAGCAAAAGCTGTTCATCCTGCCGGACGCCACCACGGTGATTCCCGGCCACGGCCCCTTCACCACCATAGGCGCGGAGAAGCGCGGCAATCCCTACGTGGCCGACCCGCGCTACCGCTGATGCCGCCGGAGTTCTCCCGCCGCGTGCTGGCGCTGCTGGCCCAGGTGCCGCCGGGCCGGGTGGTCAGCTACGGCGTGTTGGCCGAGCTGGCCGGCTACCCGCGCCATTCGCGCCATGTCGGCCATCTCTTGGGCCATCTGCCGGACGGCGTTTCCGCGCCCTGGCACCGCGTGGTCGGCGCCGGCGGGCGGCTGTCCCGGCCCGGCAGCGAGCACGCCGACTGGCAGCGCCTGCTTTTGGAAGAAGAAGGTGTTGCATTTCATGTCAGCGGCAAGGTCGATATGCGTGTCTGCGAGTGGACTGGCTAGATAGTTTGACCTGAAACAAACTAAAATCCCGCTTGCGCTCAGATACTTATCTCCACGTGGAGATATTTCCATGTGGCATTGGCGCGACAATTTGTAATTCTGGCGGCATTTTGCTACAGAAATGACATCTTTCTTTGCAAAAAAACGACAGAACTGTGACAAATCGTTTGCGTAAGGCCATTTCTGGGACTATTCTGCGCGGCGCTCGCCGACCCTGTCGGTTGCTTACTACACGAAAATAGTCTGGTGAAACAATGAATACTCGCAAAACCCTGCTGGCCGCTTCCCTGCTGGCCGCTTCCGCTCTGGCTCACGCCGATTACTCTTTCAAGAATATCAGCGCCAACTGGCTGGACTGGTCTGACCGCACGACCCAACAAAGCGGCAAGAAAGACTTCGCTTACCTGGAAGCCGAAGGCGGCATGGGCGGCAACTGGGGCGAGCTGTACGGCTTCTTCGACATCGAAAACCCGGGCAAGGGCAATGGCAACACCGAAGGCCGTGACCGTCGTTTCACCACTAAGGTGGTGGCTCGCTACAACCTGACTCAAGTCGGCGGCGTGCCGGTACAACTGTACGGCCACATCTATGACACCCGCGGCAATGGCTTCGGTCCTTACGCCCACTTCTTCACCGAAAACCGCGTGCTGGGCCTGGGTACCGACCTGAGCTTCGGCAAGCTGAACATCAAGCCGTTCTTCGGCGTGCATAACCAGCTGGACGCTTTCGGCACCGGTTCCGGCTTCAACGGCTTCATGACCGGCTACGTGCTGCTGTACCCGTTCCAAGCCTTCGGCCAGAACATGATGGTGACCCAATGGCATGAAACCGAACTGGATCGCCAAGACAAGTTCATCGGCGTGTACAAGAGCGGCGGCAAGCCGCGCGTAGGCCAAAACGGCGCCGTGTCGCTGTGGTGGACCCCGGTCAAGGAAGTGACCACCGGCATCCAGTACCGCTACGCTGACCAGAAGCTGGGCAGCACCGCGTACCAAAACGCCGTGATCTACTCGATCAAGTACAACTTCTAATAAGAAGTCACCCGAGCCGCCTTGCGCGGATCGGGAAGGCGGCTTGCCGCCCTTGTTCCACCCCCGCCCCGCGCGGGGGTTTTGTTTTGCGCGGCGTTCTCCGGCAAGCGGGGCGAACTGCTATAATCCGCCCTTAAATTCAACGGCCTGGCATGTTTTGATGAACGTTTTTTACGAAGAGAGCGGCAGTTTCAAGGTGGGCAGCATTGTGTCGCGCAGCGACGCCAGCCTGCAGGTGGACACCCAGCACGGCAAGCGCGCCAAGATCAAGAGCGCCAACGTGTTCCTGGAATTCAATTCGCCGCTGGCGGACTTCCTGCCGGCGGCGGACAAGCTGGCGGCCGACATCGACTTGGACTTCCTGTGGGAGTGCAGCCCGGATGATGAATTCGGCTACCAGGACTTGGCCGCCGACTACTTCGGCCATGAGCCGTCCGCCTTCGAGGCCGCCGCGCTGATCAGCAGCCTGCACGGCGCGCCCATGTACTTCTACAAGAAGGGCAAGGGCCGCTACAAGAAGGCGCCGCAAGAGGCGCTGCAGGCCGCCCTGGCCGGCGTGGAGCGCAAAAAGCGCGAGCAGGAGCAGATCGACGGCTGGGTGAGCCAGCTGAAAGCCGGCGAATTGCCGGAAGCCATCCGCTCCCAGCTGATGCAGCTGTTGTGGAAGCCGGACAAGAACACGCTGGAGTTCAAGGCCTTCGACCAGGCCAGCCGCGAAACCGGCTTGCCGCCGCTGCGCCTGGCGGACAAGGTGGGCGGCATCCCGTCGGTGCCGGCCTACCTGATGGCAGGCTTCCAGATGGAGTACTTTCCCAAGGGCACTGGCTTCGGCAAGTACGCGCCGCCGGCCGAGCTGCCGGAGCTGCCGGTTTCCAGCGCGCGCGCCTTCTCCATCGACGACGCCAACACCACCGAAATCGACGACGCCTTGTCGGTGGAGGAGCTGCCCAACGGCAACAAGCGCGTGGGCATCCACATCGCCGCGCCTACGCTGGGCGTGCCGCTAGATTCCGACATCGAGAAAATGGTGCTGTCGCGGCTGTCCACCGCCTACTTCCCCGGCGACAAGATCACCATGCTGCCGGACGATGTGGTGCAAGCGTTTACGCTGCAGGAAGGGCGCGACTGCCCGGCCTTCTCTCTGTATGCCGAAGTGACGCCGGAATTCGAGCCGGTGGCCTTCGAAAACCGCATCGAGAAAGTCCACATCGCCGCCAACCTGCGCCACGCCGAGCTGGAGCAGGTATTCAACGAGGAGACCCTGGCCAACGATCCGGGCGTCGACTACCCGTTCAAGCGCGAGCTGGTGTGGCTGTGGCAGTTCGCCGAGGCGCTGGAAAAGCGCCGCGGCAAATACGACCCGACGCGCCCGGTGCAGCACGATTACAACATCGACGTGGTCGACGGCCAGGTGTCCATCACCATCCGCAAGCGCGGCGCGCCGATGGACAAGCTGGTGTCCGAGCTGATGATCCTGGCCAACAGCGAATGGGGCCGCATGCTGGCCGAGGCCGACATCCCGGCCATGTACCGCGCCCAGAGCATGGGCAAGGTGCGCATGACCACGCGTCCGGAGCCGCACATGGGCCTGGGCGTGGCCCAGTACGCCTGGAGCACCTCGCCGCTGCGCCGCGCCAGCGACTTCATCAACCAGCGCCAGCTGGCGTCCATGATCCGCGGCGAGAAGCCGCAATACGCCCAGGGCGACGCCATGCTGTTCGCCATCCTGCGCGACTTCGACGCCACTTACGGCGCCTATCTGTCCTTCCAGGACAAGATGGAGCACTACTGGTGCCTGAAGTATCTGCTGCAGGAAAACATCACCGAGCCGACCGCCGCCGTGATCAAGGAAGACCTGGTGCGCATCGACGGCCTGCCGCTGCGCTTGCGCATTCCCGGCCTGCCGGAACTGGCCCGCGGCGACCGCATCCAGCTGTCGGTGGTCAAGGTGGACCTGCTGACCCAGGAGGTGGAGCTGCGCTACATCGGCCGCCTGGACCATGTGGAAGAAGACCTGGAAGACGAAGAGGGCTGAGCCCGCTTGCTCCGATGCTGAAAAGCGAACCGCCGCGCCGCAAGGCCCGGCGGTTTTTGTTTGCCTGGATTGGGCGCCGCTGGCCAAGCGTCTGCGACGCGGTATCAAGGGTCGACTTGGCCTCTCAGGCAAGGAAGGTGGCCGCCATGTCCTTGTCGCCGTGGCCGGCGGCGATGGCGCGCTGGAAGCGGGCCAGCCCCGCCGCCGCGCCGTCCATCCTGACCCCGGCGGCCTCCGCCGCGGCGAGCACCAGGCCGGCGTCCTTGGCGGCGTTGTCCACGCTGAAGCTGACCGCGTAATCGCCGGCCAGCATCGCCTTGCCCTTCAATTGCAGATAGGGCACGTCCAGCGGGCCGCCGGCGATGGTTTCCAGCGCCATGGCCGGGTCCAGGCCCAAGCCTTGCGCCAGCGCCAGCGTTTCCGCCGCACCGTGGGTCAGCGCCAGCACCCAGTTGTTGATCACCAGCTTCAGCCGGCTGCCGTCGCCCGGTCGTTCGGAAATCCAGACGGTGCGGCGGCTGATGGCGTCGAATGCGGCCTGCGCGGTTTCGCGATGGGATAGAGGGCCGGCGGCCAGCATCACCAGCTGTCCGGCCTCGGCCGGCTGACGGGTGCCGACCACCGGCGCGTCGTAGAAAACCAGCCCGCGCGCCGTTGCCCAGGCGCTGAGCTCGGCGGTCGCGTCCAGGCCTATGGTGGCCAGCTGCAGCCATATTTGGCCCGGCGCGAACCCGGCCTCGGCCTGGCGCATGGCCTCCGCCACCGCCGCGCCGTCCTTGCCGGCGGTGATGACCACATCGGCGCCGCGAACGGCGTCGGCCGCGGCCGCGCATGCCGCCACGCCGTCGGCGGCCAGCGTCTGCGCCTTGTCTGGCGAGCGGTTCCAGGCGCGGACGGCGAAGCTCTTGCGGGCAAGGTTGCGCGCCACGGCGGCGCCGATGATGCCGGTGCCGAGCACGGCGATGGCGGCGGGTTGAGCTTGGCTCATGTCTTTCTCCTCATGTGTGCCGATAAGTTTTGGAACATTCATTTCAAAATGGACAAAAAAAATTCGCGTGCCGCCTGGATCACGCCAGGCAGGACAACGCCACCTCTACCACGTCTTTCAGCCGCGCCTCCTTGTCCTGGCGCGCCGTGCCCTTGCCCAGCACTCGCAAGCCCTGGATGGTGCACATCAGGAAACGGGCGAGCGCTTGAGGTTCGCGCGCGGCCGGCAACTCGCCCGCGTCGCGCGCCTCGTTCAGCGTTTGCAGCAAGGCGGCCTCAAGCTGGCGGAAATGCTCGGCCAGCGCGGCGTCCACCGCCGCATCGCGGCCGGCCGCCTCCAGCGCGGCGTTGGCGGCCAGGCAGCCGGGACCGGCTTGCTCCCGCAGCTCGTCTTCCACCACCCGCATCAGCAGCGCGCGCACCCGTTCCCGCAAGGGCTCCGGCGCGATCAGCCGTGCTGTGTTGGCCGCGCCGACTTGCCCATAGCGGCGCAGGGCAAGCAGATAGAGGCCATGCTTGCTGTCGAAAGCGTTGTACAGGCTGCTGCGCGACAGGCCGGTGCCATTCACCAGATCCTGGATGGAAGTGGCGGCGTAGCCGCGCTGCCAGAACACGCGCATCGCGGCGTCGGCCACGGCGTTTTCGTCGAATTCCTTGGGACGCATGCTGAATCTGATCGTTAATTGTGGAATGATTGTTCCATATTAATGCCATGCCGGCTCCGCAGCAAGCCCACCCTCAGGCGATGTCCGCGTCGGGAATGCCGGCCAGCAGGCCCGCCAGCAATTTGCGGCTTTGCCCCAGCTGGGTCAGGCGCGCATCCAGAGAAGCCAGCTCCTCGCCCAGTATGCGGCGCGTCTTGTCGCAGGGCTGGAAGCGCTGCTGGCTGTGCAGGCAAGGCAGCAGTTCGCGCACGGCGTCCAGCGTCAGTCCGGCCGCGCGCAGCAAGGCGATGCGGCGCAAGACGTCTTCCGCCGCAGCGTCGTATTCCCGGTAGCCGGAAGCCATGCGGCGCGGGGACAGTACGCCCTGTTGCTCGTAATAGCGCAGCATGCGCACGCTGATGCCGCTGCGGCGCGAGAGTTCGCCGATTTTCATGTTTTCCCCGCTTGACTCTAACAGTTGTGTCACAGTTTAGCATGCCGCTGTCACCATTATGATCGGATGAAATTCATGAAGATTTATCGTTTCGATGCAGGCGGCGAACTGCGCATGGAGGAGGCGGACCTACCGCAGCCGGGGCCGGGGGAAGTACGCGTCAGAGTGGAGGCGGCAAGCCTGAATTATCGCGATCTGCTGATTCAGGACGCCGCGCGCGCCGGCATGCTGCCTGGCCGAGTCCCCTTGTCCGACGCCGCCGGTGCGGTGGACGCGTTGGGTGAGGGCGTCAGCCATTGGCGGCCGGGGCAACGCGTGGCGGTGGCGTTTTTCCGCGATTGGATCGAAGGCCGATTCCAATCGCGTTATATGGAGTCGGCCTGGGGCGGCCAAGCGCGCGACGGCGTGCTGGCGGAATACCTCATCGTGCCGGCTGGCGCGCTGGTGGCAATGCCGTCGCATTGGGATGGCGTTGAGGGGGCAACCCTGCCTTGCGCCGGGGTGACGGCATGGCATGCGCTGGCGGCGCGCAGCCGTCTGTCCGCCGGAGACGTCTTGTTGGTGCAGGGTACGGGTGGGGTCGCCCTATTCGGCCTGCAATTGGGCGTGGCGCTGGGGGCGCGAGTGATCGTTTTGTCCTCGTCGGACGCTAAACTGGAGCGGGCGCGGGCTTTGGGCGCGAGTGAGGGAATCAACTATCGAGCAAGGCCGGACTGGGCGAGCGCCGTGCGGGAAGTGACCGGCGGCGAGGGCGCGAGCCATGTGCTGGAGCTGGGCGGGCCGGCCACCTATCCGCAGTCGCTGCAGGCATTGGCAGCCGGCGGCGTCTTGGCCCAGATAGGGGTGCTGAGCGGTTTGGGACCCAAGCCGGACTTGAGCCGCTTGCAAACCATTAACGCCGACATCGTCGGCGTCACCGTGGGCTCGGTGGCACATTTGGCCGAGTTGTCGGCGTTTATGAGCCAGCATCGCTTGTGGCCCGCCATCGACCGGGTATTCGATTTCGATCAGGCTGCGCAGGCCTATGCCTATCTGCGCGCGGCGGGCCACTTCGGCAAGGTGGCGATACGCGTCGGCGGCTAGGCTTCCTCCGCTGTTGCGTCCGCGCCGCAGCGGCCATCCCGGCTAGGCGCTTTTCCAAGATGCCGTGCCGCGCGGCGATGGGCGGGGGAGCGTCGATGCCAGCCTTTCTCCGGGCTTGCCGCGACGGGCGGCGCGGTTTGCGCAGCGGTCGCCAGCCAGCCCGTCCGCTTGTTTTCCTTCCTGGTCTCGCGGCATTGATTCGGACGTTTGATTGAAATTGCGATGACGATGGATTAACGTCGGGGTTGGCGTCCCATCGCATCGCATGCCGTCCGTTTCACCCGCATCCCCGCCATAAAAACAGTCACCTGCCGCGAAGCCCGCCGCCGCGGCGACAGGAGGAGAAACATGCAGGACTTTGCCCGTCATCCGGATTTACCCGCCAAGCTGGGCGACCTGCCTTACGCGTCCTTGGGCGCGATGCTGGCCAAAACGGCAGCCCGCTATCCGGATCAGCCCGCTTTCCGCAATATGGGCGGCAGCCTCAGCTACCGTGAGCTGCAGCGCTTGAGCGCGCAGTTCGCCGATTACCTGACAACGAGCCTGAGGCTGAGCCGCGGCGATCGCGTGGCCATCATGCTGCCCAATCTGCTGCAGTACCCGGTGGCGCTGTATGGCATTCTGCGCGCCGGCCTGGTGGTGGTGAACGTCAACCCGTTGTACACCGCGCGCGAGCTGCATCATCAGCTGGCCGACTCCGGCGCGGCCGCCATCCTGGTGGCGGCCAATTTCGCCGCCGTGGTGGAGCAGGCTCGCGCCGAGACGCCGCTCAAGCATGTGATAGTGACCGAGCTGGGCGACCTGCTGCCGACGCCCAAGCGCTGGCTGGTCAACGCCGCGGTGCGCTACGTCAAGAAAATGGTGCCGCCCTATCATCTGCCGGACGCCATCGCCTTCCGCCGCGCGCTGGCTGCCGGTCAAGCCGCGCGCTGGCGCGACGCGGCGGTGCAGGCGGACGAGCTGGCCATTCTGCAATACACCGGCGGCACCACCGGCGTGTCCAAGGGTGCCATGTTGAGCCACCGCAACTTGCTGGCCAATGTGGAGCAGGCGCGGCTGGTGTTGGGCCGGGGCCTGGTAGAGGGCCAAGCCGCGGTGGCCACGCCGCTGCCGCTTTACCACGTATTGGCGTTGACGGTGAACTGTTTTCTGGTCAATCGCATCGGCGGCACCAGCCTGCTGATCACCAATCCGCGCGACATTCCAGGCATGGTGGCGGAGCTGGCCAAATACCCGGTCAACGCCTTCATCGGCGTCAACACGCTGTTCAATGCGCTGGCGCATCACGCGGACTTCGCCAAGCTGGACTTCAGCGGCTGGAAGGTTTCCATCGGCGGCGGCGCGGCGGTGCAGCGCGCGGTGGCGGATTCCTGGCAGAAGATCACCGGCCTGACGTTGCTGGAGGGCTACGGCCTGACCGAGACTTCGCCGCTGGTGTCGGTGAACTCCCTGGCCAATCCGGCCTATACCGGCACGGTGGGCTTGCCGGTGCCGGACACCGAGGTGAGGCTGCGCAACGACGCCGGCGAGGACGTGGCGGACGGCGAGCCGGGCGAGGTGTGCGTGCGTGGGCCGCAGGTGATGGCCGGCTACTGGCAGCGGCCGGAAGAGACGGCCAAGGTGTTTCATGCCGACGGCTTCTTCGCCACAGGGGACATCGGCGTGCGCACGGTTGACGGCATGCTCAAGCTGGTGGACCGCAAGAAGGACATGGTGCTGGTGTCTGGCTTCAACGTCTATCCCAACGAGATCGAGGACGTGGTGGCGCAGCATCCGGGCGTGCGCGAGGTGGCCTGCATCGGCGTGCCGGACGAGCGCAGCGGGGAGGCGGTGAAAATCGTGGTGGTGCGCAAGGACCCGGCGCTGCAGGCGGACGAACTGCTGGGCTTCTGCCGCGACAAGCTGACGGCGTATAAGGTGCCGCGCCACGTCGAGTTCCGCGAGGAGCTGCCCAAGTCTAACGTCGGCAAGATATTGCGGCGCGAACTGCGCCAGCCGGCATAGCGGCAAGCAGGTGGCTTAGAACAGCTCGTCCACCAGGGTGCTGGACTGCTGCAACGGGTCTATCGCGTTTTCCATGCGTTCGCGCTCCAGGTTCAGCCGCTCCAGCACCCGTTCCGGCAGGCTGGCCAGCATCTCCTCGCTGGGCATGCCGTGGCGGAAGCCGGAGACGATGCAGTTGGTCAGGCCGATCAACAGCGCGAACGGCGAGGCATCCTCGTTCAGCAAGTCATGCTGGTTCAGGATGGCTTCCTGGATTTCGTCCGGAAAATTCCAGCGCCTGGCCAGCTCCGCGCCCAGCACCGTCAGGTCCATGCCCAGCAGCATGCGTTCGGCGGCGATGCGGTCCATGCCGCCGGCGATGATGCGGTCCACTTGGCGCGCCTGATCCGGCACCGCGACATACAGCACCAGTTCGCCGATATTAGACAGCAGGCCGCAGGTGTAGCCCAGCTGCGGATCCAGCCCGGACAGCCGCGACAGCAGCTTGGCGGTATTGGCCATGGCGAAGCTGCGCAGCCAGAACGCGCGCATGTCGAAGCCGGGGATGCCCAGGGTGGCGCCGGTGATGCCGGAGGCGATCACCAGCACCCTGAGGTTGTCGAAGCCGAGCAGCAGCACCGCATCGTCCAACGAGCCGACGCGGCGGCTGCCGCCGAAGCGGGCGCTGTTGGCCAGGCGCAGCACGCGCGCGCTGAGCACCTGGTCATGCATCACCATGTCGGTGATCTCGCCGATATTGATATCGTTGCGATGGAAGCTGGCCATCAGCTCCTGCACCACCTTGGGCACCATGGGCAGCTTGCCGGTCGCCTTTTCGAAGATTTCCGCCACTTGCATGCGCGCTCTCCCGTCGTTCAGGTTTGAGCTTAGGCAATCGCGCGGCGAAAGAAAGCGGAATGCGGCGTTCAGTAGGCGAAGCGCTCGCGCAGGTCCATCAGGTTCAGTTCGTCCAGGATGGCCAGCTGGCGCTCGCGCGCGCTGGCTTTGCCCTTGCCGGTCTTCTTGGCGATGATCAGCTCGTTCTTCATCGAGTGCTCCCAGCCCACCAGCTCGGTCACGGTCAGCTGGTAGCCGCGCGCTTCCAGCTGCAGACAGCGCAGCACATTGGTCAGCTGGCTGCCAAACTCGCGGGTGTGGATGGGATGGCGCCACAATTCGGACAGCGGCGTCTTGCCGAAGGTCTCGTTCTTTTTCTGGCGCAGCACCGAGGCCACCTCGGCCTGGCAGCACGGCACCAGCACGATGTATTGCGCGTCCTTGGCCAGGGCGAAACGGATGGCGTCGTCGGTGGCGGTGTTGCAGGCGTGCAGCGCGGTGATGATGTCCACCTGCTCCGGCAGTTCGGTCGAAGTGATGGACTGTTCCACGGTCAGGTTCAGGAAGCCCATGCGCTCGAATCCCAGGCGCTCGGCCAGCTCTCGCGATTTGTCCACCAACTCCTGCCGCGTTTCCACGCCGTAGACCTGGCCGGCGGCCTTGTCCTTCAGGAACAGGTCATACAGGATGAAGCCGAGGTAGGACTTGCCGGCGCCGTGGTCGGCCAGCGTCATTGCGCCTTTCTTGTCCAGCACGTCGGCCATCAAGGGTTCGATGAACTGGTACAGGTGGTAAACCTGCTTCAGCTTGCGGCGGGTGTCCTGGTTGATCTTGCCGTCGCGGGTGAGGATGTGCAGCTCTTTGAGCAGCTCCAGCGATTGCTGGGGTTTGATTTCGGGAATCAGGCTCATGGCGGCCTCCTGCAATTTCAATGCCGCGATTGTAGCAGAGCGGGGGCGGTGATCCGTTTTGGACGCATCCATGCAGCTGTCGGGCGGGCAGGCAGCAGGCCCTGCCCGCCCTACCGCTTCAAATCATGCCAAGCAGAATGGGAACAGGTCCTCAGGGCTTGTTCACCACTTCCTGCTCCACCACCATGTCCAGTATCCAGCGGATGGACGAGGCGTCGGCTGGCGGATTGTCCACCTTCACTTCCTTGATGCGCAGGCGGTAGGCCACGCCCGGTTCGGGCTGGAAGCCCTCGATTTCGCCGTAATGCAGTTGCCACGGCTGGTTCTTGTCGGCGCGCACCTGCAGACACTGCATGGGCGCCACGCCGCTGCATGGCTTGCGCTCGGCGGCGACGTAGATGAACTTGATCTCGCCCTGCGGCAGCTTCTCGAAGCGCATGGCGTCCTTGCCCTCGCCCAGCAGCAGTTGGCCCCGCGCCAGCTTGACCGGCATGCCGGCTTCCAGCTGGCGGCTCAGCGCGGCGTCGCGCTGCATCGCTTCCGGCGGGCACATCATCATGGTGGCGGCCAGCGGCTTGGCGCTGAGCTTGCCGTTTTCCAGCGCGGCCGGGCCGAACATGCCGTTGCAGCCGGCGCGGATGGACAGGCGCTGCCCGTCTATTTGCAGCTTGGCGGCGGCGGGGCCGGCGTCCACTTGGCGCCACTCGCCCTGAAGTTGGGACAGCGTGGGGGCGTCCGCGACGCGGACGGGGGACGTGGCGGCGCAGCCGGCCAAAACGACGGCGGCCAGCGTCGGCGCGATCAGACTCATGCGCATCATGATTTCCTAATGTAAATAGGATAGGACGCGAGAGGGACGCCGCGGTTCCCTCAGTCCGCTAGCGGCGCCGCCGTTTCCTGATAGATCACCCTGACCAGCTGCAAGGTGGGATGTCCGCCGTCGGCGGCCGGCTCGCCTTGCAGTTTCAGGTAGTAGCTGTGTCCCGGCTGCGGCTGGAAGCCCAAGATCGAGCCGTCGTAGTCGAGCCAGGGTTGGTCCTCCCGGCTGCGCAGTCGCAGGCAGGCGCCGGCTACGCAGGTGCCGCTGCTGACATACCAGTATTGTTCGCCGACTTCGGGACGCAAGGCGCTTGGCGCGGCTTGCGCCGTCGGGGCCGGACTGGCGGCAGGGGCGGGGTAAGCGGCAGTCGCGCCCGCGGCGACGCGCAGGAAGCGGTAGGCGGTTTTGCCGGCCTGCAGGGTCAGGGATTGGCGGTTTTCCGATGGCAGCAGGCGGAAGGGCGCGGCCAGGAATTTCAGCAGCGCCTGTTCGCGCTGCATCACCTCCGGCGCGCACGCCATGCGCGTGGTGGCGACCTGATGTTTGCCGTCCTGGTCGATTCCCAGGGTGAAGCGATTGCAGCCGGCGAAGCCGCTGAGGCGGTTGTCGGCGATGCTCAAGGTGGGCAGGGGGGCGGACTGGGCGGGCGCTTGCAGCCGCCATTCGGTGTGTTGCAGGTCTGGCAGGGCTTGGCTGGGCAGTATCATGCTGCCGCTGACGAGAAGGGCGCTGAGGGTGGGCATGCGGTCTCCTGTTCTTATCGAGCGAAGAAGCGAAACGCCCGCCAGCGGCGGGCGTGTGGACCGCGGGCGGCGTGGTCAATGTACGGCGTTTTTCAGTAGGTCTTCCACCACTTTTTTCGCGTCGCCGAACACCATCATGGTTTTATCCATGTAAAACAGCTCATTGTCCAGCCCGGCGTATCCCGCGTTCATGGAGCGTTTGACCACGATCACGTTGCGCGCCTTGTGCGCTTCCAGGATGGGCATGCCGTAAATCGGGCTGGCCTTGTCCTTCTGCGCCGCCGGGTTGACCACGTCGTTGGCGCCTATCACCAGCACCACGTCGGTGGTGGAGAAGTCGGCGTTGATTTCCTCCATCTCCAGCACCTGCTCGTAGGGCACTTCGGCCTCGGCCAGCAGCACATTCATATGGCCAGGCATGCGGCCGGCCACCGGGTGGATGGCGTAGCGGACGCCGACGCCTTTCTCATGCAGCAGCTCGGCGAACTCCTGCAGCGCGTGCTGGGCGCGCGATACCGCCAGGCCGTAGCCGGGCACGATCACCACCTGGTCGGCATTGGCCATCAGGAAGGCGGCGTCCTCGGCGCTGCCGGCCTTGTAGGACTTGGCCGCGCCGTCGCCCGCCGCCGGTCCGGCCGCCGCCTCGGCGCCGAAGCCGCCCAGCAGCACGCTGACGATGGAGCGGTTCATCGCCTTGCACATGATGTAGGACAGGATGGCGCCGGACGAGCCGACGCAGGCGCCGGCGATGATCAGCACCGGGTTGTTCAGGGTGAAGCCGATGCCGGCCGCCGCCCAACCGGAGTAGCTGTTCAGCATGGACACCACCACCGGCATGTCCGCGCCGCCGATGGGGATGATCAGCGTCACGCCCAATACCAGCGCGACGGCCAGCATGGCGAGGAAGGCGGCCTGGCTGTCGGTGGCGAAATAGGCGATGCCGAAGCCGACCATGGCCAGCGCCAGGGTCAGGTTCAGCAGGTGCTGGCCGGAAAAGCTGACGGCCTTGGCGCCGAAGCGGCCGGACAGCTTGCCGTAGGCGATGACCGAGGCGGTGAAGGTGATGGCGCCGATGAAGGCGCCGATGAACAGCTCCACCTTCTGCACCGGCGTGTGCTCCACGCCGGCGTGGAAGATGGCGGCGACGGCGATCAGCACGGCGGACAGGCCCACCAGCGAGTGCATGGCCGCCACCAGCTCCGGCATGCCGGTCATTTCCACCGTGCGCGCCTTCCAGCCGCCGATGACGGCGCCGGCGGCGATGGCGCCGGCGATCAGCGCCAGCACCGGCTTGTCCAGGATCAGCAAGGTGGTGAGCACGGCGATGGCCATGCCGACGATGCCGTACAGGTTGCCGCGCCGCGCCGAGGCCGGGCTGGACAGCCCCTTCAGCGCCAGGATGAACAGTACGGCGGCGACGAGGTAGAGAACCGCGGAAATATTCTGCATCGTTTAACCCCTGTTCTTTTTCTTGAACATGTCCAGCATGCGCTGGGTGACCAGGAAGCCGCCGAAGATGTTGATGCTGGCCAGGAAGATGGCGATGGCGCCCAGCACCGAGGTGAGGGTGATTTGCTGGCCGTTGATATCCACCACCTGCAGCATGGCGCCGACGATGATGATGCCGGAGATGGCGTTGGTCACCGCCATCAGCGGGGTGTGCAGCGCGGGCGTGACGTTCCATACCACGTGGTAGCCGACGAAGACGGCCAGCACGAAGACGGTGAGGCTGGTGAGGAAGGGATCAACCATGGTGCGGCTCCTTGTCGGTTTGGGCGGCGGCGGCCGGTTTGGCCGGCGCGCCGAAGCGTTGCTCGCCCTGGTGCGCGACCAGGGTGGCGGCGACGATGTCATCGTCCAGGTCCAGCTTCAGGCCTTCCGGGCTCAGCAAGAGGCCGAGGAAGGTCAGCAGATTGCGCGCGTACAGGCTGGAGGCGTCCGCCGCCAGCATGGCGGGCAGATTGGCCAGCCCCACCAGGTGCACGCCGTTGTCGGATAGATGCGCCTCGCCGGCGCGGGTCAGCTCGCAGTTGCCGCCAGCCTCGGCCGCCAGGTCCACGATGACGGAGCCGGGCCGCATGCCGGCCACGGCGGCGGCGGACAAGAGGCGCGGCGCCGGCTTGCCCGGAATCAGGGCGGTGGTGATGACGATGTCGGCGGCGGCGGCGCGCTTGGCCAGCAACTCGTTCTGCCGCGCCAGGAACTCGGGCGTCATCTCGCGGGCGTAGACGCCGGAGCTGGCTGCCTTCTCTTCCTCGCTCATCGGCACTTCGACGAACTTGGCGCCTAGCGACTCCACCTGCTCGCGGGTGGCGGGGCGAACGTCGTAGGCCTCCACCACCGCGCCCAGCCGCTTGGCGGTGGCGATGGCCTGCAGGCCGGCCACGCCCACGCCCAGCACCAGGACCCGGGCGGCCTTCACCGTGCCGGCGGCGGTCATCAGCATGGGCATGAAGCGCGGGTAATACTGGCAGGCCAGCAGCACGGCCTTGTAGCCGGCGATATTGTTCTGGCTGGACAGCACGTCCATGCTCTGCGCCCGCGTAGTGCGCGGCAACAGCTCCAGCGCGAAGGCGGAGACGCCGCGCGCGGCCAGCTGCGGCAGCAAGGGGTTGTGGTAGGGCGACAACATGCCGACGATGACCGCGCCCGCTTTCAACGCGGCGATGTCGTCGGCCTCCGGCGCGCGCACGCACAGCACGATGTCGGCGGCGGCCAGCAGCGGCTGGCGTTGCGGGGCGATGGCGGCGCCGGCGTCCGCGTAAGCGGCATCGGGAATGGCGGCGGCCAGGCCGGCCCCCGCCTGCACCGAGACGGCGTGGCCGGCGGCGACCAGTTTCTTCACCGTCTCCGGCGTGGCCGCGACACGGTGCTCTCCGGCCAGCCTTTCGGCTGGAATGGCGATTTGCATCTCAGAATCTCCTGCGAATGGATAGGGAAATCAGGATCTTGAACGGCCGTGCGCGGCGCTTTCGAACGGACGTTTGAAAAATATTAAAAGCATGCTGCAGTGCATTATGCAAGCCATATATTGGCTACCGTATATCGTCTGACAGACTGGACAGGGTGCAGTGCCCATCGGATCTGATTCGATTGAAGCGGAAGCGGATGTAATAAATATGACAGCGGCGTCTGAATTGCCTGTGACCGCCCAGTGAAGGGATGACCGTATGCCGCGCGCGGCGCCGGTGTAAAGCCGGGAAAACCGCAGCAATCGCCGCGGTTTGCGCTGGATCAGCGGTGGTCTACTGCCCCGAGCCGCGATACAGGTCCAGCTTGAAGCGATCCAGGGTGCCGTCGGCGCGCAATTTGGCCAGGCCGGCGTTGAACTTGGCCATCCATTGCGCGTTGCGCGGCGAGCGCTGCATCAGCAGATGGCCGTAATGCGCGCTGAACGGGCGATTCTCCGTGGTGACGAGGTCGCGCGCGCCAGGCGGGAAGGCGTCGGAGGCCAAGAGCTGCCAGCCGGTGAATTCATCCAGCGGGAAGATGTCGATGCGCCCGGCCAGCAGCTTCAGCAGATTGGTCTTGTCGTCGTTGGCCTCTTCCACCGATAGCGCGCCCTGCTTTTCCAGCTGGCGAAACTCCGGGGTGTAGGTGTAGCCGCGGGTGGCGCCGAAGCGCAGGCTGCTCAGGTCGCGCAGTTTTTGCCAGCGCGGCATGGCCAGGTCCTTGCGGTGGAACAGCATTTCGCGGTGTTCGGACAGTGGCGCGCTGTACAGGAATTCCTTGGCCTTGACCGGATCGTCGAACCAGAACGAGCTGGCCTGGACATCGCCGTTGCGCAAGGCTTCCAACGCCCTGGCCCAAGGCATGAAGCGGAAGCGCACCTGCACGCCTTCGCGGGCGAAGGCCTCGCGCACCACCCGGCTGACGAAGCCCTGCGCGGGCAAACGTTCGCCGCACCAGGGCGCGTATTCGCCGGTGGAGATCTGCAGCTCGGCGGCCGGGGCGGCGCCGGCCCAGACGCACAATGCCAATAGCAGCGCCGGCAGGGCTTTCATCGCGGACTCACCTCGTTGTCAGCATTCTCTAAAGTTATACATGGGGCGAATGGTTTGCCCATGATTTGTCTTGATTGATATCAATCTACATGTCGCCATGCCGTCCGACTTGCTATGATCGCCGCATGCCGCCCACGACTGATGCACCGATGATGCCGTTACCGGACTTTCGCAATCTGGGCGTGATGCTGCGCGCCTTGCTGTTGCCGCTGGCGCTGCTGCTGGGCGATGGCCTGCTGGCCTGGAGCCGGCCGGATCCGTTGTGGAGCTGGCTGCAGACCGCGCTGGCCCTGGTGCCGGGCAGTTTGCTGTCCTTGGCGCTGCTGGCGTTGGCGGGACCGCGGCTGACGCGGCGACGGCGCGGCGCGTGGTGGGCGCTGGCGCTGGTTGGGGCTTGTTTTGCCGGATGCGGCTGGTGTCTGCGCGACGCCACGCCGCCGGCTCCGGCCGCGCCGCTGCTGGCCATGCTGGCGGCGGCGGCAGGGCTGCATTATCTATCGCTACGGCAGCGGGCCTTGTCGCCGGCCTTGGCCGATGCGAGGCTGGCGGCGCTGCAGGCGCGCATCCGGCCGCACTTCCTGTTCAACAGCCTGAACGCCGCCATTGCGCTGATCCGACAGCAGCCGGCCCAGGCCGAGGGGGTGCTGGAAAACCTGGCCGAGCTGTTCCGCGCCCAGATGGCGGACCCGGCGCGCGCCTCCACGCTGGCGCGCGAGGTGGAGCTGGCGCGGATGTATCTGGCGATAGAGTCGGTGAGGCTGGGGCCCAGGCTGCAAGTGCGCTGGCGGCTGGAGGCGCCGCTGGATGCCGCGCTGCCGCCGCTGATCCTGCAGCCGCTGGTGGAGAATGCCGTGTATCACGGCGCGGAGCGGCTGGCCGGCGAGGTGGCGATCGACGTGTCGGCGCGTTTGGCCGGCAGCCAGCTGGAACTGACGCTGGACAACCCGGTGCCGGCCGCGGAGGACGGGGGCCGCGTGGGCAGCGGCATGGCCCTGTCCAATCTGCGGGAGCGGCTGGAATTGTTTTTCGACGCCGAGGCCAGCCTGACCGGCGAGCGGCATGGCGAGCGCTACCGCACGCGCGTCCGCCTGCCTTACCGTCGGGCGGCGGATTGAAGCCATCTAGGAGAACGATATGGGCAAGAACCGGCTGGAGGCGTTCAGCGACGGCGTGATCGCCATCATCATCACCATCATGGTGCTGGAGCTGAAAGTGCCGCACGGCGCGGATTGGCCGGCGCTGGCGCCGCTGCTGCCGGTGTTTCTGAGCTATGTGCTGAGCTTTGTCTACGTAGGCATCTATTGGAACAACCACCACCATTTCTATCACGCCACCCACCGCATAGACGGCCGCGTGCTGTGGGCCAATCTGCACCTGCTGTTCTGGCTGTCGCTGATTCCTTTCGTCACCGGTTGGATGGGGGAGAACCACTACGCGCCGCTGCCGGTGGCGCTGTATGGCGGCGTGCTGCTGATGTGCGCCATCGCCTGGTGGATCATGCAGCAGGCCCTGCTGTGCCTGCCCGGCAACCGCACCCGCCTGGCCGAAGCGCTGGGCGGCGACTTCAAGGGCAAGCTGTCCCCGGTGATCTACCTGCTGGCGATCGCCCTGGCCTGGTGGCATGCCTGGCTGGCCGGGGCGCTGTATCTGGCGGTGGCGCTGATGTGGCTGGTGCCGGACAAGCGCATCGAGTGCCTGCTGCGTGAGGAGGAAACGCGGTGAGGCGGCGTGGCGGTCGCCGTCGTATTCGTTTAAACTATCGGCATCCATCCATCAGGGGTAGGGACGATGTACCAGTCCGAATTCACCAAATTCATGAACGGCTTCCTGGAGCAACATCCGGAAGTGGACAGCCAGCGCCGCGAACTGCGTCTGACGCTGTGGGACCGCGAGGTCAGCCTGGACGATCAGCGCCGCTGGAAAGAATCCCGCGTGCCGCAAAAGCCTTACGTCTACCAGCCGGAATAAGCGCCGGCCGGCTCGCATCCAACGCCCCTCGCGGGCGTTTTGTCATTCTGGAAGCCCGTACATGACCCGCCACACCGTCGCGCTTGACAGCGCCCTTTCCGCTTACCTGTTCGATATCGCCGTGACCGAGCACCCGGCGCAGCGCGAACTGCGCGAATTCACCGCCGGCCACCGCCTGGCCAAGATGCAGATCTCGCCGGACCAGGGCCAGTTCATGGGCTGGCTGGCGCGGCTGATCGGCGCGCGCCGCTATCTGGAGATCGGCGTGTTCACCGGCTACAGCGCGCTGACCGTGGCCCTGGCCATGCCGGAAGACGGCCAGGTGGTGGCCTGCGACGTCAGCGAAACCTTCACCGCCGTCGCCCGGGAATACTGGGCCAAGGCCGGCGTGGCCGATCGCATAGACCTGCGCTTGCAGCCTGCGCTGGCCACGCTGCGCGAGCTGCTGGCGCAGGGGCGCGCCGGCAGCTTCGACCTCGCCTTCATCGACGCCGACAAGCCGGGCTACCGCGACTATTACGAAGCCTGCCTGCAGCTGGTGAGGCCCGGCGGCGTCATCGCCATCGACAATATCTTCCTGTCCGGCCGCGTGGTGGACCCCAAGCCGCAAGACCCGCCCGGCGTGCACCTGGTGCATGCATTCAACGCCAGCCTGAAGACCGACGCGCGCGTCCACATGTGCGTGCTGCCGATAGGCGATGGCCTGACGCTATGCACCCGGCGCTGAACGCGGCGGAAGAACTTTCGCGAATTGCAAACACTCTGAAACCTTTTGGCCTCAGCATCGTTAGAAGTGACGATGCTATGATGATCGTTTGACCGAGCCGAGCCTGAATCCGTCATGCTAAACCGCCGTCCCCGCCGCCAGATGAACCAGATGAACGTCGTGCCCTATATCGACGTGATGCTGGTCTTGCTGGTGATTTTCATGGTTACCGCCCCGATGTTCACGCCCGGCGTGATTGATGTCCCCAGCGTGTCCGAGGCGCCGGCCATCGACGTGCGGCCGATCGAAGTCACGGTGGATGCCGCCGGCAAGATAGAGCTGGTGGACGGGGAGCAGAAAACCCGCATCGACTCGCTGGACGACTTGGCCAGCCAACTGCAAACCCTGCTGGCCGGCGCGCAGCGGCCGGTGGCCATTTCGGCCGACGCCAACCTCAAGTATGCCGAGGTGGTGAAGATAGCCGATCGTCTGCACCAGGCCGGCATCAAGCGCGTGGCGCTGACCGTGAAGCAAACGCCCAAGCAATGAGCGCGCAACCGTCCAGTTCGCTGCGGCCATGGTCGCTGATCGCGTCGGCGCTATTTCACGCCGCGGTGATCGGCTTGCTGCTGTGGGGCGGTTTGCAAACCACGCCGCCGCCCAGCCCCGCGCCCCTGGCGCTGGAGCTGTGGACCACGGCGCCGCCGCCGCCGCCCGTCGCCGCCCCGGTGACCGTGGCGCCGACCCCGGCGCCAGCGCCGCCGCCCGTGGTCCAGGCGCCCCCGGCCGAGGTCAATCTGGGCAAGAAGGAAGCGCCCAAGCCGAAGCCGGAAGAAAAGCCCAAGCCGATGGAAGCGCCCAAGCCTGAGCCGAAGAAGCACGAGCCTAAGCCTGAGCCGAAGAAGCACGAGCCCAAGCCTGAGCCGAAAAAAACGGAACCCAAGCCCAAACCCGAACCCAAGCCGAAGCCGGTAGAGGAAAAGAAAGCCATCAAACCGCCGCCGCCGCCCGCGGCCAAGCACGGTCATAAAACGGCGAAAGCCTACGACCCGGCGGCGGATGACTTGCTGTCCAGCCTGGACAGCACGCGCACCAGCGGCAAGCCCAATGCGCGCAGCGACCAGGCCGGCAGTCCGCACGGCATCGCCGGCGGCGCGGTCAACGGCTCCGGCGTCAGCGCCGGCTGGATAGACAAGGTCAAGGCCAAGGTGACGCCGCTGGTGCAAGTTCCGCCCAATTTAAGCGGCAACCCCGCCGCGGTGCTGCGCGTGACGCTGCTGCCCACGCTGGAAGTGAAGTCCGTGCAACTCGTGAAAAGCAGCGGCGTGGCGGCCTATGACGACGCGGTGCAGCGTGCGGTATGGGAGGCCAAGACCTTCCCCAAATTACCGGCCGGGGCCAATTTCAACGATGGCTACCGGACGTTTACCCTGACGTTCCGGCCGCATTGAGCGGCCGGTGTGACACAGCCCTGAGGAAGACATGCCGAGTTTGAAAGCCCTGTTGCGAGGGGCGCTGCTGGCGGCGATGCTGCTGGCCGGCACCGCCCGCGCCGAACTGAACATCGAAATCATAGGCGGCGGTGCCAGCCGCCACGCCATTGCCGTGCTGCCGTTCAAGGACGAAGCCCCCACCCAGGGCAATCTGACGCCGGTGATCCGCAACGACCTGGCGCTATCCGGCGCCTTCCGGCTGGTGGATCCGTCCACCGTCGCAGATACGCCGTTTGAGCCGGCTGACATCCACTACCCGCTGTGGCAGGCCGCCGGAGCGCAGTCCATCGCCATCGGCAAGGTGGAAAACGCCGCCGGGGGGCAACTGAAGATCAGCTTCCGCCTGATGGACGCGTCGCAGCAGAAGCAGCTGGCCGGGGCCGAGTTCACCGTCACGCCGGACCGCAGCCGCCAGGTGGCGCACGCCATCGCCGACCTGATCTACGAGGCCATCACCGGGCAGAAGGGCTTCTTCAACACCCGCCTGGCCTATGTGCTGAAATCCGGCCGCAGCTACGCGCTGCAGATTTCCGACGTGGACGGCCAGCGCAGCCAGACCATACTGCGCTCCACCGAGCCCATCATCTCCCCCAGCTGGAGCCCGGACGGCCGCCACATCGCCTACGTCTCCTTCGCCAGCCAGAAGCCGGTGGTGTGGGTGCAGGACCTGGCCACCGGCCAGCGCCGCGCCGTGGCCAATTTCAAGGGCAGCAATTCCGCGCCGGCCTGGAGCCCGGACGGCAGCCGGCTGGCCGTGGTGCTGACCACCAGCGGCAACTCTCAGATATATATATTAAATATGCTGGGCGGTCCGCCGCGCCGGCTGATGTATAACGGAGGAATCGACACCGAGCCGGCCTTCAGTCCCGACGGCTCCATGATCTACTTCGTGTCGGACCGCAGCGGCGGCCCGCAAATCTATCGCGTGCCGGTAAACGGCGGCGATGCCCAGCGCGTTACTTGGGACGGTAACTATAATGTTTCGCCGAAGTTGTCTCCGGACGGCAAGACCCTGGTCTATATCCGTCGTTCGGCCGGCAATTTCCGCGTGATGTCGCAAGACCTGGCAACTAATGACACTCGTTTATTGTCAGATGGAAGTTACAGCGAGCGCCCCAGCTTCGCGCCCAATGGCAGCATGGTGCTGTATTCCAGCGATGTCGGCGGCAAGAGCGTGCTGTACGCGGCTAGCGCCGACGGCAGCAGCAAGGTGAAACTGGCAGTGCTCAATGGTGATGTACAGGACCCGGCATGGGGTCCATTCAATAATCCTTGATCGGGAGCCACAAGATGAAACTGAAACAACTCGCACTTGCCTCTGCAGTCGCTACCCTGCTGGCCGCCTGCGCCAGCACCAAGCCGGCCGAAACCCCGGCCGCTCCGGTCGCCCAGGCGCCGGTGACTCAGGCGCCGACGACCTCCGGCAGCAACACCGGCAATGTGGCGATGGACCCGCTGCATGACCCGAACAGCCCGCTGGCCAAGCGCAGCGTCTACTTCGCCTTCGACTCCTCCGCCATCGACGGCGCCGGCAAGGTCACCGTGTCCAACCACGCCGACTACCTGAAGGGCCATGACGCCCAGAAGGTGATCATCCAGGGCAACACCGACGCCCGCGGCAGCCGCGAGTACAACCTGGCCCTGGGCCAGCGCCGCGCCGAAAGCGTCAAGCATGCCATGGAAGTGCTGGGCGTGAAGGAACAGCAACTGGAAGCCGTCAGCTTCGGCAAGGAAAAGCCGAAGGCGATGGGCCACACCGAGGCCGACTACGCCGAGAACCGTCGCGCCGACATCGTCTACCAGGGCCAGTAAGCGCCTGTCGCGGGCGGCCGGATGGCCGCCCGTTTTGGTTTGCACCAGCCGGATGCCAAGCGGCGGCACAGCCGCTATGATGTCCGGCATTCTTCATCCATCGGAACGCCCATGAACCGCATCGCCATCAGTAGCGCCCTGCTGTTGACGCTGGCCGGCTGCGCCAGCACCAGTGACCTGGAAGCCACCCGACGCCAGCTGGACATGGTGAACCAGCAGGCCACGACCCGCATCGCCGCGGTGGAAAGCAAGCTGTCCAACGACAAATTGCTGGAAATGGTCAACGAGGTGGAAAGGCTGAAAGCCGAAGTCGCCAAGCTGCGCGGCGACGTTGAAGTGCTGAACTACAATCTGCAGACCACGCAAAAGCGCCAGAACGACCTGTACAACGATCTGGACGGCCGCCTGAGCAAGCTGGAGGGCAGCGGCAAGCAGGACGCCTCGCAACCGGCCGCCGCCCAGCAGCAGGCAGCCGCCGGCGACAGCCAGACCGCGCCTGACTACGACAAGGCGCTGAATCTCCTGCGCGCGCGCGACTTCCCCAACGCGATCAACGCGCTGGCCGCCTTCCTCCAGCAAAACCCGCAGGCGCCGCAAGCGGCGGAGGCCAGCTACTGGCTGGGCGTGGCCCATACCGCGCTGCGCCAGTACGACGCCGCCATCGAGATCCACCGCCGTTTCGTCGAACAGTATCCGACCAATCATTTCGCGCCGGACGCGCTGCGCAATATCGGCAACTGCCAGCGCGATCTGGGGCAAGTGGACCAGGCCAAGAATACTTACCGTCGGCTGATCAAGCTCTATCCCAAGAGCGATGCCGCGCTAAAAGCCAAGCAGGTGCTGAACCGGCTGTAAGTTTTGCGCCAGGGTGGCCGGCCGGGGCCTGGGCCGGCGCCAGTCAAGGCCAGTGGATTTCCGGCAGGGCCTCGATCGCGGGGCGGGCGAAGAGGAAACCCTGGAAATGGCGGATGCCGCATTGCCGCAGCCAGTCCAGTTCTTCGCGCGTTTCCACGCCTTCCGCGATCACGGTGATGCCCAGCTCGCGGCATACGCCGACGTTGCCGTGGACGATGGCCTGCTTGACCCGGTCCTGGTGGATGCCGCGAATCAGGCCCAGGTCCAGCTTGACCAGATCGGGCTGGAATTCGGCCAGCAGGCTGAGGCCGGCATAGCCGGCGCCGAAATCGTCGATCGCGGTTAGAAAGCCCTGGCGCTTGTACTCCGTGAAGATGGATTGCAGATGCTGGCGGTCGCGCACCTGTTCCTGTTCCGCCACTTCAAAAATCAGTTGGTGGGTAGGGAAGGCATGCCGCTTGGCCGCTGCCAGCGTGGCGCGGATGCAGGTGGCCGGCTGGTATACCGCGTTGGGCAGAAAGTTGATGCTGACGTAGCACGTCACGCCCAGGCGCGCCGCCCACTCCACCGCCAGGATGCGGCAGGCCTGATCGAAGCGGTAGCGGTTGGCGTCATCGACCCTGGCCAGTACCTGCTCCGCCCCCTCTCCCTGCATGCCCCTTACCAAGGCCTCATAGGCGAAGATTTCGCGGCGTTCGATGTCCACGATGGGCTGGAACGCCATGGTGAAGGCAAAGTCGAGCGCTTCGTTTTGTTGGCAGTGCTGGCAAGGTTCGGTTTTCATGATCGATCCCAAGGCGAAGTCGGCGCGGCGAGCGCAAGGCAAGCCCATGTCATTTTAGTGGGATCGGACAAGCGCTAGCAAAGTCTTCCGCGGCGGCCAGGCAGAACGCGCCGCGAACAACGGCTCCACGCTTGCGGCCAGCGGCACGGTAAACCGCGCCTGACTTTCCCCAAGCGATCAACGCGCTGGCCGCCATCTAGACCCATAGCCGCCTTGTCGCGTCGTACCCGGCCGCATATGTTGCAGGCGGCTGTCTTGCGCGATATCGCAAACTGCCGGCGCGACCGGGAACAGGGGAATCCGGTCAAGCGGACTCGGCGCAGGCTGGCCAGGCGCTATCTCAAGCGCGAGGCAGCAGGTGCTGGACGGCGTAGGCGCGCCAGGGGCGCCAGCTATCCAGGCGGGCGGGCGACAGGTCCGCCGCGTCGCCCTCCCAGGCCCGCAGCAGCGCCCTCCAGTCCAAGCCAAGCGGCACGGTATCCGTCTCCTCCTCCGGCATGGCCTCATCCGATTCCGGCAGCGCGTAGCGCAGCTCCGGAAACGCCGGATGGGCCAGCGGCAGGCCATGCGCGTCCAGCCACGCCTGCTTGTCCGGCGGGGACAGCCGGCGGAAACGGATTTCCCCGCCATCCCAAACGCCGGGCAGCCGCAAGCCCGGCTGCATCGCAATCCGCCGCGCCAGCAGCGGGTCTTCCGCCAGTTGGGTTTCTATCGGCTCCGGGTCCGCCGCCAGGTCGAACAAGGCCTTGATCCGGGCCAGCAGCCGCGGCAGGACGCGCAAGTGCGGGAAGTGAATATCGATTCGCAGCGCGCGCTTTTCCGGCGCGTGCGCCGCCGTCAGCACGCCGCATGCGCCGTCCAGCGCGATGGCGCGGATGTATCGCTCCCGGTCTATGATTTCCAAACCCGGCGCGGCCTGGTCCTTTAGATGCGCCAGCATGGCCGGCCAGTGATAGGGCGGCCGATAGCGCAGCAGCAGGCTGATATGGTCGGCGGAGGCGTCCGCCGCGTCGGCGTCGCGGCGCAGTGCGCCGGGCGGCCGTTGATACAACTGCTGAAATACTTCGTTGAAGCGCCGCACGCTGCCGAAGCCGGCGGCGAAGGCGATGTCGGTCAGCGGCAGCCGGGTCTCATGTATCAGCTGCTTGGCCAGCAAGACGCGCCGCGTTTGCGCCACCGCCAACGGCGATGCGCCGACGTGGCGCGAGAACACGCGCCGCAGCTGCCGCTCGCCCACGCCCAGCTTGTCCGCCAGGCTTTCCAGCCCCGCCTCGTCCAAGGCGCCTCGCTCGATCAAGGCCAGCGCGCGCGCCACGGTGTGGGAGTGGCCGCTGTTGGCCACGCCGCGCCAGGCGCCGGAGTCCGGCGCGGCCTCGGGCCGGCAGCGCAGGCAGGGGCGGAAGCCGGCCTCCTGCGCCGCCGCCGCCGTGGGGTAGACCAGGATGTTCTCGCGCTTGGCGGTGCGGGCCGGGCAGATGGGCCGGCAGTAAATGCCGGTGCTGCGCACGCCGATGAAGAAGCGGCCATCGAAGCGGGCGTCGCGGCTGGCCAGGGCGCGGTGGCAAAAATCGGGATCGAGTTCCATGGCGCGATGATCGCGCCAAACGTGGCGGCGGGCCAGCGCTTTTCGGACCAGCATCCCAGGGGTGTCCGGGTCCGATTTCCGCCAGCCTGGCGGGCCGCGGCCGGCGAAGATGGCGGCGTTTTCACACCAGGAGCCGCCATGATCGCGCCGCAGTCCGTCTTTCAATCGTTTCGCCAACTCAATCAGCAGGGCCGCTTGTTGCTGCCCTGCGCCTGGGACGCCGCCAGCGCCCGCTTGTTCGAGGCCGCCGGCCATCCCGCCATCGCCACCACCAGCGGCGGCATCGCCTATGCGAGGGGCGTGGGCGATGCCCAGCGGTTGGGGCGAGAGGCCATGCTGCGGGAGATCGCCGCCATCGTGCGCAGCGTGGGCGTGCCGGTCAGCGCCGATATCGAAGCCGGCTATGGCTTGCCGCCGCATGAGGTCGCGTTGACGGTGCGCGGCGCCTTGGAGGCCGGCGCGGTGGGCGTCAACCTGGAGGACAATGGCCATGGCGCGCTGCCGCAGCCCTTGTTCGCCATCGCGGCGCAATGCGAGCGGCTGGCGGCCGCGAGGCAGGCCGCCGACGCGCTGGGCGCGCCGCTGTGGATCAATGCCCGCGTCGACACCTATTTGCTGGACTTGGGCCTGGATGACGAGCTGCGTTTCGCCGAGACGCTGGCGCGCGGCAAGGCCTATCTGGCGGCCGGCGCGGACATGGTGTTCGCTCCTGGCCTGGCGGACGTGGAGGAGGCGCGGCGGCTCGCCGCGGATCTGGGTGGCCCGCTGAACCTGATGGCCCTGCCCGGCGTGCCCGGCGCGTCCGGCTGGTTCGATGTCGGGGTTGCCCGGGTCAGCCTGGGCGTCGGCCCCATGCTGGCGGCGATGGGCCTGGCGCTGCGCATGGCGGAGGAAGCGAGAGCGGGTGTTTGGACGGCCATGACGGAACACCATTACGGCTTCGCCGAGGCGGAGGCCTTGTTCGCGCAGTCTTGAGCGGGTGGTGTCCGCGTCGCGCGCAAAATTTTTCTGCGGGGCGTTTGGGTGCAGCGCGGTTTCGCTGGGGGATGTTATCCACAGAAAAAGGGCAGGGAGTTATTTTACCCACAGCTTGGCGGTTTGCCGGCGCAAGCGCAGGCAAGGCCGGGTGACGGCGGGGGGAGGCGCGCGCCGGCAAGGCGGCTTGGCCGGCGGCGCAAGGCAGTCAGCGCGTCAGCCGCCGTTTTTGATTTGTCGGCTGACCCCGTTTTCCTCCTGATTCAGCGTCTTGTGATCCTGTTTGCTCAGGTGGCCGTGGTCCAGCTTGGCCATGCCGCGCTCTTGCTGGCGGATGTTATGGTCTTCCCGGTGCAGTTTGTTCGCCTCGGCCTGGTTGATCTGGCCGCTTTTCTCTTCCCGGTGGATGCGCTTGTTCTGATTGGCCAGGCGTTTGTTGACCTCGACGCGGCGCGGGTGGTGTTGTTGCCATCGGGTTTCATTGGCCTGGGCCGCGCCCGCGAAAACCAGGCCGCAAGCGGCGAGCAGGGTGGCGGACAGGACGGTGCGAGCGAGCGTGTTCATAATGTTCTCCGGCTTGAGGGTCAGGCGACGATTGCCTGAAACCAGCATAAGCCGGGTGGAGGAAACGCTGTGTGGCCAGGCATATGTACATATTTGTAAACGGCCGCCGCTTTACGACCCTTCACAATTGTCGGCGAGGACGGACTGGATCGGGTCAGGCGGCCTGGCCATACCGCGCCAAAACATCCCGTTTGGCGGCGACCGACAGTTGCTTGAAAGCGTATTCGGCGCGCAGCGCCGCGGAGCGGTCCGGGTATTCGACGACCAAGGCGATGGCGACGGGCGGATTGAGGCGGGTGTAGCGCGCGCCCTTGCCGGCCTGGTGCTGGGCGTAGCGGCGGTCCACGTCGGTGCTGACGCCGGTGTACAGCGCGCCGCTTTCGCAGCGCAGCACGTAGAGAAACCAGGGCCGTGGCCGGCCCTGGCTGTCGGATTTACAGCTCGTCGCCGCCATGGCTGGCCAGCGGGCTGATGAGCACGCGTTCGGTGCGGTTGCCCTTCTGCGCGGTGACGCAGAGCTTCCAGTCGCCGACGATGATCTCATCGCCCTCGCGCGGGATGCGCTCCAGGCAGTCCATCAGCAGGCCGGCCACGGTATGGAAGTCTTCGTCTTCGAAATCGCCCAGGGTCAGGTACTGCTCCAGGGTCACCAGCTCCAGGCTGCCCTCCACGTCGTAGCCGCCGTCCGGCTGGGCGACGATGGCCGGCAGCTCATGGCGTTCGTGCTCTTCCGGGAATTCGCCGGCAATCGCCTCCATCAGGTCTTTCTGGGTGACGATGCCTTCCAGGCTGCCGAATTCGTTGACCACGAAGGCCATGTCGGCGGCGTGCTGGCGGAAGCTTTCCAGCGCCTTCAGCACGGTGACGGTTTCCGGCAGCACCAGCGGCTGGCGCAGCGCGGCGTCGATGTCCAGCGGGCGGCCGTCCAGCAGCTGCGCCAGCAGGTCCTTGCGCGCGACGATGCCCAGCGGCTCGTCTATGCTGCCATCGCGTATCACCACCAGGCGCGAGTAGGGGCTGTCGCGCAGCGCCTGGCGCTGGGAGGCTTCCGGCTGGCTCAGGTCCAGCTTGTGGATGTCGGCGCGGGGGGTGGCGATGACGCGGATGGGGCGTTCGGCCAGGGTCAGCACGCTGTGTATCATGGCGCGCTCGTTGTGGCCGAAGGCGGTGTCTTCCACCGGCTGCGGGCCGGTTTCCGGTTTGGCTTCGGCGGCGGCGCTGTCGGCCAGGCGGCTGCCCATCAGGCTCAGCACGGTGTTGGCGGTGCGTTCGCGGAAGCTCTGGGTGCGGTTCAGGTAGCGGATGCGGTTGGCTTGCGACACCTGGTTGAAGGCCTCGATCAGCACCGAGAAGCCGATGGCGGCGTACAGATAGCCCTTGGGGATGTGGAAGCCGAAGCCTTCCGCGATCAGGCTGAAGCCTATCATCAGCAGGAAGCCCAGGCACAGCATCACCACGGTGGGGTGGGCGTTGACGAAGGCGGTCAGCGGCTTGCTGGCGGCGATCATCAGGATCATGGCGATGACCACGGCCAGCATCATCACGGCCAGGTGCTCGGACATGCCGATGGCGGTGATGACGGAGTCGATGGAGAACACGGCGTCCAGCACCAGAATCTGCGCGACGACGGTGGCGAAGGCGGCGTAGGCGCGCTGGGTGGCGCCCTTGGCGTGTTCCACGCCCTCCAGCCGCTCATGCAGCTCGGTGGTGGCCTTGAACAGCAGGAAGATGCCGCCGCCCAGCATGATCAGGTCGCGGCCGGCGAAGCCCTGGCCCCAGACCGAAAACAGCGGCGTGGTCAGCGTGACCAGCCAGGAAATGCTGGCGAGCAGGCCCAGGCGCATGACCAGCGCCAGCGACAGGCCGGTGACGCGGGCGCGGTCGCGCTGCTCGGGAGGCAGTTTTTCGGCCAGAATGGCCACGAAGATCAGGTTGTCTATGCCCAGGACGATCTCGAGGATGATCAGGGTCAGGAGGCCAAGCCAGGCGGCGGGGTCGGACAGCCATGAAAGGTCCATGATGGTGTAAAGCGTTCCTTGTGCGGTAAATAAACGATAAAAAGCGCTACAAGGATACCAAATGCCATCGCCTCAGGCCCGGAAAATGCAAAAGACCCGGCGCAAGGGCCGGGTCCTTCGGTGCGACGGGATAGCCGGATGGGCTTACAGGCCGCCGTAGGAGTGCAGGCCGGACAGGAACATATTGACGCCGAGGAAGGCGAAGGTGGTGACCAAGAGACCGATCACCGCCCACCAGGCCAGCGGCGCGCCGCGCCAGCCCTTGACCAGGCGGATATGCAGCCAGGCGGCGTAGTTCAGCCAGACGATCAGCGCCCAGGTTTCCTTCGGGTCCCAGCTCCAGTAGCCGCCCCAGGCGTCCGCCGCCCACATCGCGCCCAGGATGGTGGCGATGGTGAAGAACAGAAAGCCGACCGAAATGGCCTTGTACATCATCTCGTCCAGCACCTCGGCGCTGGGCAGGCGATCCTTCAGCCAGCCCTTCAGCGACAACAGCTCGCCCACGCCCAGCATGGCGGCCAGCGAGAAGGCGCCGTAGCCGACGAAGTTGGCCGGCACGTGTATCTTCATCCACCACGACTGCAGCGCGGGGATCAGCGGCTGGATCTCGTGCGCCTTGCGGTCGAAGCTGTACCACAGGATGAAGCCCACTGCGGCGCTGATCACCAGCAGCACCAGCGCGCCGGCCTGGCGCGCGGCGAAGCGAGCCTCGTAATACAGATACATCAGCGAGGTGATCAGCGTGAACAGGACGAAGACTTCGTACAGATTGGACACCGGGATGTGGCCGACATCCGGGGCGATCAGATAGCTCTCGTACCAGCGCACGAACAGGCCGGCCAGGCCCATCACCGCGGCGGCCCAGGTCAGGCCGCTGCCCATGCGCGCCAGCGAGTCGGAGCGGCGCAGCAGCGCGGTCCAGTAGACGCCGGTGGCGAGGAAGAACAAGGTGCACATCCACATGATGGCGGATTGGCTGGACAGCGCGTACTTGAGCCAGAAGGCGTGCTGGCCGCGCGCCAGATCATGCTGGTACAGCGGAATGGCCGCCAGGGCCAGGGCGCCCGCCAGCGGGAAAAACCAGCGCCAGGCTTTCCAGAACCAGCCCAGGCCGATCAGGCCCAGCGCCGAGCCGGCCAGGATGCCTTGTTCATAAACATCCATATTGGCGTGGTAGAGGCGGAAGGCGTAGGCCGCGGCGGCGGCGATCAGCAGCGCATAGGCCCAGTCCCATAGGCTCAGCCGTTGCCAGAACGGCACGCGGGCGTAAGAAGAGTTAACGAGTTCCATCATGCTCCCCGTGTCAGCTGTTTGATCGCGTCGAGATGACGCTGGAAGTCGGCATCCAGATCGCGGTTATGCCGGTTGGCGGTCATGGCCACCCTGAGCCGGCGGCCGTCAATGCGTATCCATAGCCGTAGCTCGCGCACATAGAACATTAGCACGATGCCGAGCACCAGCAACACCGATCCCAGGTAGACCAGGGTCTTGCCCGGCGAGCGCGTCAGCTGCAGGCCGGACGATTGCACCTGGTCGAAGCCGTCCAGTTGCAGGAAGACCGGCGCGCCGTAGTCGTGCAGGCCGCTGGCGGCCACCAGGCCGTCCAGCAGGAAGCGATAGTGGGCGGCGTCGGCCTTCAGTGGCGGCGCATGGGCCTTCTCGTCGGCCACCGCCATCACGTCTATCACCGCGCCCTGCAGGATCTTGATATAGGTCTGCGCCACCGCCTGGCGTTTGTCCGCGGGCACGCGCTCGTCCAGGAATTTCTCCAGGCCGTCGAAGCCGCCGTCGGCGAAACGCTGCAGCACACCCTTGACGCTGTCGCCGAACTGGCTGGCCAGCTTGCCGTCGATCACGCCGCCCTGGCGCGCCTTGGCGGTGGCGCGCGCGGCGATCTCATCGTACAGCGCCGGGTTGCGCAGCGCGGCGTACAGACGCATGAAGCGGTCGAGCTTCATGTCGTCGTCCAGCGGCAGGCGCAGGTACTGGAAGGGCTCGGCGGGAGTGCGGCGCATGCCGGCCATCAGGTACTGCGCGCCATCCTGCTCGATGGGCGCCATGTAATGCAGGTATTCCACCGCCTGGCCTTGGGCGTCGCGCAGCTTGAAGCTGATGGACGGGCCGAAATTTTTCAGCGTCTTGTCCTGCTTCACTTCGCGCGCGTCGTGCAGGCGCTGGCTGAAGGACTGGGCGGCCTCCGGCTTGCCCAGATTCTCGATGTTGAACACGCGCATTTCGCCGAATTCCAGCGAATAGTCCTTGCCGTTGGCGCGCAAAGGCTGGCTGTTCATCGACACGCCGGCGAGCGGCACCGGCGCCGCCTGCGGCGCTGCCAGGTTCCAGGCGGTGAAGCGCAGCGGCGAGCCGCCGTCGCCGAAGCTGGACTGGTAGATGGCCACGCCGTCCACGATCAGCGGATGGTTCACCTTGACCGTGGCTTCGGTGCGCTTGCCGCTGGCCTTGTCCGTCACCACGATGTCGCTGGCGAACAGCTTGGGCATGCCGTTGCTGTAGTAGTCGACGCGGAACTTCTTCAGCGAGACGATGAAGGGCAGCTCCTGCACCAGGTAGCCATTGCCGGAGTTCAGAAAGGTGACGTCGGCGCTCTTGCCCTCGGCGATGCTGACGTTGCCGCGGAAGGACAGATTGGACGTGCCCAGCCGGCTGACGGCGGGAATCTGGCTTTGCGGGATGTCTCGCGTTTCCGGCACGATGCGGCCGGCGACTTCCGCCAGCTTCAAGGGCAGGTTGCCGTCCAGCAGGCCGCCGATGCAGATCACGATCAGCGCGATATGGGCGAAGAAATAGCCCAGCTTGCCGGCCGCGCCCTTCTTGGCCGCTATCAGCAGCCCGCCGTCCGCGCGCGGCGTTTCGCGCCAGCGGAAGCCCTGCAGCCGCAGATAGGCTTGCAGGCTGGCGGGATCGGCTGCTTCGGCGGAGAAGGCCGCGCTGTGCGCCATGGCCGCCAGCGAGCCGTCGCTGGCCTTCTCGCGGTAGGAGCGCATCTGCTTGATGAAGCCGGGGCCGTTGCGCAGCACGCAGAGCGTGGTGGACAGCACCAGGAAGGCCAGGATGGTCAGGAACCAGGCGGAGTGGTAGACGTCGAACAGGCCTAAGCTTTCAAAAGCCTGGAACCAGAACTGGCCGAATTCGAAGGCGTAGTTGGGATAGGGTTCGTTTTGCTTCAGCACGGTGCCGATGACCGAGGCGATGGCCAGAATGGTCAGCAGGCCGATGGCGAAGCGCATGGAGCTGAACAGCTCGTACAGCGCGTAGGCGGTGGAGTGGCGGCGGTGGTTTTTTTTCATGATCCGTAACACAAAAAGGGAAGCTCGCCTGGAGCTTCCCTTTTGAACGCGCCGATTCGGCAAAGTTGCGCCCGGCGGGCCGGCTGCGCGCGCGGAGCGGTACGCGGGTCGGGCATCAGGCTCAGCGCAGGCCGGAGATGTAGTCGGCCACGGCCTTCATCTCCTCGTCCGTCATGCGGCTGGCGATGTCGGCCATGATCGGGTTCTTGCGGTCCGCGCCGGCTTTGAAATCGGCCAGCTGTTTGGCGACGTAGCCGGCGTGTTGGCTGCCCAGACGCGGGAATTCGTCAGGCAGACCCTTGCCGGACGGGCCGTGGCATGCCATACAGGCCGGCACATGGGTGGCGGCGTTGCCGACGCGGTAGACTTTGGCGCCCAGCGGCAGCAGCGTCTTGTCGGTGGCTTCGCGGTCTTTGACCTTCTGTTCGCCGAAATAGGTGGCGACATTGCGCATATCGTCGTCGGATAGCGTCGAGGCCATGCCCAACATGGTCGGATTCTTGCGTTGACCGCTCTTGAACGCCTTCAGTTGGTTATACAGATATTGAGGGCTTTGGCCAGCCAGGGTGGGATTGGCGGCTGCGACGCTGTTGCCGTCCGCGCCGTGGCATGCCGCACAGACGGTGTCGACGATCTGCTTGCCTTTCACCGGGTCGCCAATCTGGCCCGGGGCCGCCGCCAGCGCGGAGCCGGCCAGGGTAAAGGTTGCCATCGCCAACAGCATTGTTCGTTTCATGGTCGCTCCTTTAGGGTGAGCCCTAAAATATCTGTAAAAGTAGCAATTCCAAATCTGTTATTCTATACCAATTGATTTAACCTTACTACCATGTCGATTTTTCAGAACGCTAAATTCTATACCACCGTCAACCACATGAAGGACCTGCCGGCCACCCGCGCCGAGGTCGCTTTCGTGGGACGCTCCAACGCCGGCAAATCCAGCGCCATCAACACCCTGGCCAACCGCACGCGGCTGGCTTACGTGTCGAAAACGCCGGGACGCACTCAGCATATCAATTTCTTTGAGCTGGGCGCGGAATGCTTCCTGGTGGACTTGCCCGGCTATGGCTACGCCGAAGTGCCGGAGGCGGTGCGCGCCCACTGGGTGGAGCTGCTGGGCCGCTACCTGCAAACGCGGCAGAGCCTGATCGGCCTCCTGTTGATTATGGACGCTCGCCACCCGCTTAAGGAGCTGGATCGCAGAATGCTGGAATTTTTCCGCGAAACCGGGCGTCCCGTGCATATCCTGCTGTCCAAGGCGGACAAACTGTCGCGCCAGGAGCAGAACAAGGTGCTGGCCCTGGTGAAGCGCGAACTGGCCGATTACCCGGCAGTCAGCGTGCAGATGTTCTCCAGCCTGAAGAAGGCCGGCGTGGACGAGGTGGAGGCGGTGGTCAAGGGATGGTTCGACGCGCTGCCGCCGGCGGCCGACGTCGGGCTGGAACTTTGAGCGGGACGCTGCGACTAAGCAGCAGGTGTCCGCACCTCCCGCTTGGCTCCCTGAGCGGGGCCTGAATCGTTGATATCCAGGCATTGCCCCGGCCCACAGGCCGGGGTTTTTTCATGTCCGCGGCGCGGATGGCAGGCGTGAAAAAAGGCGAAGGATGCATCCTTCGCCTTTCGCCCTGTGCCATACGATTCTACAGACCGGCCTTACAGGCTGGAGATCACGGTTTCCACGTGCAGATTCTCCGCCACGGTGCGCACGGCCTCGTCCGACGGGAACGGGCCCAGGCGCACCTTGTAGACGCCTTCCTGGTTGATGATGCCCAGCTTGGAGTCATACTTGTCGTCCAGCTGGTCCAGCATCTTCTGCAGCAGCGCCTCGGCGCTGGCCAGCTTGGAGAACGAGCCCAGCTGCAGATACTTTGGATTGTCGCCCGCCTTCAGCTCGCGTACCGGCTGGGTGGTCGGCTGCGCCGTGGCGGTGTAGGTGTCGTCGGGCGCGGGCCAGACGCGGTCAACCACGATCTTGGCGCTGCCCTGTTTGACGAAGCCCAGCTTGTAGGCCGCGGCGTACGACAGGTCCATCAGACGGCTCTTGTGGAACGGGCCGCGATCATTGATGCGGACCACCACGGATTTGCCGTTGCTCAGATTGGTCACCCGGGCGTAGCTCGGGATCGGTAATGTCGGGTGGGCGGCCGTCATGGCGAACATGTCGTAGCGCTCTCCCGAGGTCGTCTTGCGACCGTGGAACTGCTTGCCGTACCAAGAGGCACGGCCTGTGGCGTGATAAGGCTTTTCGGTCACGTCAGGACGGAAGCTCATGCCCAGCGCCGAGTACGGCAGGTTGGCCGATTTGATCAGCGGCTCTTCCTGCGGCACGGCGTCGGGCACCAGATTCAGGTTGACCGGGATGTGGTCGGCCGGACCGTCGTTCTGGAAATAAGCTCCGTTCTTGGCGACGGTCTTCTTGTTTGTCGGCGTAGCCGACTGGTTTGTGGCGCTGGCCGTCTTCACGGTGGAACAGGCCACAAGCACGAGACTGACAAAAACAAGCCACAGCCATCGGAGTACAGGTTGCATAAACCTCCCTATGCTGTTGGGCCAACCTTGTGAGCTGCTATGCCCCCCCTTCGAAACCGATCTGGCGCCAAGCCTCGAACACCGTTATCGCGACGGCGTTGGAAAGGTTCAGGCTTCTCGATTCGGGACGCATCGGCAAACGAATCCTTTGCTGCGCCGGCAGGGCAGCCAGCACATCTTGCGGCAAGCCGCGGGATTCGGGACCGAACAGAAACACGTCCCCGGGTTGGTAGGAAATCCGGTCATGGCGCGTGGCGCCTTTCGTCGTCGCGGCGAAAATCCGCCGTCCTTGAAGCGTCCGCAAACAAGCGGACCAATCTTCGTGGACGACGACGCGGGCGTACTCGTGGTAATCGAGGCCCGCGCGCCGCAACTTGGCATCCTCGAGCGGGAAGCCCATGGGTTTGACCAGATGCAGTTCACAGCCGGTGTTGGCGCATAAACGAATCACATTGCCCGTGTTGGGCGGAATTTCCGGCTGAAATAGAACAACAGTGAACATCGTTGGCAGGCTGGATTGTTCCAAGGAATCAAAATCTTGGTCAAGTTTTTGGGGAAAACGCCCGGGCCAGGGTCCATGCGTCGACCTGTTTCGCTCCCTGTTTTTTGAGCGCTCTGGCCAGGGAAGAGAGGGTGGCGCCGCTGGTGGCGACGTCGTCGACGATGGCGATGCAAAGCCCGTCGCAGCGGCGTTTTACGCCGAATGCATGACGCACGTTTCGCAGTCTTTCGGCGCGGCCTAGCGAGGCCTGCGATGGTGTGTTGTATTTTCGCCAACACAGATCGTCCGAAAAACGGCTGTTCATTGTACCAGCGATCGCGCGGGCAAGCTCGCCGCTCTGGTTAAATCCCCTTTGCGCAAGTCGTTCATTTGCCAGTGGAACGGGAATGACAAGGTCGTATTTTGCCCCGGAGTGGCGGGCGAAGTCGCGCAATAGCCCCCCAGGACGCCGGCCAGTTGCAGGCGTTTTCCGTATTTGAAGGCGTGGATCAGGCCGCTGAGGGGGTAGCCAAAAAGATAAGGAACGTGTAGCGCGTCGAAGTGCGGCGGATGCCGCTGGCAGGCGCCGCACAGGGCGCTGCCGGGCGTCGGTTCGGAACAGCGCGGGCAGTGTTCGGCGGGCAGAGACGGGAGCATGTCGCGGCAAGGCGGGCAGAGGCCGGCGCGGGCCGCCGCGTGGCCGCAGAGTTGGCACTTTTGCTTAATTATTGAGCAGTTGTCAAAAATTAACTTTGATGTATTTGACAGCATGGTGCCGCGCCCTCCAAGATTGGCCCGCCCGCCTGTGCGGGTTTGGGCAATTCGCCCTCGTTGCAATGACATTAGATGAATGGAGCAAGCGATGCAGACTGTGCCGATGGAGTTCAAGCGACCGGCGACGCCCCACCCGGAGAAGGCCAACTGGAGCGTGGACGAGGTGGAGGCCTTGCTGGGCCTGCCTTTTCTGGAGCTGGTCTTCCGCGCGGCTGAAATCCATCGCCAGTTCTTCGACCCGTCCAAAGTACAGCTGTCCACCCTGATATCGATCAAGACCGGCGGCTGTCCGGAGGATTGCGGCTATTGCCCGCAGTCCGTGCATCACGATACCCCGGTGGCGGAACAGCCGATGATGACGGTGGACGAGGTGGTGGCCGCGGCGCGTCAGGCCAAGGCGAACGGCGCGGGTCGCTTCTGCATGGGCGCCGCCTGGCGCGGCCCCAAGGACGCCGACTTGCAGCAGACGCTGGACATGGTGCGCGAAGTGAAGGCCATGGGCCTGCAGACCTGCGCCACCTTCGGCCTGCTGCGCGATGGCCAGGCGGAGCAACTGAAGGATGCCGGCCTCGATTTCTACAACCACAATCTGGACACCGCGCCGGATAAATACGCTGACATCATCCAGACCCGCGAGTACGAGGACAGGCTGGACACCTTGGGCAAGGTGCGCCAGGCTGGATTATCGGTTTGTTGCGGCGGCATCGTCGGCATGAACGAAACGCGCCGCGACCGCGCTGGCCTGATCGTGCAGCTGGCCAATCTGGATCCGCAGCCGGAGTCGGTGCCGGTGAATAATCTGGTCAAGGTGGTGGGCACGCCGCTGGAGGGCGCCGAGCGGCTGGACTGGACCGAGTTTGTGCGCACCATCGCCGCGGCGCGCATCACCATGCCGCGCAGCTATGTGCGCCTGTCCGCCGGTAGACGGGAAATGGACGAGGCGACACAGGCCTTGTGCTTCCTGGCCGGCGCCAATTCCATCTTCTACGGCGACAAGCTGCTGACCACCGGCAATCCAGACGTGTTGGCGGACCAGTCGCTGATGGCCAAGCTGGACTTACAGCCCTTGTAAGAAATATTGATGGATAGTGGCTGTCTTCTTAAATGGAAACATATATATAGTATGCCGCGCCGGACCGTCCTTCTGGCGCGGTCAATCCATGCGTTAAGAGTGCTCCATCATGCGTCTGCAAGACTTGTCCGCCGCGTTGTCGGACCTGGAATCGAATCACCGCCTGCGCCGGCGGGCCACACTGGCTTCGCCGCAGGGCGTAGATATTGTGGTGGATGGCCGCGCCTATCTATCCTTCGCCAGCAACGACTATCTGGGGCTGGCAGACCACCCCGACCTGGTGCGGGCGCTGCAACAAGGCGCGGAGTGCTGGGGGGCGGGCAGCGGGGCTTCCCACCTGGTCACCGGCCATAGCGAGGCGCATCAGCAGGCGGAGGACGCGCTGGCGCGCTTTGTCGGGCGCGAGGCGGCCTTGTTGTTCGGCTCCGGCTACGCCGCCAATCTGGCGGTGATCACCAGTTTGGCTGGCCGCGGCGACGCGGTGTTTGCCGACAAGCTCAACCACGCCTCGCTGAATGACGGCTGTCTGCTGTCGCGCGCCGACTTCCAGCGCTTTCGCCACAACGACCTCGGCCATCTGGAACAGCTGCTGGCTGGGAGTGCCGCCCGCACCAAGCTGATCGCGGTGGACGCCGTATACAGCATGGATGGCGACGAAGCGCCCTTGCCGGACCTGCTGGCGCTGGCGGAGCGCTACGACGCCTGGCTGTATGTGGACGACGCGCACGGTTTCGGCGTGCTGGGAGAGGGGCGCGGCGCGGCCGCCGAACATGGCCTGCGCAGCGAGCGGCTGATTTATATGGCCACCCTGGGCAAGGCGGCCGGCCTCGCCGGCGCCTTCGTCGCCGGCAGCCGGCTGCTGGTGGATTGGCTCATCAACCGCGCCCGCACCTATATCTTCAGCACCGCGCAGCCGCCGGCGCTGGCCGCCGCGGTGGAGACCAGCTTGCGGCTGATCGCGGAGGGCGAGGCGCGCCGCCTGCGCTTGGCGCAACTGGCGGCGCGCTGCCGCGACAGGCTGGCCGGCACCCGATTCGACGGCGGGGCTTCCCGCACACCGATTCAACCCTTTATCATAGGTTCGGATGCGCATGTGCTGGAACGGGCGGAGCGTTTGCGGCGGCAGGGGTTTTGGGTGCCCGCGATCCGTCCGCCCACGGTGCCGGAGAACGGCGCGCGGCTGAGGATTTCCTTGTCGGCGCGGCACGAAATGGCCCAGTTGGACGGCTTGCTCGATTCGCTGCTGCAGGATGCGGGCTGAAGCTTGTTCCGCTTAGCCGCGGCCATGCAAACCCGGAGTTTCGACTCCGGTTTTTTTTGCGCGCGCGTCCGTACTGAATGGGGGCTGCGCCGGCGATGGGGAAGCGCCAGGCGTGTGGCAGGCGGAATTTACGGCTAACTCGTACTACGATAACGACATGATGAGCACGGCTGATTTCTTGGAAAGCCCAACCCAGGCCGCAGAGCGCGCCCTGGCGATGTTGAGGCGCGATGGTTCGCTGTTTGCCGCCGCCGTATGGGGGCAGGCCGGCGCGACCTGGCAGCGTCTCGCAGGCTTTGGCGCGGTGGAAGGGCTGCCGACGGCCGACGCCTTGATGAGCGGCCGTCTGCCCGGCCCGGATGGCGGCGCGCTGTCGCTGCGCATGGTCGAGCGGACGGTAGGCTGGCTGGTCTGGCGCGGCCGGGCGCCGGAAGGAGTGGAGGATATCGCCGCGCTGCTGGCGGGCCATCTGCATTGCGCCTTGTTGCGGGAAGAGTACTCCGCCGCCAGGCTGGCCAATGAAACCATGCTGGAGATCAGTTTGCTGGCCGGCGAAGACGCCCATCTGGACCGGCTGCTGCCCCGCTTGCACCGCCTGATTTCCCGGCTGATGGACGCCAGCAATTTCGCCATCGCGCTGTATGGCGACGACGGCGCCTCCCTGCAGTTCCCGTTTTACCTGGACCGGCGCGATGCCGCCCCGCCCTCGCCCGACGCCCTGTTGCCGTTTAGCGACGGGCACGCCGCGCTGGCCGGCTGGCTCAAGCAAGTCGGCAAGCCCATGGTGCTGGCGGGGGCGCGCATCGCCGAGCTGTGCCAGGAGCAGGGCTTGTCGCCGCCGCCGGCGATGCCGACGCTGTGGATGGGCGCGCCGCTGCTCAATGCCGCCGGCTGCCCGATAGGCGCCGTGACCCTGCACGCTTACGAAGACCAGCCGGCGTTGACCTCGTCCGAGCAGCTGCTGTTCATGTTCGCGGCGCGCCATGTCGGTTTTACTCTGGACCGCGTGTTGTACCGCAGTCAATTGGAGCGCCAGGTCTGGCTGCGCACCAGCGAGCTGGAAGGCGCCAACGCCAGGCTGCGCGCCGAGGTGGCCAGCCGCAAGCGGGCGGAGAAATTCCAAAACGCGCTGTTCCGCATCGCCGAGCTGTCCAACTCCAGCCTGTCGCTGGAGGCCTTCCTGAGCGGTCTGCACCGCTTGCTGTCGGAAATGGTGTCCGCGCGCAATTGCGTGGTGGCCTTGTACGACAAGGTCCATGATTACCTGACTTTTCCCTATTGCGCGGACGAGTACGTGGCAATGCTGCATCCGCGCAAGCCGGGCGCCGGGTATATCGAAAAGGTCCTGCACAGCGGGCGGCCGTTGCTGGTGGATCCATACAGCCAGCTCCCCGGCGTGGTCGAGGACGGTGGAGCGCGGCCACAAAGCTGGCTGGGCGTGCCCCTGTATTGCGACCACGAGTTGCTGGGCGTGCTGGCCGTGCTGAGTTACGACGCGGAGGTGAGCTACAACTTCCGCGACCAGGAAGTGCTGGAGTTCGTCGCCAACAATATCGGCGCGGCGCTGGCGCGGGTACGCGCGCTGGAAAGCCTGCAACAGGCCTACGCCGAACTGGAGCAGCGCGTGCGCGAGCGCACCAGCGAACTGGACGCCGTCAACGCGCAGCTGGAGTTCGACAGCCTGCACGATCCGCTGACCAAACTGCCCAACCGCAACTACTTCGCCAAGACCCTGCGCCGCGCCTGGGAGAGCTATGTCTCCGGTTCCGGCGACCGCTTTGCCTTGCTGTTCATCGACCTGGACCGCTTCAAGCTGGTCAACGACACGCTGGGCCACCTGGCCGGCGACCACCTGCTGTTCGAAGCCGGCGCGCGCATCCGCTCCTGCCTGCGCCATTACGACTTCCTGGCCCGGCTGGGCGGCGATGAGTTCGCGGTGCTGATGTTCGATCTCGCGGTGCCGGAAGACTGCGAGATGATCGCCCGCCGCATCGTGGCCGAGTTCGAGCGGCCGGTGATCCTGGCCGGGCGCGAAGTCTTCTCCACCGCCAGCGTCGGCGTGGTGCTGGCCGATCGCGAGCATTACCGCAAGGCGGATGAGCTGCTGCGGGACGCCGATCACGCCATGTACTGCACCAAGCAGCAGGGCCGCCAGGGCTACACCTTGTTCAGCCACCAGCTGCGCATAGACCAGGCGGACCAGCTGGCGCTGGAGAGCGAGCTGAGGCGGGCGCTGGAGGAGGAGAGCCAGCTGGTGCCCTACTACCAGCCTTTCATCGAGGCCGCCACCGGCAAGCTGGTCGGCTTCGAGACCCTGGTGCGCTGGCAGCATCCGCAGCGCGGCCTGATCTCGCCGGCGGTCTTTCTGCCCATCGCAGAGGAAAGCGGGCTGATCACGCGCCTGGACCGTTACATGCTCAACGCCGCTTGCGCCCAGCTGCAGGCCTGGCGCGCCGAGGGCCGCGTCGGCGAGCAGATTTCGCTGCACATCAACCTGTCCTCGGCCAATTTCCACGACCCTGACCTGGTGAGCTGGATAGGGGAGCGCATCGCCCACTATCAGCTGCCGCCTGCCATGCTGCATCTGGAAATCACCGAAAGCGCGCTGATAGACCAGCCGGAAATGGCGGCCACGGTGATGCAGGCCTTGCACGGCCTGGGCGTCAGGCTGGCGCTGGACGATTTCGGCACCGGCTATTCCGCGCTGTCCTATCTGCACCGCTACCGCTTCGACGTGCTGAAGATAGACCAGTCCTTCGTGTTTGAATTGGACCGCAAGGAAGAGTCGGCCGCCATCGTCCGCGCCATCCTGGCCCTGGCCAAGGCCCTGGGCCTGGACGTGGTGGCGGAGGGCGTGGAAACCGCGACCCAGCTGGCCATATTGCAGGAAATGGGCTGCAGCAAGCTGCAGGGCTTTTACTTTGCCGCGCCGGCGCCGGCCCGCGCCATAGACTGGGAGCGGCTGGCGCGCTTCGAACAGGAAATCCGCAGTGCGGCGTGAATGGGCGACCCGCTTCAACCGTTGGCGCTACGATTTGTACGCGCCGCTGTACGACAAGCTGGCGCAGGGCTTCGCCGCGCAGCGCCGACGCTCGCTGAGCCTGCTCAATCCGCAGCCCAATGAGCAGGTGCTGCTGGTCGGGGCCGGCACCGGCCTGGACCTGGACTTCCTGGTGCGCTGCCGCCACGTCACCGCCATCGACATCGCGCCGGCCATGCTGCAGCAGCTGAAGGCGCGCGCGGAGCGGCTGGGCATGGCGGTGCGCGTCGAGGCGATGGATGGCCAGAAGCTGGAGTTTCCCGACGCCAGTTTCGATGTCGTGGCGCTGCATCTGGTGCTGGCGGTGATACCGGACCCGCAAGCCTGCCTGCTGGAGGTGGAGCGGGTGCTGAAACCGGGCGGCCGGGTGGCGGTGTTCGACAAGTTCCTGGCCGACAGCCGGCGCGCGCCGCTGTGGCGTCAGGCCGGCAATGTGCTGGCCCGCATCGTCGCCACCGACATCAATCGCCGCCTCGGCGACATCGTCGCCGTCACCAAACTGCAACGCATTCACGACGAAGAAGCCGGATTCGGTGGTTTCCTTCGCATCGCACTCTTGCGAAAATAGCGTTTTCGCCCAATTTGCCCGTACATGAATCTGTTTGTCGAAACGCTGGGCCAGGGGCCGGACGTGGTCATGCTGCATGGCTGGGGCCTGCACGGCGGCGTGTTCAGCCGCGTGGCCGAACAATTGTCGGCGCGCTTCTGCGTGCACCTGGTGGATCTGCCCGGCCACGGCGCCTCGCCGGCGCTGGCGCGCTTCGACGCCGACGCGGTGGCCGATCTGGTGGCGGCGCATTTCCCGCTGCCTACGCATGTGGTGGGCTGGTCGTTGGGCGGGCTGATCGCTCAGCACTGGGCGGCGCGCCATCCGGACAAGGTTAAGAGCCTGGCCTTGATCGCCACCAGCCCGCGCTTCGTGCGCGACGACAGCTGGCCGCACGCGCAGGCGCGCGCCTCCATAGAAGCCGTCGCCCAGAGTCTGGACGGCGCGTTCGAGCAGACGCTGGAGCGTTTTCTCGCCTTGCAGATGATGGGCGCGCCGGCGGCGCGCGACACCCTGAAGGCGCTGCGCGGCGAACTGTTCTCCCACGGCCGGCCGCAGGGCCTGCTGCCGGCGCTGGAACTGTTGCTGCAGGCCGACGCGCGCGCGCTGGCCGGCCGCATCACCTGTCCCACCGCCTTGTTCTACGGCGCGCGCGACGCCATCACCCCGATAGGCGCCGGCCGTTGGCTGGAGGGCTCGCTGCCCGACGCCGTCCTTTATGAATTCCCGCAAGCGTCGCACGCGCCCTTCCTGTCCCATGAGCCGGACTTCGTGCGCGCGCTTGCCGAGCATCTGGAAACCCAGGCATGAGTGAAGCGTTTTACACCGACAAGGCGCGTGTGCGCGCCTCGTTCGAAAAGGCCGCGGCCAGTTACGATTCGGCCGCCGTGCTGCAGCGCGAAGTGTCGGACCGCATGGCTGAGCGTCTCGATTACATCAAGCACCAGCCGGCGCTGATCCTGGATGCCGGCGCCGGCACCGGCTACGGCGCGGCCGAGCTGCGGCGGCGCTATCCGCAGGCGCGGGTGGTGGAGCTGGACCTGGCGCACGCCATGCTGCTGGCCTCGCGCGAGCGCGCCCGCGAGGGCGACGGCCTGCTGAAGAAGCTGTTCAAGCCCAGCGCGCCGTGGCAGATCAACGCCGACATCGAGCGCCTGCCGCTGGCCGACGCCAGCGTGGACATGATCTGGTCCAATCTGACCATCCAGTGGATCAATGTGCCGGACAAGATGTTCGCCGAGCTGCGCCGGGTGCTGAAGCCGGACGGCCTGCTGATGTTCTCCACCCTGGGGCCGGACACGTTGTCCGAGCTGCGCGGCGCCTTTTCCGGCGTGGACGGCGCCACCCACGTCAATCAGTTCATCGACATGCACGACATCGGCGACGCGCTGATGCGCGCCGGTTTCGCCGAGCCGGTGATGGACATGGAAAAGATCGTGCTGACTTACGACGACGCCAAGGCGGTGATGCGCGACCTGAAGGCCATAGGCGCGCACAACGCCACCGCCGGCCGCGGCCGCGGCCTGATGGGCAAGGCGGCCTGGCGCAAGGTGGAGGAGGCTTATGAGCAGCATCGCCGCGACGGCAAGCTGCCGGCCAGCTACGAGGTGGTGTACGGCCATGCCTGGAAAGGCACCGGCAAGAAGCTGGCCAAGATGAGCGAGGACGGCCGGCAAGTGATCGAATTCGTCAAGAAAGCGCCGCGGGCCGACTGAGCGGGAAGCGGCGGCGCGCAGAGGAGAAAGCCGTGATGAAAGTAGCAACCCGCAGCGCCCGTGCCGATGACGCGGCTTGTCTGGCGGCGCTGTCGATACAGGTATGGCTGAATACTTATTTGATCGGCGGCGGCATCCGCCGCGGGATCGCGGATTACGTATTGTCCGAGTTCTCGCCGGAAACTTTCGAGGCTTTGATCGCGGACCCGGCGCGCCATCTGCTGCTGATGGAGGAGGACGGCCATCTGCTCGGCTACGCGCAAATGAAATTGGACAGCGCGTGCCAGGGCTGCGATTTCCCGACCATGGAAGTGGAGCGGCTCTATCTGCTGGAAAGCCATACCGGGCAAGGCCTGGGGCGGCGGCTGATGGAGGCGTCGCGGCAATGGGCGCAGGCTCAATCCGGCCAGCCGCGGCTGTGGCTGACCGTGTGGCACGGCAACGCGCGCGCCATCGCTTTCTATCGCCGGGTGGGCATGCTGGTCCACGGCGAAACCTATTTCGAATTGGAGGGCGCGAAGCATCTCAATTATGTGATGCTGGACCCCGCGCCCGTTGAGGCGGCCGCAGAGGCCGCCGTTGTCTGAAAGTCTGATGGAAACATGATAAGCACCAAAGTGATCCGCCCTTGGCTGGCGGCGGGCCTGACCGCCTTGCTGGCCGCCTGTTCCACCTCCACTGTCCCCACCGCTCCCGCCGCGCCCAAGCAGCCGGTCATGCCCAGAATCGGCCTGGCCCTGGGCGGCGGCGCGGCCAAGGGCTTCGCCCACATCGGCGTGATCAAGGTGCTGGAGGCGGCCGGCATCAAGCCCGACATCGTCACCGGCACCAGCGCCGGCAGCGTGGTGGGCAGCCTGTACGCCTCCGGCCTCAACGGCATGCAGCTGCAGCAACGCGCCATCGAGCTGGACCAGGCCGACCTGACCGACTGGACGCTGTCCAGCAAGGGTGTGATCAAGGGCGAGAAGCTGCAGAACTGGATCAACGCCCAGGTGGGCAACCGGCCGATTGAAAAACTGGCCATCCCCTTCGGCGCCGTCGCCACCGAGCTGGACTCCGGCCGCAAGGTGGTGTTCCGCCTGGGCAACACCGGCCAGGCGGTGCGCGCCTCGGCCAGCATTCCCAATGTCTTCCTGCCGGTGCATATCGGCCGCAAGCGCTATGTGGACGGCGGGCTGGTCAGCCCGGTGCCGGTCAGCGCCGCGCGCGAGATGGGCGCGCAGTTCGTCATCGCGGTGGACATCACCGCGCGGCCCAAGCCCGGCCAGGCTGTTGGCTTTCTGTCCATGCTGGACCAGAGTCTGAACATCATGAACGGCCCGGCCTTGGCGCAGGAGTTGAAGCAGGCCGACGTGGTGATCCGGCCTGACGTATTGAATATCGGCTCCGCCGATTTCGACGCCCGCAACCAGGCCATCCTGGAGGGCGAGAAGGCGGCGCAGCGCGCCCTGCCGCAAATCCGCGCGCTTTTGCAGCAAAAGAGCCTGGAACTGGCTAAATAGGGCTAAAGGCTGCGATGATGTCGCTATCGCGGCGGGCCGGGGGGAAGCGCCTTCCGGCCCGCCGTTTTTCCATAACCCGTTTTGGAGCTGGCATGATCAAACTGCACGGCGTGTCCTTTTCGCCCTACTACAACAAGGTCAAGATCGCCCTGCTGGAAAAGGGCGTGAACTTCCAGGAAGTGCTGACCCCGCCCTCGCAGGACGAGTGGTTGCTGGAAAAAAGCCCGATGGGCAAGATCCCCTTCGTCGAAATCAACGGCCATCCGCTGGCGGAGTCCACGGTGATTCTGGAGTGGCTGGAAGACGCCTATCCCACCGCCTCGCTGCTGCCGCTGACGCCCAATGGCCGCGCCTTGTCGCGCGAGCTGATGTTGCTGCTGGAGTTCTACGTGATGCAGCCGGCGCGGCCGCTGGTGGGGCATATGTTCAAGGGCGGGCGCCCAGATGCGGCGCAATGCGAGGAAATGCGGCAATCCATCGCTCGCGGCATCAGCGCGGTGGCCCAACTGGCGCAGCATGGCCCGTGGCTGGCCGGCGACGTCTTCAGTTTCGCCGACCTCAGCGCGGCCGGGGTGCTGCCTATCGTGGGGCTGCTGAGCCGCACTTTCCTTGGCGAGGATATGACGCTGCGGCTGCCCGGCATCGAGGCGTATTTGCAAAAATTGGGACAGCGTCCCAGCGTGGCCCGCGCCTGGACGGATAAAGACACCGCGCTGGCCGCCTTCCTGGCGCGCCGCGAGTAGCCGCGACTATGGCGCGCGCGCCACAGCGCGGCCGCCGCGCCTCATGGCAATCGCATGCCGATTGACAGCTACCGCCGGATAGAGTTTAAACTTCAATCGAGTGTTTGCTTTGTCTGGCGAAAGGGCCTGCGATGAAATTTCCGGTGGAACTGATCCTGCTGGCCTTGGTGCCGGTTTTCCTGCTGTTCGTCGCCTGGGAGTTGTGGCGCTTGAGACGGCAGGGCCGGCTGACGGTATACGACTGGCGCGACTCGGCGTGTTGCGCCGCGTTAGGGCTATTGCATCAGGGCGCGGACAAGCTGGCCTGGGTGCTGGTGTTGCCCTTGTATGGCTGGATCTACCAGCATCACCGTCTGTTTGATTTTTCCGATAGCTGGCTCAGCTTCTTCCTGCTGTTTCTGGGCCAGGACTTTCTGTACTACTGGTTTCACCGCGTCAGCCACCGCGTGCGTTGGCTGTGGGCCGCGCATAGCGTGCACCACAGCTCCACCAAGATGAATTTCAGCGTGGCCTTCCGCCAGAGCCTGATGTATCCGGTGGCCGGCATGTGGGTGTTCTGGCTGCCGCTGGCCTGGCTGGGCTTCCCGCCGCAGCAGGTGGTGGCCATTGTGCTGCTGAACCTCGCTTACCAGTTCTTCGTGCATACGCAGATCGTGCCCAAGCTGGGCTGGCTGGAGTATGTGTTCAACACGCCGTCCATCCACCGCAGCCACCATGCCAAGAACCCGCGCTACATTGATCACAACTACGCCGGCGTGCTGGTGATCTGGGACCGCTGGTTCGGCACCTATGTCGAGGAACTGGACAGCGAGCCGTGCGAATACGGGACGGTGAAGCCGGTGAACAGCTTCAATCCGCTGTGGGTCAGCGTGGTGGAGTGGCGAGACATGCTGGCCGAGGCCTGGCGCGCGGACAACTGGCGCGACCGCATGACGGCGCTGTTCGGCCCGCCGGAGGCGGCGGAAGAGGCGGCCGCGCGGCAGCGGGCGCGGCTGTCGGGCCGCCGCCAGGCGGCTTGAGCGGTTCTCGTGAAAAAGGCCCGGGCAACCGGGCCTTTTTCATGGGAGCGTCTGGCGCTTAGATCCGCAGCTTGCCGTCCTTGGCCGGCAGCGTTTTGCCCTGCGGTTTCTCGTCCATGCGCACGGTGCCGGTCTTGCCGTCCAGCGAGTAGCGCACGTCGTAGCCCACCACTTTTTCCTTGTCCACGTTCTCGGTATTGCAGATGGTCTGGGTGCTGGTCACCTGATCGCGCTGCTGCATGCCCTCCTGCACCTTGTTGCCGGCCAGGCCGCCCGCCAAGGCGCCGAGCACGGTGGCCACCTTCTTGCCGTTGCCGCCGCCGACTTGGTTGCCCAGCAGGCCGCCCACCACCCCGCCTATCACGGAGCCGGCGACGCGGTTTTGGTCCTGCACCGGCGCCTGGTGCGCCACCTGTTCCTGATGGCAAACCTGTTTCGGTTCGCTGACCGTTTCCTTGATCGGCGTGACGGCCAGGATCTTTGCATGCGTGGCGTGTTGCGGTTTGGGCGCGGGTTTGGGCGCCACGGGGGCGACAGGGGCCGCTGCCGTGGCGGCTTGCGGCGCAGCCTGGACGATGGCGGAGGAGGCGGCGCTGGGCGGCAGCGCTTGCGCCGCCGGCGCGGAAGCCTGGGCCAAGGGGGCGCTGGCGACGGCCGTTGCGGCGATTTCCGGCTTGGACGGTTTCAAGGCCTGGATGCCGGCCACGCCGACGGCGCCGAGCGCGATGCCGCCGCCTAGCACGCTGGCGATCAGTACGGATTGTTTCATTGTTCTCTCCCTGGGGTGACGCGGTCGTCACATATGGCTTCGACCCGGATCATAGGCGCTCAGTTGCCGGAACTGTGTTCGCCAAATGTCACCGCAGGTAACGGAACGTTAGCGGCGGGGATGGCCGCGGCGCTGGGCAGTTTGCAGCGAAGTGCGAAAATATTGGCAATATATGTCAAAAAAATGCATATTAAGTGGATTTTAATTTCCAAATCTAAACCCTTTATCATATTTTTGGCATATATATTGTATCCAGCCGTTTGACGCATCTGCCCCGCGATGGTTAGATGGGCATTGCACCCGCCAGTCCCACAAGGAGAACGATACCGTGAGCGAAGTCCAACCTGGTTTGCAGCGCCAGCTGAAAAACCGCCATATCCAGCTGATCGCGCTGGGCGGCGCCGTCGGCACCGGCCTGTTCCTCGGCTCGGCCAGCGTGCTGAAGTCCGCCGGCCCGTCCATGATTCTCGGCTACGCCATCGCCGGTTTCATCGCCTTCCTGATCATGCGCCAATTGGGCGAGATGGTGGCCGAAGAGCCGGTGGCCGGCTCGTTCAGCCATTTCGCCTATCGTTACTGGGGCAACTTCGCCGGTTTCCTGTCCGGCTGGAACTACTGGGTGCTGTACGTGCTGGTCAGCATGGCCGAATTGACGGCGGTGGGCGCTTACGTGCAGTACTGGTGGCCGCACGTGCCCACCTGGCTCACCGCGCTGGTGTGCTTCGTCTGCATCAACGGCATCAATCTGGCCAACGTCAAATCGTATGGCGAGACCGAGTTCTGGTTCGCGCTGATCAAGGTGGCGGCGGTGATCGGCATGATCGCCTTCGGCGGCTACCTGCTACTGACGGGCACTGGCGGTCCGCAGGCCTCGTTCAGCAATCTGTGGAACGACGGCGGCTTCTTTCCGCATGGTTTCACCGGCCTGTTCATGATGATGGCGGTGATCATGTTCTCCTTCGGCGGCCTGGAGCTGATAGGCATGACCGCGGCCGAGGCGGACGATCCGCAGCGGACGATTCCCAAAGCTGTCAACCAGGTGATCTACCGCATCCTGATCTTCTACATCGGTTCGCTGGTGGTGCTGCTGTCCTTGTACCCTTGGAACAAGGTGGCGGCCGGCGGCAGCCCCTTCGTGATGATTTTCGAGCAGATCGGCGCCGGTTTCACCGCGCACGCGCTGAACTTCGTGGTGCTGACCGCCGCGCTGTCGGTGTACAACAGCTGCGTCTACGCCACCAGCCGCATGCTGTTCAGCCTGGCCAAGCAGGGCAACGCGCCGCGCGCGCTGGGCAAGCTGGACACGCGCGGCGTGCCGGTCTACGCCACGCTGTTCTCCGCGTTGGCCACTTTCGCCTGCGTGATCCTGAACTACGTGCTGCCGGGCGAGGCGTTGGGCCTGCTGATGTCGTTGGTGGTGGCCGCGCTGGTGACCAACTGGGCCATGATCAGCTTGACCCACCTGAAGTTCCGCCGCGCCAAGGCCGGCCAGAAGCTGGTGTTCCCGTCCATCTGGCATCCGGTGTCCAACTGGGTCTGCCTGGCCTTCATGCTGATGATTCTGGGCATCATGCTGTTCACGCCGGGCATGGACGTGTCGGTTTATGCGCTGCCGATCTGGCTGGGCCTGTTGTGGCTGGGCTATCGCCTGAAGAAGCCGGAGGCCGGCAAGGCGCGGCTGGCGAGCGAAAACGCCTGAGCGCGATGCGACGCAAAGCCTGAGGCCGCCCGTGTGGGCGGCCTTTTTTTGTTTAGGCCAGCCAGCGCAGCGCGCCGTAGACGGCGAAGCTGACCACGATGGCGAGCAGCGTCCTGCCGTTTTTCCAGGCCACGGCGATGGCGACCACGGCGCCGACCAGATAGGCGTTGCGCCAGGACAGGTCGATATGGCCGGCCGGGGCCAGCGCCATCGGCAGCACCAGGGCGGACAGCACGGCGGCCGGCACATAGTGCAGGGCGCGGTTGAGCCAGGCCGGGAAGGCCAGTTTTTGGCCGAAAATCAGAAAACTCGCGCGCATCGACAAGGTGGCGAGCAGCATGCCGGCGATCAACGCGCCGTATTGCCATCCATTCATGGCTGGCTCCTTTTCTGCATTGTTTCGGTCAACATGCCGGCGGCGACGCCGGCCAGCGCGGCCAGCATCAGGTCCAGCTTGTAGGGCAGGCCGCGCGCGGCGAGCGCGACCGCGCCGGCCGTGGCCGCGGCGGCCAGCGTCGGCCGCTTTTTCAATTGCGGCGCGACGATGGCGGCGAAGGTGGCCACCATGGCGAAATCCAGGCCCAGCCGCGCCAGGCCGGGCACCGAGCGGCCCAAGCCGATGCCGACCAGCGTCCACAGCTGCCAATTGCCGTACATGGCGACGGAAGAGCCCAGCCAATACCACTGGCCGCCAGCCGCCTCGCCCTGGCGGAAGCGGTGCTCCACCACGGCGAAGGTCTCGTCGGTGAGCCAGAATGACAGCGGCCAGCGCCAGGCGGCCGGCCAGCTGCGCGCATACGGCAGCAGGGTGGCGCTGTACAAGGCGTGGCGCAGGTTGACGACGAAGGTGGTCAGCCAGATCACCGGCAGCGCCGCGCCGGCCGAAACCAGACTGACGGCGATGAATTGCGAGGAGCCGGCGAAGACCAGCAGCGACATGGCGGCGGCGGCGGCCGGCGGCAGGCCAGCGGCCACGGCCAGGGTGCCGAAGATCACGCCGAACGGCGCGGCGCCCACCATCATCGGAATGGTGTCGCGCGCGCCGTCCAGCAGCCAGCGGCGGCGGGGAGCGGGGTGGGGCATAGTCTTGCGTCCTGCGTGGCGGCGGAGCCGGACATCGGCTCGCTGGCTTTGATGATGGGACGGCCGACCGGTCTTGTCTTGAACGATTTTGCAGCGCCGCTCAGCGCGCGCCCATCGCCCGTTGATAGGCTGCCGGCGTGACGCCCAGCGCTTGCTGGAAGGCGCGGGTCAGATGGGGCTGGTCGGCGAAGCCCAGCTCCAGCGCCACCGCGCCGGGCGCCAGGCCGGAGGCCAGCAGGCGGCGCGCGCGCGCCACGCGCAGCTGGTTGCGCCAGGCCACCGGCGGCAGGCCGGTCAGCTGCTTGAACTGGCGGCACAGCTGCCACGGCGACAAGCCCACCGCCTGCGCCAATTGCTGCAGCGACAGCGTGGAGGACGGCTCGTCGGCCAGCATCTGGCGCGCTCTTTCCACCGCGCAGGGCGCCGCGGCCTGCTCTTGCGGCCGCAGGTTCATGTGGCGCATCAGCACCTCGCCGAACACCGCGGCCAGCATGGTTTCGCGCAGCAGCGGGTCGGCCTCGTCGCGCAGCAGCCGGTGCAATTGGTCCAGCCGGCAGGCCAGGGCGGGATCGACGACGACGGTGTCGCGGAAAAAGGGGCGGGCATGCGTGTCGCCGCCAAGGTCGGCTGCCAGCGCCTGCATCATCTCGGCGGAAGGATAGAAGCCGCGGTAGGCCCAGCCGGCCTCGTGGGCGGTTTCGCCGGTGTGGACCTCGCCCGGATTGATCAGCACCAGCGCGCCGACGCCGGCGAGGTGGGTGCCGCCACGATGGCGGTAGGCCTGCGCGCCCAGGGTCAGCGTGTTGACGACGTATTCTTCGTGGAAGTGCGGCGGGAACACCCGCTCGGCGTACTGGGCGTCCAGGCATTCCAGCCGGCCGAGATCGTCGGCGCGGAACAGGTCGGAGCGTTCAGTGGCGGGCATGGGACGGATGGCGGTGGCGATCCGTCCATTGTGGCAGAAGCGCCGCGTCTTGTGCGCGACGAGGACAGGCTTAGGAGCCGGCCATGAAGGTGCGGATGCCGGAGCCGACGAATTGCACGCCGATGCAGATCAGCAAAAAGCCCATCAGCCGCGTCATCACCTCGCGTCCGCCGCGGCCCAGCCGTTCCGAGATCAGCAGGGACGACTTCAGCGTCAGCCACATGCCGGCGCAGGTCAGGCCGATGGCGGAAAAGGTCATGAAGAAGGCGATGGCCTTGGCCGGCAGGGTGGTCAGTTCGGCGATCTCGGTGGAAATGCCTATCACCACGGCGATGGTGCCGGGGCCGCTGATGCCGGGCATGGCCAGCGGGAAGAAGGCGTAGTCCTCGCGTTCGCCGGCCTGCTTGGGCGCCTGGCCCGGGTCTTGCGACAGGAACAGCATGCGGTAGCCCAGCACCGATACCACGAAGCCGCCGGCGATGCGCAGCGCGCCGTAGGAGATGCCGAAGGCGGCCATGATCAGATTGCCCGCCAGCAGGCTCACCACCATGATGGCGGCGGCGAAGACGCAGGCGCGCCGGGCTTGCGAATTGCGCCGGCCGTCGCTCATTTCGCGGGTCAGCGTGATGAATAGCGGAATCTTGGACAAGGGATTGGTGATGGTGATCAGGCTGAGCAGACCGCCAAACAGGAATTGCAGCGACAGGGTTTTGAGCATGATGCGAGGCCGATGGTGAAGCCCGCAAATTGTAGAACGTTGCGCGGCGCGCGGGTAGCCGCGGGCCGCGCTTTAAAACGCCGGCATGAAAAGGTGTGGCGGCGCGGGAACGGCTGCGACATTTTGTCGCGGGGCGCGCTTGGCGCGGCGTGCTAGAGTGACAGCCCCATATTGCTTCGCTGGAGTCCGCGATGAAACGTTTTGCCGCCGCCCTGCTGGGCCTGTGTCTGTCCGGCCTGGCCGCCGCCCACTCCTTCCAACTCGGCTCCATCCACATCGGCCACCCGTGGAGCCGCGCCATGCCCGCCGCCAGCGCGACCGGCGGCGTCTACTTGTCGCTGGAGAACCAGGGCAAGGCGGAGGACAAGCTGCTGTCCGCCAGCACGCCGCGCGCCGACAGCGCCGAGCTGCACACCCACATCAACGACAACGGCGTGATGCGCATGCGCAAAGTGGAAGGCGGCGTGGAGCTGGCGCCGGGCAAGACCGTCAAGTTCGCGCCGGGCAGCTACCATGTGATGCTGATGGGCTTGAAGCAGCCGCTGAAAGCCGGCGATCATTTTCCGCTGACGCTGAAGTTCGAGAAGGCCGGCAGCGTGACGGTGGATGTGGTGGTGCAGGACGGCGCGGCCGACGCGCATAGCCACTGACGAGGCGATGCGCCGGCCGGATTCGGCCTGCTCATGCGGCAGCTTGCCTTTCACAAGGGCAAGCTGTTGTTTTTTATGGCTATGGTATATCGTTGCGTCAAAGTTACATATTGCTTTGCAGCATTGAATTCAGCGCTCCGAACAGGCTTTACAGCGCGCGGATGACTGGGCACACTCAATCAAGCAACGAGCATTGAACAAGACGTCATCCCCGGCCGCCGGCTCCCGAAACTGGTTTGCGCCAAGTCTGCCAATACAAAGGATGGAGGAGCGGGCGCCTAGCGCCCGAAAACATATAAAGACAGGGGGCCGGCGCTATTTTTCTGCGTTATGCTGTGCTTTTGCCTCATCATTTCGCTTCCATGTCCGATTTTCCTGTTTCCTATCCGCTTCCCCGCGTCGTCATCCATTACTGCACCGGTTGCCGCTGGCTGCTGCGCGCCGGCTGGCTGGCCCAGGAACTGCTGACCACTTTCGAGAAGGAATTGTCCGAAGTGGCTTTGCGTCCTGGCAGCGGCGGCGTGTTCCGCGTCGAGGTGGACGGCGAGCCGCTGTGGGACCGCAAGGCCGATGATGGCTTTCCCGAGCTGAAAATCCTCAAGCAGCGGCTGCGCGACCGCATCGCGCCCGACAAGCCGCTGGGACATAGCGATCGTCCCTGAGGCCGCGATGAACGCCGCGCAGCGCAAAATCATCCACGTCGACTGCGACTGTTTCTACGCCGCCATCGAGATGCGCGACGACCCCAGCCTGCGCGAGCTGGCGCTGGCGGTGGGCGGCAGGCCGGAGACGCGCGGCGTGGTGGCCACCTGCAACTACATCGCCCGCCGCTACGGCGTGCATTCGGCGATGTCGTCGGCGCGCGCGCTGCGGCTCTGCCCGGAGCTGGTGATCCTGCCGCCGGACATGGGACGCTACCGGCTGGCCAGCCAGCAGATCATGGCCATCTACCAACGCTACACCGAGGTGATCGAGCCGCTGTCGCTGGACGAGGCGTATCTGGATGTCACCGGCCAGCCGCACGAGCAGGGCAGCGCCACCTTGATGGCGGAGGCGATACGACGGCAGATCCGCGAGGAGGTGGGCATTACCGCCTCGGCCGGCATCGCCCCCAATAAATTCCTGGCCAAGGTGGCCAGCGACTGGAACAAGCCGGACGGCCAGTACCTGGTGCGGCCGCGCGACGTGGACGCCTTCGTCGCGGCGCTGCCGGTAGAGAAGGTGCATGGCGTGGGCCGGGTGACGGCGGAGCGCTTGCACAAGCTGGGCATACACAGCTGCGGCGATCTGAGGCGCTGGACGGCGGCCGACCTGTTCCGGCATTTCGGCCGCTTCGGCGAGCAATTGCTGGCGATGGCGCACGGCGTGGACGAACGGCCGGTGTCCACTGACCGCAGCCGCAAGACCATCAGCGTGGAAGAGACCTATGCCCAGGACCTGCCCGACCTGCAGGCCTGTTTGTCCAAGCTGCCGGAGCTGGCCGAGCGGCTGCAGGCGCGGCTGGCGCGCAACGGCAATCCGGAATTCAAGGGCCTGTCGGTCAAACTGAAGTTCGACGACTTCAGCCAGACCACGGTGGAACAGCCGGGCCAAGTGCTGGGCATGGCGGCCTTCGGCCAGCTGCTGCGCACCGGCTTCGCGCGCGGCGCGCGGCCGGTGCGGCTATTGGGCGTGGGGGTCAAGCTGGCGGACGAGCATGATTTGCCGCGTCAGCTGCGCTTGTTCGGCCGCGACGGGCGGCCGTTGCCGGATAGCGTGGCGGAGGTCGCCGCCCCGTCGACGCTCAGTTCTGGCTGAGCAGAGGCCGCGCGGGCAAAGCGACGCCGGCATAGACCGCGCTCCAGGCGCGTGGACGCAGGTGGCGGCGCAGCGCGGCGTTGACTTGCGCCACCGAGGCCTGCCGTATCCTGTTTTCCAGCTTTTCAACAAAGTCCATGGTCCGGCCTTCCGCCAGCTGACGGTTTAGCTCCAGACTGAGCGTGTCGTCCTGCGCGCGCGCCAGCTGCGCGTCTTGTAGCAGGGCGTGCTTGGCCGCGGCGACTTCCAGCTCGCTTACGCCCTCTTCGAGCAGGCGCCGCATGGCCTCGTCCAGCCCTGCCTGCCACTCCGTCAGGTCGCGCGGAGCGCCGGCAATCGCCACCCGCCACAGGCCGGCGTTTTGCGCGCTGTCCGCGCGCAGCGTGCTGCGTATGCCTTCCGCCGCGTCTTGCGTCTGATGCGCGCGCTGGAACAGCCTGGACCGGCTCTCGCCGCCCAGGATCTGGTTGGCCAGCAACAAGGCCGGGTAGTCTTCCGCCGTGTCGCGCAGGACCAGCGGCTGCGCCGCCAAGTAGGCGCTGCCGCCGGCTGAGGCCAGCCGCAGCGCCTGCACGCCGGCAGGCTTGTCCTGCAGGCGCGGCGCCAAGGGACGATAGCGGGCAGAACTGCGCCACGCGCCGTACTGCCGGCTCAGCTGGCGCCGCACGGCTGCGGCGTCGAAATCGCCGACCACGACCAATCTGGCGTGGTCAGCGCCGTAGAAGCGCTGATGAAAACGCCGCAACTGCGCCAGCTTGACCTGGCGCAGGCTGGCCAGCTCCTCGTCCAGCGTGGGGATGTAGCGGATGTCGCCGGGGCCGTAACGGTTCATGCGATGGGCCAGGGTTTGGGCGGCCACCGCCTGGGGGTTGCGGCGCTGATTTTCCAGCTCGGCGCGGCGCTGTTGCCGCAGGCGCTCAAACGCTTCGGGGGGGAAGCTGGGGCGTTGCAGCTGGGCGGCGATCAGGTCCAGCAACGCGGGCAGAGTGTCGCGTTGGCTGGCGAAGCCGACGCGCACTTCCTGGCCGCTGCCGCTGATGTGCAGCGACGATTGCAGCTGGCCCAGCCTATGGGCCAGCGTGGTGCGGTCCAGTCCCGCCACGCCCTGGTTCAGCATGGCGGCGGTCAGGCGGGCGATCTGGCCTTGCCCCGCCAGTTGCTCGGCATCGCCGAACACAAAGCTGAAGTAGCCGTTGACGGTATGGCCGCGCGTGCTTTTCGGCAGCAAGGCCAGGCGGGCGCCGTTGGCCAGGGCCAGTCTTTCGGTGCGGCGTTCGATATTGGCGGGGCTGGGGTCGAAGTTCTCGCCGGGCGCCGGGATGGCAGCTTCGGCGCGGGCCTCCGGCGCGCCGGCATCGGCGGCGGCCTGGCTGGGCGGCGCCGCGCCCAGCGACAGGGCCAGCAGCAGGCCCAAGGCAGGTAAGCGCATGGTTTTCTCCGCGGCCATCCGGCGGCGGCCGCTGTGTTCTGATCCATTCTGCGCGGACGGAATTGCCGCGAAACCACAAATGATAGAACCTTACAGAGAAAAATCTACGTATCGAATTGTCATTGACAGGCCTGTGCCGCTACAGCCGACGCAGATTGCTGATGCCCATCAGCATGCCCATGCCGATGAACAGGGTCACCGTGGCGGTGCCGCCATAGGACATGAAGGGCAGCGGCACGCCCACTACGGGCAGGATGCCGGACACCATGCCCATGTTGACGAAGGCGTAGACGAAGAAGGACATGGTGATGGAGCCGGCCATCAGCCGGCCGTACAGCGTTTGCGCGCTGGCGGTGATCATCATGGCGCGGCTCAGGATCAGCAGGTACAGGATCAGCAGCACGATATTGCCGATCAGGCCGAATTCCTCGGAATACACGGCGAAAATGAAGTCCGTCGTCCGCTCCGGGATGTAGTCGAGGTGGGTCTGGGTGCCGTGCAGCCAGCCCTTGCCCCAGGGGCCGCCGGAGCCGATGGCGATCATGGACTGGATGATGTGGTAGCCGGTGCCCAGCGGGTCGGTGGTGGGGTCGATCAGGGTCAGCACGCGCTTGCGCTGGTAGTCGTGCAGATGGTTCCACACCAGGGGCAGGCTGGCGGCGAACAGGGCCAGGCCGCTGAAGATGACTTTCCACGGTAGGCCGGCGAAGAACAGCACGAAGAAGCCGGCGGCGGCGATCAATAGCGCGGTGCCAAGGTCCGGCTGCTTCAGCACCAGGGCCACCGGCACCAGCACCAGCGCGGCGGCCACCAGATAGTGCCACCAGCGCAGCGTCAGTTCGTTCTTCTGGAAGAACCAGGCCAGCATCATCGGCAGCGCGATCTTCAGGATTTCCGAAGGCTGGATGCGGGTGACGCCCAGGCTCAGCCAGCGGGTGGAGCCGTTGACGGTGATGCCCTTGAAGTGGACGGCGATCAGCAGCAATACGCCCAGCACGTAGATGGGCGGCGCGAAGTTCATCACGCTTTGCGGCCGCATGCGCGCGATCAGCCACATGATGGTCAGCGCCAGCGCGGTGTAGACCAGCTTATTGTCTATCTTGTCGAAGGACTGGTTGTTGGCGGAGTAGAGCAGCACCATGCTGACCCCGAACAGCAGGCCCAGGAACAGCATCAGCCAGCCGTCCAGCGGCTCCTTGACCTGCTGCCAGATGCGGCTAATGAGCGGCGTTTTCACTTGCGTCTCCGTTTTCCTGCGGCACGGTCTTCAGCAGGCCGTCCATGTCCTTGGGCACCTTGCCCAGCAGGTAGAAGTCGAACAGGCCGCGCGCGATGGGGGCGGCGGCGGCGGCGCCGAAGCCTGCGTTTTCCACGATGATGGCCACGGCGATCTTGGGTTTCTCCACCGGCGCGAAGGCGATGAACCAGCTGTGGTCGCGGTATTGCTCGGCCAGCGCCGAGGCGTTGTACTTGGCGCCCTGCTTGATCGCCACCACCTGGGCGGTGCCGGTCTTGCCGGCCATGGAATACTGCAGGCCGACGCCGACGCGCGCGCCGGTGCCGGAAATCATCACGCCGCGCATGCCTTCCTTGATGTAGTCGAAGTATTCCTGCGGATACGGCAGCTGCTTCTCCGGCTTGGGCTCGATCAGCCGGCTCTCGCCGGTCTTGGAATTGACGATCTGCTGCACCAGGTGCGGTTTGAAGGCCTCGCCGTTATTGGCCATGATGGCGGTGGCGTTGGCCATCTGCAGCGGGGTGTAGGCGTTGAAGCCCTGGCCGATGCCCACGCTGACCACGTCGGCCGGATACCAGCGCCGCACTTCCGGTTTGTAGCGGGCGAAGCGCCTGGCTTTCCACTCCTTGGACGGCAGCACGCCGCTGGCCTCGCCGTCCAGGTCGATGCCGGTCTTGCTGCCCAGGCCGAAGGAGCCGACCACCGGGTAGATCTTGTCTATGCCCATGTCCCAGGCCAGCTTGTAGAAGAAAGTGTCGCTGGACACGGTGATGGCGCGTTGCAGATTGACCATGCCGTTGCCCTGCTTCTTGCTGTCGCGGAACTGGTGGCTGGAGCCGGGCAGGGTGAAATAGCCGGGCGCCGGGCGGATGTCGTGCATGCCTATGCTGTGCGTGACCAGCGCCGCCATCGCCATGAAGGGCTTGAAAGTGGAGCCGGGCGGGTAGGTGCCGCGCAGGGCGCGGTTGACCAGCGGTTTCTGCCAGTCCTCGTTGAGGTCTTTCCAGGTCTGGCTGTCGATGCCGTCTATGAACAGGCTGGGATCGAAGCCGGGCTTGGACAAAAAGGCCAGCACGCCGCCGGTGGCCGGGTCTATCGCCACCAGCGCGCCGCGGCGCTGGCCGAACAGTTTGTCCGCCATTTCCTGCAGCCGGATGTCCAGCGCCAGCTTCAGCGTGTTGCCGTTGACCGGCGGCGTGCGGCGCAGCGTGCGCACCGCGCGTCCGCCGGAGTCGGTCTCCACCTCCTCGAAACCGACCTGGCCGTGCAGATCGTCTTCGTACACGGCTTCCAGGCCGGTCTTGCCGATGTAGTTGCTGCCCTTGTAATTGGTGGTCTTGTCTTCTTCATCCAGCCGCTCTTTGTCTTTCTGGTTGATGCGGCCGATATAGCCCAGCACATGGCTGGTCATTTCCTTGAAGGGATAATCGCGGAACAGCCGCGCCTTGACCTCGACGCCGGGCAGCTCATAGGCGTGGGCGGCCACGCGGGCGGCTTCCTCGTCGCTGAGCTTCACTTTCAGCGGCACCGCCTCGAAGTTCTTGCTTTCCGCCAGCAGTTTTTTGAACAGCTTTTCGTCGCGCGGGGTGACATCGGCCAGGGTCTTGAGCTTGGCGATGGTGGCGTCCAGGTCCGGTGTCTTGCTCGGGGTCAGCTCCAGCGTGTAGGCCGAATAGTTTTGCGCCAGCACCACGCCGTTGCGGTCCACGATCAGGCCGCGATTGGGCAGAATGGGCACCAGCGAGATGCGGTTGTTCTGCGCCAGGGTGGAGAAGTGGTCATGCTGCAGCACCTGCAGCCAGACGAAGCGGGCCAGCAGGGTGAGAAACATCACGATGATCAGCGCGTAGGCGATGATCAGCCGCAGCTCGAACTGTTCCTCGTCGTTCTGCGGGTTCTTGAAGCGGGTCGGGCGGCGCATGGATCAGTCGGGTCTCATGCCGAATGGTGGCGGTAGGGAATCAGCATCAGCTTGGTCAACAGCGGCCACAGCAGCGCGCCGACCAGCGGCGGCAGGAAGTAGCTCCAGCCGACGAAGGCGGACCCGGTCAGCATGCGCACCACCACCATGATGAACTGGTTCAGCGTCATCAGGCCCAGCACCACCAGCGCCTGCTGCCCCAGATTGAACATCACCAGCTGGCGCTGGCGGGACAGGGCGAGAAAGGCGGTGACCGAATAGGCCAGCGCGTGCTGGCCGAACAGTCCGGCGGTGGAGACGTCGGCGATGATGCCCATCAGGAAGGCCACGCCTATGCTGACGCGGCGCGGCTGGTTGATCACCCAATACAGGATCAACAGGCCGATGAAGTCCGGCAGCCAGCGCGTGCTGCCGTGCGGCAGCGGCACCAGCTCAACCAGTACGGCGATGACGAAAGTCAGGAAGATGAAGCGGCGCTTGACCGGCTTGAGCAGTTCCTTGGGTCGGTCCAACGACATGACGGCTTACTCCTCGTTGGCGGACTGTCTGCCGCCCTTGGTCTTTTTCTCCGGCGGCGGCGTAGGGTCGGCCGGACGCGCCGGCATCGGCTTGGCCTGCAGCGCCAGCACGTAGCGGGTTTGCTGCACGCCGGCCAGCGGCACGGTGTTGATGCGGGTGAAGGCGGCGCCGGCGTTGTGCTCCACGCGGGTCACCATGGCCACCGGGATGCCTTCCGGGTAGACGCCGTCCAGGCCGGACGTCACCACCTTGTCGTTTTCCTTCACGTCGGAACTCTGCGGCAGATAGCGCAGCTCCACGCCGCCGCCATAGCCGTACAGGATGGCGCGCTCGCCGGTGCGCTCCAGCATCACCGGCACCATCTGGTTCTTGTCTATGATCAGCGTGACTTCCGCGGTCAGGGGCTGCACGCGGGTGATCTGGCCCAGCAGGCCGCGCGCGTCCACCACCGGCTGGCCCGGCTGCAGCTTGGCGTCGGCGCCCTTGTCGATGATGATCTTGTACGAGAAGGGGTCGCGCCCGGTGTACAGCGTCTCGGCGATCTGCGCCGCGTCGTCGCGCTGGGCGCGGATGGCGTTCAGCTGGCGCAGTTCGTTCAGCTCGCGCTCCAGCGACTGCAGCCGGCCCAGTTGGGCCGTCATCTGCAGCTGGCGTTCGCGCAGCGCCGTGTTTTCCTGTTTCAGCTCGGTTTGCGAGGTCAGGTAGTCGCCGACGTGGCGCATGGCCTGGGCCGGCAGGTTGACGGCGCGCTGCACCGGGTACAGCGCCAGAGACAGCGCTTCGCGCGCTTGCTCCATCAAACCGTAGCGGCTGTCGCCAATCAGCAGCGCGAGGGACGCGGCCACGCTGATGGCCAGGCGCGCAGCCGGCGGCGGCCCGGAGCGGAAAAAGCTGGGGGTGTTGGCGAAATCCATGGGCACAGGTCGCCGCGCCTTGACGGCGCGGCGTTCGCTCGCTTAATCGGTGTATTTGCTGGAAGTTTAGGGCACGTTGGTGAAAATGGTGCCGATCTTGTCCATTTTCTCCAGCGCCTTGCCGGAGCCGCGCACCACGCAGGTCAGCGGTTCTTCGGCCACGAACACCGGCAGGCCGGTTTCTTCGGCCAGCAGACGGTCGATGTCCTTCAGCAGCGCGCCGCCGCCGGTCAGCACCATGCCCTTCTCGGCGATGTCGGCGCCCAGTTCCGGCGGGGTCTGCTCCAGCGCGATCTTCACGGCGGACACGATCTGGTTCAAGGGCTCGGTCAGCGCTTCCAGGATTTCGTTGGAGGACACGGTGAAGGCGCGCGGAATGCCTTCGGCCAGATTGCGGCCCTTGACCTCCATTTCGCGCACTTCGGCGCCGGGGAAGGCGGAGCCGATGGTCTTCTTGATTTCCTCGGCGGTGGTTTCGCCGATCAGCATGCCGTAGTTGCGGCGGATGTAGTTGATGATGGCTTCGTCGAACTTGTCGCCGCCCACGCGCACGCTGTTGCTGTACACCACGCCGCCCAGCGAGATCACGCCCACTTCGGTGGTGCCGCCGCCGATGTCCACCACCATGGAGCCGGTCGGCTCTTCCACCGGCAGGCCGGCGCCGATCGCGGCGGCCATCGGTTCTTCGATCAGTTCGACGCGGCGCGCGCCCGCGGCCAGGGCGGAGTCGCGGATGGCCTTGCGTTCCACCTGGGTGGAGCCGCAGGGCACGCAGATCACGATGCGCGGGCTGGCGGCGAAGAAGCGGTTGGGGTTCACCTTCTTGATGAACTGCTTCAGCATCTGCTCGGTCACGGTGAAGTCGGCGATCACGCCGTCCTTCATCGGGCGGATGGCCTGGATGCTGCCCGGGGTGCGGCCCAGCATGCGCTTGGCTTCCAGGCCCACGGCCAGGATGGATTTCTTGTTGGTGGGCGCGTCGCTGTGAATGGCGACGACCGAAGGCTCGTCCAGCACGATGCCCTTGCTGCGCATGTAAATCAGGGTGTTGGCGGTGCCGAGGTCGATGGCGAGGTCGTTGGAGAAGTATCCGGTCAGCGAACGAAACATTGGGCGGTCCTGGTCAGTTTTCGTCAGTGGCGAACGCGCGGGGCGTTCGGTTAATCCAGTTCATCTGTTGTCGGCCCATGCGTCAGCCCCCTTGGCGTGACATGAAACCACTGCGTTCGGCTTCGTCAGTCGGGCGGAGTGTGCGCCCGTTCGGCTGGCCTTGCGCGGTGCTTGTCCGGACGTCCCGGGCGGCGTGAGCGGGCCTGCGTTTGCCGCGCCCCGAGCGCTGCTTTCCCGCGGCGGAAAAGGCCCGCGGCATGCGTCGTGGCGCGATGTCGATCTTGGGAGAATCAAACGGGGTATGATACCCTATAAAGCTTGAAATATTAAAGGTTTTAACGAGGAAGCCATGTCGCTGACGCACCAGGATGTCGCACGGATCGCCAAGCTCGCCCGCATCGAGGTGAGCGAGGCGGAAATCGCCGCCACGGCGGACAAGCTCAACAGTATTTTCGGCCTGATCGAGAAGATGCAGGAGGTGGATACCGACGGCATCGAGCCCATGGCCCACCCGCAGGATGTGTCCTTGCGCCTGCGCGACGACGTGGTCACCGAAAGCAATCAGCGCGAGCGCTTCCAGGCGGTCGCCCCGCAAGTGGAAAAGGGCCTGTTCCTCGTTCCCAAAGTGATCGAGTAAGCCTGTGAGCCGTCCCGGCGCCAATGGTTCCCGCCATGTCGCCGATCGGGCCCGACTATCCCAATAGCAAGATTTTGATCGAAATGACACAAGCCACTCTCAAGCAATTGTCGCAGCAGCTGGCAGCCAAGCAGGTTTCCAGCGTGGAACTGGCCAGCCAGTATCTGGAGCGCATCGAGGCGCTGAACCCGCAACTGAACGCGCTGATCAGCGTGGACCGTGAAAAGACGCTGGCCGAGGCGAAGGCCGCCGACGCGCGCCTCGCCGCCGGCGCCGCCCACGCGCTGACCGGCGTGCCGCTGGTGCACAAGGATCTGTTCTGCCAGCAAGGCTGGAAGACCAGCTGCGGCTCCAAGATGCTGGACAACTTCGTCTCGCCGTACAGCGCCCACGTGGTGGAGCAGTGCGCCGCCGCCGGCATGGTGACGCTGGGCCGCGCCAATATGGACGAATTCGCCATGGGCTCGTCCAATGAGAACTCGTTCTACGGCGCGGTGAAGAACCCGTGGGACCTGAACGCCATTCCGGGCGGCAGCTCGGGCGGTTCCGCCGCCGCCGTGGCCGCGCGCCTGGCGCCGGTGGCCACCGCCACCGACACCGGCGGCTCCATCCGCCAGCCGGCCAGCCATTGCGGCGTCACCGGCATCAAGCCGACCTATGGCGCGGTGTCGCGCTACGGCATGGTGGCCTTCGCTTCCTCGCTGGACCAGGGCGGCCCGATCGCCCAAACCGCCGAAGACTGCGCGCTGATGCTGAACGTGATGGCCGGCTTCGACGAACGCGACTCCACCAGCCTGGAGCGCGCCAAGGAAGACTACACGCGCGATCTGAACCAGTCGCTGGCTGGCCTGAAGGTGGGCCTGCCCAAGGAATACTTCGCCGCCGGCCTGGACGCCGACGTGGCGCGCGCGGTGGACAGCGCGGTGGCCGAGCTGAAGAAGCTGGGCGCCGAGGCGGTGGAAATCAGCCTGCCCAACACCGAGCTGTCCATCCCGGCTTATTACGTGATCGCCCCGGCCGAAGCCTCCACCAACCTGTCCCGCTACGACGGCGTCCGCTACGGCCACCGCGCCAAGGAGTACAAGGACCTGGTGGAGATGTACGAAAAGACCCGCGCCGAAGGCTTCGGCGACGAGGTCAAGCGCCGCATCCTGGTGGGCAGCTATGTGCTGAGCCACGGTTACTACGACGCCTACTACATCAAGGCGCAGAAGATCCGCCGCCTGATCGCCAACGACTTCAAGGCCGCCTTCCAGCAGTGCGACGTGATCCTGGGGCCGGTGGCGCCGACCGCCGCCTTCGACCTGGGCCAGCTGTCGTCCGATCCGGTGCAGATGTATCTGTCCGACATCTATACCTTGTCGGTCAACCTGGCTGGCCTGCCCGGCATGAGCGTGCCGGCCGGTTTCGCCGCCAACGGCCGCCCGATCGGCCTGCAGATCATCGGCGACTACTTTGCCGAAGCGAAGATGCTGAACGTGGCGCATCAGTTCCAGCAGGCGACTGACTGGCACGCCAAGGCGCCCGCGCTGTAAGCCAGCGGCTGCGCGACGCGGATACGGCGTTGGGCGCGCTTGCCGTACTCAATGTACTGTCTGCGCGCGCCCGCCTTGTCTCCGCGCCGCTCGCGCGCAGGCTAAGATTTACGTTTCCAAGAATGCGGCTGAGCTTGCGTTCTGGCATGAATAAGGATTTTCCGACCATGAAATGGGAAGTCGTAATCGGTATCGAGGTGCACGTGCAGCTCAATACCGCCTCCAAGATTTTCTCCGGCTCCAGCACCGCCTTCGGCGCGGAGCCGAACACCCAGGCTTCCGCGGTGGAGCTGGCGCTGCCCGGCGTGCTGCCGGTGCTGAACCGCGCCGTGGTGGACAAGGCGATCCGCCTGGGCCTGGCGCTGGACGCCAAGATCAACCAGAAGAATGTGTTCGCGCGCAAGAACTACTTCTATCCCGATCTCCCCAAGGGTTATCAGATCAGCCAGATGGACCTGCCCATCGTCGAGCACGGCAAGCTGAAAATCCTGGTCGGCGATCAGGAAAAAGTCATCGGCGTGACCCGCGCCCACATGGAAGAAGACGCCGGCAAGAGCCTGCATGAAGACTTCCAGGGCCTGTCCGGCATCGACCTGAACCGCGCCGGCACGCCGCTCTTGGAAGTGGTGTCCGAGCCGGACATGCGCTCGGTCGACGAGGCGCTGGCCTACGTCAAGGCGCTGTACACCTTGGTGACCTGGCTGGGCATCTGCGATGGCAATATGCAGGAAGGCAGCTTCCGCATGGACGTCAATGTGTCGGTGCGCCCGGAAGGCCAGCAGGCATTCGGCACCCGCCGCGAGATCAAGAACCTCAACTCCTTCCGCTTCCTGGAGCAGGCCGCCAAGTACGAAATCCAGTGGCAGATCGACACGCTGGAAGACGGCGGCAAGGTGCAGCAAGCCACCGTGCTGTTCGATCCGGACACCGGCGAAACCCGCATGATGCGCAGCAAGGAAGACGCGCACGACTACCGTTACTTCCCGGACCCGGACCTGCTGCCGGTGCGCATCTCCGACGAGCAGATCGCCCGCATCCGGGGCGAAATGCCGGAGCTGCCGGGCGCGATGCAGGCCCGCTTCGTGGAAGCTTACGGCGTGTCGGCCTACGACGCGGCGCTGCTGACCTCCAGCCTCAAACAGGCGGAGTATTTCGAAGCCGTCGCCAAGGCCTCCGGCCAGGGCAAGCTGGCCGCCAACTGGATCAACGGCGAGATCGCCGCGCGCCTGAACCGCGACGGCAAGGACATCGCCGACTGCCCGATCTCGGTGGAGCGCTTGTCCGGCCTGATCGCGCGCATCGCCGACAATACCCTGTCCAGCAAGCTGGCCAAGCAAGTGTTCGACGCGCTGTGGGACAGCGACTTGTCCGCCGACGCCATCATCGAGCGCGACGGCCTGAAGCAGGTGTCCGACGTCGGCGCCATCGAGAAGATGGTGGAAGAAGCCATCGCCGCCAACCCCAAGGCGGTGGAGGAATTCCGCGCCGGCAAGGAAAAAGCGCTGAATGCCTTGGCCGGCCAGGTGATGAAGGCGTCCAAGGGCAAGGCCAATCCGGCTCAGGTGCAGGATATTCTGCGTCAGAAGCTGGCTTGAGTTTGGCGGGAAGCAACACGGCGGCGCTTATAGCCGCCGTGTTGTTTTTTAAATACAGTCAATAAAATTGGCGCAGCAAGATTGTTTCTTTTCTTGAAGAGACTGCTGCGTCAATTACTTCAGTGCGTGATTGTTTCCGCTTTGTTGCATCTCTTTCCATTTCCAATCTTCACGTCCCACTTTTACAGGTGATTTTAAGTCACTGATTTGTTTCAGATTCCATTTTCAACGCTTCCCGTAAGTCATTGTCGCAAAAGGCGAATTAGGGATTCCCGATGTTGACCGTGGGGCGGTTCTTTCTTATAGTGGCGAAAAGTGGGGTAAAGTGGGTGAAAGTGGGGTGAGTGCCCCTCCGGAGCGACGGCTCCGTTTTCTTTGGTCAGCGGATTCTTCAAATCATGATTGGTGGCGTCAGCATCTTGTCTCTCGATAGCAAGGGGCGTTTGGCTATTCCGGCCAGACACCGCGAGACGCTGCTGTCCGCTTTCGGCCATAAGCTCATCGTTACCCTCGAATCCCAGGACCATCTGCTGATCTACCCAGAACCCAACTGGCGCCCGGTCGAGGCTCGTCTGCTGGCCCTTCCCACCGGCAATCCCACCCTGAAACGCTATCAAAGACTGGTGCTCGGCCACGCCGAGACCCTGGAGATGGACGCCGCCGGCCGCATCCTGTTGCCGGCCCGCCTGCGCGAACTGACCGCGCTGGACAAGGACGTTGCCCTGGTAGGCATGGGCAACCGCTTCGAACTGTGGAATGCCGAGGAATGGGACAGCCAGACCGCTGACGCGCTGGCCATAGACCAAGCCGATTTGGCCCAACACCTTGGAGATTTCACGCTGTGAGCACCCCCGACTTCGTGCACCGCACGGTACTGCTGACCGAAGCGGTCGATGCGCTCGCCATCCGTGAGGATGGCGTCTACGTCGACTGCACCTTCGGTCGCGGAGGCCACAGCCGCCTGATCCTGTCGAAGCTGGGCCCCAGCGGCCGGCTGATCGCCTTCGACAAGGACCCGCAAGCCATCGCCGTCGCCGAGCAATTGGCGGCCGACGATGCCCGTTTCAACATCGTCCACAACGGTTTCGAGACGCTGTCGGCCGAGCTGGCCCGCCTCGGCGTGAGCCGGGTCGACGGCGTGCTGATGGATCTGGGCGTGTCCTCGCCGCAGATCGACGACGCCAGCCGCGGCTTCAGCTTCCGTTTCGACGCGCCGCTGGACATGCGCATGGACACCACGCGCGGCATGACTGCCGCCGAGTGGTTGGCAACGGCCGACGAGGCCGATATCAGAGAGGTCATCAAGACTTATGGTGAAGAGCGGTTTGCTCGCAAGATCGCAGCAGCCATTGTTGCGCAACGGGGGGAAAACCCCATCACGACCACCCGCGAGCTCGCTGTGCTCGTTGGGCAAAACGTCCGTACTCGCGAACCGGGTCAAGACCCGGCTACGCGCACCTTCCAAGCGATCCGGATCTTTGTGAACCGCGAGCTGGACGAGCTGAAGTCCGTGCTGCCGCAGGCCGCGCGCCTGCTGAATGAGGGCGGGCGCCTGGCCGTGATCAGCTTCCATTCGCTGGAGGACCGCATCGTCAAGCAATACCTGCGCGATGTCAGCAGCGAGGAAAAGCTGCCGCAATGGGCCATGGTGCGCGCCCAGGACATGGCCAAGCCGCCTATCTCCCTGACGGGCAAGGCCATCCGCGCCGGCGATGAGGAAGTGCGCGACAACCCGCGCGCGCGCAGCGCCATCATGCGCGTGGCCGAACGCACGGCCGCGCCGTGGCGGGAGATAGACGCATGAACAAGCTCAACGCCGTGCTGCTGGCGATGGCCGTGTTCTCTGCCTGGTCGGTGGTCACGTCCACCCACGTTTCCCGCCAGCTGTACAGCGACTTGCAGAAGGAAACCAAGTCCGCGCAGCAGCTGGAGGTGGAGTTCGGCCAGTTGCAGCTTGAGCAGAGCACCTGGGGCGCGCATGCGGTGATCGAGAAGGCCGCGTCCACGCGGCTGGGCATGCATACGCCCGATCCGCGCCAGATCCAGGTGCTGACTTCGGCGGGGGGCATCTGATGCGCGCCGGCTCCAGCTACAGCAGCGTCCGCCAGCGTCCGGCGTCGGCCAGCCCGGCCCTGCGCATGACCAGCACGCGAGTGCGCTGCGTGCTGTTGGTGCTGGCTGCGCTGTTCTTGGCCTTGGTTGGCCGCGCGATGTATCTGCAGCTGGTGCAGCAGGATTTCCTGCAAAACCAGGGCGACGCCCGTTTCCGTCGCACGCTGACGCTGGAAGCCAACCGCGGCGTGATCACCGACCGCAACGGCGAGCCCTTGGCCATCAGCACCCCGGTGCAGACCATCTGGGCCAGTCCGGCCGACATGGAGCCGGTGCCGCCGGCCAAGCTGCGCGAGCTGGCCGACCTGCTGGAGCTATCGCCGGAAGAACTGTCGGCCAAACTGTCCGACCGCAAGAAGGAATTCGTCTACATCAAGCGCCAGATCAGCCCGGAGCTGGCGGACAAGGTGATGGCGCTGGGCATTCCCGGCATCGCCAAGCAGCAGGAATATCGCCGTTTCTATCCCACTGGCGAAGTCACCGCCCACATCATCGGCTTCACTGGCGTGGACGGCAAAGGCCAGGAAGGCGTGGAGCTGGCGCGCGAGAAAATGCTGGCCGGCCATGACGGCCGCCGCGTGGTGTTGAAGGATAGGCGCGGCCACATCATCGAGGACGTGGCCGCCATCGAGCCGCCTCGCGACGGCCAGAAGCTGGCGTTGGCGGTGGATCAGCGCATCCAGTACCTGGCCTTCCGCGAGATCAAGAACGCGGTGGAAATCAACAAGGCCAAGGGCGGCAGCGTGGTGGTGCTGGACGCGCACACCGGCGAATTGCTGGCCCTGGCCAACTATCCCTCGTACAACCCGAACAACCGCGTGGGCGTGACGCCGGAGATGATGCGCAACCGCGGCGTGATCGACCTGTTCGAACCGGGTTCCACCATGAAGCCGCTGTCCATCTCGCTGGCGCTGGAGCACGGCAAGGCCAATCTGAAGACGGTGCTGGACACGCACAGCTACATGATAGGACCGGCCGTGGTGCGCGACGTGTCGCCGCAACCCAGCCTGGACATCCTGGGCATCATCCAGAAGTCGTCCAACGTCGGCACCAGCAAGCTGGCGCTGATGAGCACGCCGGAGGAGTTCTGGAAGCATTACGACGCGCTGGGTTTTGGCCGCGCGCCGGACACCGGTTTCCCCGGCGAGGCCAGCGGCCGCCTGCGCGACTGGCATAAGTGGCGGCCCATCGAGCAAGCGACGATGTCCTTCGGCTATGGCGTGTCGGTCAGCCTGATCCAGATGGCGCGCGCCTACACCATTTTCGCCAACGACGGCGTGATGCTGCCCATCTCGCTGTACAAGACCAATAACCCGATGCCGGGCAAGCGCGTGATCGACGTCAAGACCGCGCATGAGATGCGCGATCTGTTGATCGCCAACAGCCAGCCCGGCGGCGGCGGCGTCAACGGCCGCATCATCGGCTACAGCATAGGCGCCAAGAGCGGCACCGCGCGCAAGCTGGAAGGCCGCACTTACGTGGCCAACAAGCACCGCGCGCTGTTCATGGGCTTTGCGCCCGGCCATGCGCCCAAGGTGATCGTGGCGGTGATGCTGGACGAACCCTCGGCGGGCAAATACTACGGCGGCGCGGTATCCGCGCCGGTGTTCGCCAATGTGGCCGGCGGGGCGCTGCGCATCTTGAACGTGCCGCCCGACGAGCCATCCAACAACACTTTATTGCCGGAATCGACTCCGGTTCCGGCGGATTTCTAAGATCATGAAGAGCCGTTTGACTGCGTTGCCGGACTGGGATCCGGCCTTGTTGCAACAGCTGGGCCTCCCCATCAAGCGGGTGGAGGCCGACAGCCGCCGCGTGCTGCCGGGCGATGTGTTTCTCGCCTGCCGCGGCGAATACACCGACGGCCGCGATTTCATTGCCGCCGCGCTGGAGAAGGGCGCGGCCGCCGTGCTGTGGGACGACGCCGACGGCTTCGCCTGGAAAGCCGAGTGGCAGGCGCCCAATCTGGCGGTGCCCAATCTGCGCGAGCGCGCCGGCATCGTCGCCGCGCACGTATTGGGCCAGCCCTCGCGCGACCTGACCGTGGTCGGCATCACCGGCACCAACGGCAAGACCTCCATTTCCCATTGGCTGGCGCAGGCGTTTTCCTTGCTGGGCCAGAAGGCGGCGCTGATCGGCACCGTGGGCAACGGCTTTTACGGCCAGCTGACCGAAACCACCCACACTACGCCGGACCCGGTGACGGTGCAGCAGAAGCTGGCCGAGTACCGCCGCCAGGGCGCGCATGTGGTGACGATGGAAGTGTCCAGCCACGGCCTGGACCAGTTCCGCGTCAACGGCGTGGAGTTCGCCACCGCGGTGTTCACCAATCTGACGCGCGACCATCTGGACTACCACGGTTCGATGGAAGCCTACGGTGCCTCCAAGAAGAAGCTGTTCTTCTGGGAGGGCCTGAAGCAGGCGGTCATCAACGCTGACGACGCCTTCGGCCGCCAGTTGGCCGCCGAGATCGACCCGCAAACCACCCAGGTGGTGACCTACGGCCTGGAGCAGGGCGATGTGCGCCCGCTGGCGCTGGCCGCCACCCTGGAAGGCCTGCAACTGACCGTGACCACGCCGTGGGGCGTGGTGGACGTGCGCACCGGCCTGGTGGGGCGCTTCAACGCCGCCAATCTGCTGGCCTGCCTCGCCACGCTGTGCGTCAACGGCGTCAGCCTGCAGGACGCCGCCGCGGTGATGGCGCGCATCCAGCCGGCGCGCGGCCGCATGCAGAGCGTGGGCGGCACCCATGAGCCGCTGGTGGTGATCGACTACGCGCACACCCCGGACGCCTTGGAAAAGGCGCTGGCCACCTTGTCTGAAATCCGCCCCACCGGCGGCAGGCTGTTTTGCGTATTCGGCTGCGGCGGCGACCGCGACCCTGGCAAGCGCCCGATGATGGGCGCCATCGCGCAGAAATATTCCGACGTGGCGGTGCTGACCAGCGACAACCCGCGCAGCGAGGACCCGCAGGCCATCATCCGCGACGTATTGGCCGGCATGGACGCCGCCAAGGCCCATGTGGAAGCCGACCGTGAGGCCGCCATCCACTGGGCGGTGAGCCAGGCCCGCGTGGGCGACGTGGTGCTGGTGGCCGGCAAGGGCCATGAGGAGTACCAGGACATCGCCGGCGTCAAACGTCCGTTCTCCGACTTCCGCGTGGCGGAAGAGGCGCTCACCGCCTGGGGGGCGCAGCCATGATGACGCTGAGCCAAGCCGCCGCCTTCGCCCAGGGCCGCCTGATCGGCGCCGACGGCGAAGTGCTGCGCGTGATCACCGACAGCCGCCTGGCGCAGCCGGGCGACCTGTTCGTCGCGCTGACCGGCGAGCGTTTCGACGCCCACGCTTTCGTGGCCGACGTGGTGGCCAAAGGCGCGGCCGCGCTGGTGCGGGACGGCTTCGAGCTGGCCGGCGCCAGCCTGATCCCGGCCGGCGACGACACCCGGCTGGCCCTGGGCCGCTTGGCCACCGGCTGGCGCGAGACGCAGCCGGCCGTTTGCATCGGCGTCACCGGCTCCAACGGCAAGACCACGGTCAAGGAGATGCTGGCGGCGATCTTGCGCGCCCATGCCGGCAGCGAGGCCGTATTGGCTACCGCCGGCAACTTCAACAACGACATCGGCCTGCCGCTGACCCTGCTGCAGCTGAAGCCGCAGCACCGTTACGCCGTGATCGAGATGGGCATGAACCATCACGGCGAGCTGCGTTATCTGACTGGCCTGGTCCGGCCGCAGGTGGCGCTGGTCAACAACGCCATGCGCGCCCATTTCGGCCATTTCGGCTCCACCGCCGACGTGGCGCGGGCCAAGGCGGAAATTTTCGAAGGGCTGGCCGAGGACGGCGTCGCGGTGGTCAACGCCGATGACGCCAATCTGGATGTGTTTATCGCCGCGGCCGGCCATCATCGCCTGTCGCGTTTCGGCCTGGCCGGTCCGGCGGACGTCGGCGCGCGCGAAGTGCAAGCCTCCGCGCTGGCCAGCCGCTTCATGTTGACCTCGCCGGCCGGCGAGATCGCCATCGAGCTGCCGGCGCCCGGCGAGCACAACGTGCGCAACGCGCTGGCCGCGGCGGCCATGGCGTTGGCGCTGGGCGTGCCGCTGGCGGCCATCGCCGAGGGCCTCGCCGCATTCGGCGGTGCCAAGGGCCGGCTGCAGCTCAAGCACAGCCCGCGCGGCTTGACCGTGATAGACGACAGCTACAACGCCAACCCGGATTCGATGAAGGCCGGCCTGGATGTGCTGGCCGGCCTGCCTGGCCCGCGTTGCTTTGTGATGGGCGATATCGGCGAGCTAGGCGAAGCCGCGCCGGAACTGCACGCCGAGGTGGGCGAGCATGCCCGCGCGCGCGGCATCGAGCAGCTGTTTGCGCTGGGCGAGCTGTCGCGGCGCGCCGTGCAGGCGTTTGGCGAGGCCGGACAAGGTTTTGATTCGATTGACGAGCTGTTGGAGTGCCTGGATAGCCGGCTGGCGTCGGGTACCGCCGTTCTGGTCAAGGGGTCGCGCTTCATGCGCATGGAACGGGTGGTGGAACACCTGATGCAAGCAAAGAAAGAAGGAGTATAAGGTGCTGCTTTGGCTGGCTGATCTGTTGGGCTCGCATATCCGGGCCTTCAATGTCTTCAACTACATCACGCTGCGCGCGGTGATGGCGGCGCTGACGTCCCTGTCGATTTCCTTGCTGATGGGGCCGTGGGTGATCCGCAAGCTGACCGAGCTGAAAGTGGGCCAGGCCGTGCGCAACGACGGCCCGCAAACCCATCTGGTCAAGGCCGGCACCCCCACCATGGGCGGTTCGCTGATCCTGCTGGCCATCACCCTGACCACGCTGTTGTGGGCCGACCTGTCTAACAAATACGTGTGGCTGCTGCTGGCGGTGATGCTGGGCACCGGCGCGCTGGGCTTTTACGACGACTGGCGCAAGGTGGTGTACAAGGACCCGAAAGGCGTGTCCGCCAAGTTCAAGATGGCTTGGCAATCCGCCATCGCCATCGGCGCCGGCGTATTCCTGATCGCCACCGCCAAGCTGCCGGCTTCCACCGAGTTCATCGTGCCCTTCGTCAAGACCATCGCCTATCCGCTGGGCGCGGTGGGTTTTTGCGTGCTGACCTATCTGGTGATCGTCGGCACCTCCAACGCTGTCAACCTGACCGACGGCCTGGACGGCCTGGCGGCGCTGCCCACCGTGCTGGTGGCGGCCGGCTTGTCGATTTTCGCCTATGTCGCGGGCCACGCGGTGTTTTCCAAGTACCTGGGCGTGCCCTTTATTCCCGGCGCGCATGAGGTGGTGGTGTTCTGCGCCGCGATGTGCGGGGCCTGCCTGGGCTTCCTGTGGTTCAACGCCTATCCGGCCCAGGTGTTCATGGGCGACGTCGGCGCGCTGGCGCTGGGCGCGGCCTTGGGCACGGTGGCGGTGATCGTGCGCCAGGAGATCGTGCTGTTCTTCATGGGCGGCCTGTTCGTGATGGAGGCGCTGTCGGTGATGATACAGGTGGCCTCGTTCAAGCTGACCGGCAAGCGCGTGTTCCGCATGGCGCCGCTGCATCACCACTATGAGCTGAAGGGTTGGAAGGAAACCCAGGTGGTGGTGCGTTTCTGGATCATCACCATGATGCTGGTGCTGGTCGGCCTGTCCACGCTGAAGCTGCGCTGAGGATGAACGCCATGGATTACGCCAAGCGACAGGTGACGGTGGTGGGGCTGGGAGGCTCGGGCCTGGCGGCCGCGCGCTATCTGGCCGCCCACGGCGCGCGCGTGCGCGTGGCCGACGCCAAGCCGTCCGCCGAGCGGCTGGCCGAGCTGGAGCGCCATCTGCCGGGCACCGAAGTCATCGCCGGCGCGTTTGAGGACGCCACCTTCGCCGGTTCCGACTTGTTGGTGGTCAGCCCCGGCGTGCCGCTGGCCAATCCGGCCATCGCCGCCTTCCGCCGCGCCGGCGGCGAGGTCGTCGGCGATATCGAGATCCTGGCGCGCGCCATCCATGGCGATGGCAGCCAGGTGATCGCCATCACCGGCTCCAACGGCAAGAGCACGGTCACCAGCCTGGTGGGCCATCTGTGCGAGGCCGCCGGACTGGACACCGTCGTCGCCGGCAATATCGGCCTGGCGGTGCTGGAGGCGCAGCTGGAACGCGAGCACAGCGGCAAGCGCCCCGATGTGTGGGTGCTGGAATTGTCCAGCTTCCAGCTGGAGTCCACCTTCACGCTGCAGGCCGATGCCGCCACGGTGCTGAATATTTCCGAGGACCACTTGGACCGCTACGCGGACCTGCTGGACTACGCCCACGCCAAGACCCGGGTGTTCCACGGCCAGGGCGCGCAGGTGCTGAACAAGGACGACGCGCTGGTGCGCGCCATGGCCCGCCCCGGCCATGCGCTGAAGTGGTTTTCGCTGCAAGGCGAGGCCGATTACGCGCTGGCGGTGGAAGCGGGCCGCTATTGGCTCAGCGTGCAGGGCGAGAAGGTGTTCGATTGCGCCGAGATGCAGCTGCAAGGCCTGCACAACGCCGCCAACGCGCTGGCCGCGCTGGGCCTGTGCCAGGCGATAGGCCTGCCGTTGGATAAATTGCTGGGCGGGTTGAAGACTTTCCGTGGACTTGAGCATCGCGTCGAGCTGGTGGACGAATTCGACGGCGTCGCCTTCATCGACGACTCCAAGGGCACCAATGTGGGCGCCACCGAGGCGGCCTTGAACGGCATGACGCGCCCCGTGGTGCTGATTGCCGGCGGCGACGGCAAGGGCCAGGACTTCGCGCCCTTGAGGCCGGCCTGCGCCCGCATCGCGCGCGCCGTGCTGCTGATCGGCCGCGACGCGGCCAAGATCGAGCAGGCGCTGGCGGGCAGCGGCGTGGCGTTGGAGCGCTTCGACACGCTGGAAGACGCCACGCGCCGCGCGGCGGCATTGGCCCAACCCGGCGACGCGGTCTTGCTGTCGCCGGCCTGCGCCAGCCTGGACATGTTCAAGAACTACGCGCATCGCGCCCAGGTGTTCATCGACACCGTGGCGGCGGTGAAGGCGGAGCGCGCATGATCCGCAATCCGGCCAGCCGCTACACGGCGATCACCCCCCTGGACGAGGCGCTGGCCTGGGCCCTGGCCTTGCTGCTGTCCATCAGCCTGGTGATGGTGTATTCGGCGTCCATCGCCTATGCGGAGGCCGACGCGGCGACGCATAACCGCTACTTCTACTTGATGCGCCACATCGTGTTCATGGTGATCGGCTTGAGCGTCGGTTACATCGCCTTCCTGGTGCCGACGTCGTTCTGGCAGAAGTACTCCGGCAAGCTGTTCTTGATCGGCCTGGTCTTGCTGGTGCTGGTGTTGATTCCCGGCATCGGCCGGGTGGTGAACGGCTCGCGGCGCTGGATCAATTTGTTGGTGTTGAACCTGCAGCCGTCCGAGGTGATGAAGTTCGCCACCGTGCTGTACGCGGCCGATTACACGGTGCGCAAGAGCCATTTGCTGCACAGCATCAAGGAGGGCTTCGCGCCGATGTTCGCCGCCATGGTGGTGGTGGCCTTCCTGCTGCTGCGCGAACCGGACTTCGGCGCGCTGATGGTGGTGATGAGCATCGCCATGGGCCTGTTGTTCCTGGGCGGCATCAATCTGCGTATTTTCAGTGGCCTGGCGGTGATGGCGGTGGTGGCCATCGTGCTGCTGATCATCTCCTCGCCGTACCGCTTGAAGCGGGTGCTGGGTTTCATGGACCCGTGGGACGACCCGTACGGCAAGGGTTACCAGCTGTCCCACTCGCTGATCGCCATCGGCCGCGGCGAATGGCTGGGCGTGGGCCTGGGCGGCAGCATAGAGAAGCTGTTCTATCTGCCGGAAGCGCATACCGACTTCATCCTGGCGGTGATCGCCGAGGAGTTCGGCTTTGTCGGCATCTGCGTATTGATCGGACTGTACGCCTGGATCGTGCGCCGCGCTTTCCACATCGGCGTGGAGTCGAGAAAGCTGGAGCGCTACTACCAGGCGCTGGTGGCGCAAGGCATGGGCATCTGGCTGGGCATCCAAGTGTTTTTCAATGTGGGCGTGAATATGGGTTTGCTGCCCACCAAGGGCCTGACCCTGCCGCTGATGTCCTTCGGCGGCTCGGCCATGTTGATGAATTTGATCGCGATGGCGGTGCTGTTGCGAGTGGATTATGAGAACCGACGCATCATGCGCGGCTACAAGGTTTGACGAAGATGGCGAATCGTACGGTCATGGTGATGGCGGCAGGCACGGGTGGACACATCGTCCCCGGCCTCGCCGTGGCCAAGGAATTGCAAAGCCGGGGCTGGAAGGTGGTGTGGCTGGGCACCCGCCGCGGCATGGAAAACAAGCTGGTGCCGCCGACCGGCATTGAACTTGAACGGCTGAATTTCCACGGCGTGCGCGGCAAGGGCCTGTTTGGCTCGATCCAGGGCGCGCTGCAGCTGGCGGGCGCGTTCTTCAAGTGCGCGGGGCTGATTTTCCAGCACCGGCCGGACGTGGTGCTGGGCATGGGCGGCTATGTCTGCCTGCCCGGCGGCGTGATGGCCGGCCTGCTGTGGAAACCGCTGGCCCTGGTCAACGCCGACGCCAGCCTGTTGCTGAGCAACCAGGCCTTGCTGCCTTTCGCCAAGAAGCTGGTGTGCGGTTTCGACGGCAGCGCGGCCAAGCAGGCCAAGGCGCTGGTTACCGGCAATCCGGTGCGGAGAGAGATCGAAGACATCGCCGCGCCGGCCGTGCGCTTCGCCGGCCGCCGCGGGCCGCTGAAGGTGCTGGTGGTGGGCGGCAGCCTGGGCGCCAAGGTGTTGAACGAAACCTTGCCGCAGGCGATGGCCAAGCTGCCGGCCGACAAGCGGCCGCAATTGACGCACCAGACCGGCGAGGCCAATTTCGCTTCGGTCGAAGCGGCCTATCAGGCGGCGGGCCTGCGGGATCAGGTAGAGCTGTTGCCCTTTGTCGACGACATGCCTAAGCGCCTGGCCGAGTGCGACCTGATCCTCTGCCGCGCCGGCGCGATCACGGTCAGCGAGCTGTGCGCGGCCGGCGTGCCCAGCGTGCTGGTGCCGCTGGTGGTGTCCACCACCAGCCATCAGCGCGACAACGCGGAGTGGATGGAAAAAGAAGGCGCGGCTTGGCATTTGCCGCAAAAAGAATTGACTGCCGATGGGCTGGCTGGCCTGTTGGCGACGCTGGACAGAGACCAGTTGCTGCAAAAGGCGGAGCGCGCGCGCGCGCTGGCCCGCCTGGGCGCGGCCGGCCGGGTGGCCGACCTGTGCCAGCAGCTGGCCGGGGATAGACCGGACGCCGCAGAAGCGTCCCAGTAGAGACACACAGACATGAAACACAGGGTCAAACACATACATTTCGTGGGCATAGGCGGCGTCGGCATGTGCGGCATCGCCGAGGTGCTGCACGGCCTGGGCTATACCGTGTCCGGTTCGGACATGGCCGACAACGCCACCACCAAGCGGCTGGCGGCCGAAGGCGTGCGCGTGTTCTTCGGCCACGACGCCACGTATATCGAAGGCGCCGACGTGGTGGTGACGTCCACCGCGGTGAAGGCGGACAACCCGGAAGTGCTGGCGGCGCGCGACAAGCGCATCCCGGTGATTCCGCGCGCGATGATGCTGGCCGAGCTGATGCGCTTCAAGCAGGGCATCGCCATCGCCGGCACTCATGGCAAGACCACCACCACCAGCCTGACCGCCTCGGTGCTGGGCGCGGCCGGGCTGGACCCGACCTTCGTCATCGGCGGCAAGCTGACCGCAGCCGGCGCCAACGCCAAGCTCGGCTCCGGCGAGTTCCTGGTGGCCGAGGCCGACGAATCCGACGCGTCCTTCCTGCATCTGACCCCGGTGATGGCGGTGGTGACCAATATCGACGCCGACCACATGGACACCTACGACCACAGCTTCGACAAGCTGAAACAGGCTTTCGTCGACTTCCTGCAGCGCATGCCGTTCTACGGCCGCGCCGTGCTGTGCGTAGACGATCCCAACGTCCGCGAGATCAAGTCCCGCATCACCCGGCCGGTCACCACCTACGGTCTGGACGACAGCGCCGACATCTATGCCGAAAACGTGCGTGCCGTAGCCGGCCAGATGCATTTCGACGTGGTGGTGAAAAACGGCGTCACCACGCGTTTCCCGCTGGTGTTGAACCTGCCGGGGCGCCACAACGTGCTCAACGCGCTGTCCGCCATCGCCATCGGCCTGGAGTGCGGCGCCAGCATAGAAGCCATCCAGTTGGGCCTGGCGGAGTTCGCCGGCGTCGGCCGCCGCTTCCAGCGCTACGGCGAGGTGAAAGCCAAGGATGGCGGCAGTTTCACCCTGATCGACGACTACGGCCACCATCCGGTGGAAATGGCGGCCACGCTGGCCGCCGTGCGCGGCGCTTTCCCGGGCCGGCGCCTGGTGCTGGCCTTTCAGCCGCACCGTTACACCCGCACCCGCGACTTGTTCGAAGACTTCGTCAAGGTGCTGTCCGGCGTGGACGCGCTGCTGCTGTGCGAAGTGTACGCGGCCGGCGAAGCGCCGATCGTGGCGGCAGACGGCCGGGCGCTGGCGCGCGCGGTGCGCGTGGGCGGCAAGGTGGAGCCGTTGTTCGTCGAGGCCATCGCCGACCTGCCGCAGACCATTCTGGACGCGGCGCACGACGGCGACGTGGTGGTGACCATGGGCGCGGGCTCGGTCGGCGCGGTGCCGGCCAAGGTTGTGGCCGCGCAGGCGGTTTGACAGGATTTTCGCCCGCGCCGCCGGCGCGGGCTTGTTGAGGATAGATAGATGAAGCAGTACGGCAAGGTGGCGGTGTTGATGGGCGGCAGCTCGTCCGAGCGCGAAGTGTCGCTGATGAGCGGCGCGGGCGTGCTGGCGGCGCTGCAATCGAAGGGCGTGGACGCCCATCGTTTCGACCCGTCGGAAAAACCGTTGGCGGCGCTGAAGGAAGAGGGGTTCGATTGCGTGTTCAACATCCTGCACGGCCCCTTCGGCGAGGACGGCACGCTGCAGGGCGCATTGGAAGCGTTGGGGATGCCGTATACCGGCTGCGGCGTGATGGCCTCGGCCATCGCCATGGACAAGTGGCGCACCAAGCTGCTGTGGAAGGGCGCGGGGCTGCCGATTCCGGCCTTTGAACTGTTGGACGAGGGCAGCGATTTCGACGCCATCGAAAAGCAATTGGGCCTGCCCCTCTTCGTCAAGCCGTCGACCGAGGGTTCGAGCATAGGCGTGACCAAGGTGAAGCAGCCGGGCGAGTTGCGCGCGGCGTTTGAAGAAGCGCGCAAGTACGACGACGTGGTGATCGCCGAGCAGTTCATCGGCGGCGGCGAATACACCTGCGCGGTGATAGGCGAGACGGCTTACCCGACGATCAAGATCGAGCCGGCCACCGAGTATTACGACTACCAGGCCAAGTATTTCCGTGACGACACGGTCTACCGCTGTCCGTCCGGCCTTTCGCCGGAAGTGGAAGCCCGGGCGCGCGAGCTGGCTTTGAAGGCGTTCCAGGTATTGGGCTGCCGCGGCTGGAGCCGGGTGGATTTCCTGATGGACGAGGCGGGCGAGATCTACCTGCTGGAAGCGAATACCAGCCCGGGTATGACCAGCCACAGCCTGGTGCCGATGGCGGCGCGGGCCGAAGGGATCGCCTACGAGGATCTGTGTCTGAAGGTATTGGATACGGTGCATGTGGGATAACCATCGGCTGCTAAGGAGCCTGGCCAATCTGCTGCTGGGCGCCTCGGCGCTGATGCTGCTGTACGCGGGGGGATTCTGGCTGACGCACGCGCCGGTGTTCCCGGTGAAGAAGATACGGATACAGGGCGACATGAACCGGGTGACGGCGGAACAGCTGAAATTCATCGCGGAGCATGAACTGTCCGGCACCTTCTTCACGCTGGATATCGACAAGACGCGCGCCGCCTTCGGCAAGCTGCCGTGGGTGCGCGACGCGCAGGTGAGACGGCGCTGGCCGGACGCGCTGGATATCACCGTGGAGGAGCATGCGGCGCTGGCGCGCTGGGGAGAAAACGGTCTGGTCAACACCCGCGGCGAGCGCTTCGACGCCGCCAGCGACGCCAACTTGCCGGTGTTTTACGGTCCGGCGGGCGCGGAGAAGGACATGACGGCGATGCTGACGCAGCTGCGTCAGGCCTTGCAGCCGTCGGGCCTGGCGCCGCGCGAGCTGTGGCTGTCGTCGCGGCGGGCGTGGAAAGTGGTGTTGGACAACCAGCTGGAGCTGGAGCTGGGCAGAAATGACGCGGTGGCGAGGGCGGAACGCTTCGCCACCTACTGGAAGAGCGAGTTGGCGCGGTTGCCGTATCACATCGAATACGTCGACCTGCGCTACCCGAATGGATTCGCCGTGCGGATGCCCGATTACAAGGCGCCGCCGGCCAAAGGACACAAGTGATTAGGCTTTGGAGCGACAGGTGAGCAAACCCAAGGAAAGCAAAAACATGCTGGTCGGCCTGGACATCGGCACCTCCAAGATCGTGGCGATCGTGGCCGAGGTGCTGGAAGACGGCCAGCTTAACATCGTCGGCATGGGCCACACCCCGTCGCGCGGCCTGAAGCGCGGCATGGTGGTGAACATCGAGTCCACCGTGCAGGCGATCCAGCGCGCGCTGGAAGAGGCCGAGCTGATGGCCGACTGCAAGATTCACGAGGTGTTCGTCGGCATCGCCGGCAGCCACATCAAGAGCGTGAACTCGCACGGCATGGTGGCGATCAAGGATCGCGAAGTCACCAAGATGGACATCGACCGCGTGATCGAGACCGCGCGCGCGGTGACCATTCCGCCGGACCATCAGGTGCTGCACATCCTGACCCAGGAATACAGCATCGACGGCCAGGAAGGCGTGCGCGAGCCGCTGGGCATGAGCGGCGTGCGGCTGGAGGCCAAGGTGCACATCGTCACCGGCGCGGTGTCCGCCGCGCAGAACGTGACCAAGTGCGTGCGCCGCTGCGGCCTGGAAGTGTCCGACCTGGTGCTGCAGCCCATGGCCTCGGCCATCGCCGTGCTGTCGGAAGATGAAAAAGACCTGGGCGTGTGCCTGATCGACATCGGCGGCGGCACCACCGACATCGCCGTCTATGTCGGCGGCGCCATCCGCCACACCGCGGTGATCCCGATCGCCGGCGACCAGATCACCAACGACATCGCCATGGCGCTGCGTACCCCGACCAAGGAAGCCGAGGACATCAAGATTCAGCACGGCGTGGCCCTGGTGGGCATGGCCGACCCGGCGCAGATGATAGAAGTGCCGGGCGTGGGCGAGCGCGGTCCGCGCCAGATGTCGCGCGCCACCCTGGCCGAGGTGGTCGAGCCGCGCGTGGAAGAGCTGTTCCAGCTGGTGCAGCAGGAGCTGCGCCGCAGCGGCTTTGAAGAACTGCTGTCCTCCGGCATGGTGTTGACCGGCGGCGCCAGCCTGATGCCGGGCATGGTGGAGCTGGCCGAAGAAGTGTTCCACCTGCCGGTGCGCGTGGGCGTGCCCAAGTATGTGGGCGGCCTGGCCGAAGTGGTGAAGACGCCGCGCTTCTCCACCGGCGTGGGCCTGCTGTTGTACGGCAAGGACCAGATCCAGGGCTATGCCGGCCCGGTGAAGGCGGAGAGCGGCGGCATGGGCCAGATGTTCTCGCGCATGAAGGCGTGGTTTGGCAGCAATTTCTGATGCGATTGAGCGCCGCCGGCATGGGCCGGCGGCACATCCAAATGTAGTTCGGGCGCAGTACCTAAGTTGGGCAATGGCTCATCTTTATGTGAGGAGAGGGAAATGAGCGGAATGGTTTTCGAAGTGATGCAAGAGACGGCCAGCGCGGCCGTGATCAAGGTGATCGGCGTGGGCGGCGGCGGCTGCAACGCCATCGACAACATGATTTCCGGCAATGTGCACGGCGTGGAATTCATCTGCGCCAACACCGACGCGCAGTCGCTGCAGCGCAACCGCGCGCCGCAGAAGCTGCAGCTGGGCTCCAACCTGACGCGCGGCCTGGGCGCCGGCGCCAACCCTGAAGTGGGCCGCAGCGCCGCCCTGGAAGACCGCGAGCGCATCGCGGAAACGCTGCGCGGCGCGAACATGGTGTTCGTCACCGCCGGCATGGGCGGCGGCACCGGCACCGGCGCGGCGCCCGTTGTGGCCGAAGTGGCCAAGGAAATGGGCATCCTGACCGTGGGCGTGGTCACCCGTCCGTTCGAGCACGAAGGCAAACGCCTGAAAGTGGCGCAGAACGGCATCGAGGACCTGAAGAAGCATGTGGATTCGCTGATCGTGATCCCCAACGAGAAGCTGATGGAAGTGCTGGGCGAGGACGTGACCATGCGCGAAGCCTTCCGCGCCGCCGACGACGTGCTGAAGGGCGCCGTGGCAGGCATCGCCGAAGTGATCACCTGCCCGGGCCTGATCAACGTCGACTTCGCCGACGTGCGCACCGTGATGGGGGAGATGGGCCTGGCGATGATGGGTTCCGCCTACGCTGCCGGCATCGACCGCGCCCGCGTGGCCGCCGAGCAGGCCGTGGCCAGCCCGCTGCTGGACAACATCACCCTGGAAGGCGCGCGCGGCGTGCTGGTGAACATCTCCACCGCCCCGGGCTGCCTGAAGATGAGCGAATACCGCGAAATCATGGGCATCATCCGCCAGTACGCGGACGAGGACGCGCAGATCAAGTTCGGCACCGCCGAAGTGGAGGACATGCCGGAAGACACCATCCGCGTGACCTTGATCGCCACCGGCCTGGGCCAGAAGAAGAGCCCGCGCAACGAAGAGCGTCCGGAGTACATCAAGATCGTCAAGACCGGCACCGACGACCGCGCCGTGGAAATGGTGAACTACGAAGACCTGGACGCGCCGGCCATCATGCGCACCGGCCGTCGCCGCGCCTCGCCGTCGCTGGACTTCTCCAACCCGGAAGTGAGCGAAAGCTACGACATCCCGGCCTTCCTGCGCAAGCAGGCGGACTGAGCGGAGGACGCGGATAGATAAACGCTATTCATGCCAGCGAATCAATCAATAAAGCATAGCGAATCGCTATGCTAGAATCGGGCATTCCCGATTGATTGAGTAGCCTGAAATGATTTTGCAGCGCACGCTGAAGCAAGCGATCAGCGCCACGGGCGTCGGTCTGCATTCCGGCGAGCGGGTGAAGCTCACCCTGCTGCCGGCGCCGCCCGATACCGGCATCGTCTTCCGTCGCACCGACTTGCCCGAGCCGGTCGATGTGAAGGCTGAACCCTCGCTCGTGAACGACACGCGCCTCTCCTCCACGCTGGTGACGGACACCGGCGTGCGTGTCGGCACGATCGAGCACCTGATGTCGGCCTTTGCCGGCTTCGGCATCGACAACCTGATCGTAGAAGTGACGGCGGCGGAAATGCCCATCATGGATGGCTCCGCCGCGCCGTTTCTTTACCTGTTGCAGACGGCCGGGGTGGTCGATCAGCCCAAGAAAAAGCGTTTCATCCGCGTCAAGCAGAGCGTGGCGGTGGAAGAGGGCGACGTATGGGTCAGGCTGGACCCGCACGAAGGCTTCAAGGTCAAGCTCGGCATCGTGTTCAACCATCCGGCGTTCAACCGCGCGCCGCAGACGGTGGAAGTGGACTTCGCCCGCCACTCCTATATGGACGAGATCAGCCGGGCCCGCACCTTCGGTTTCATGCACGAGCTGGAATACATGCGCAGCCACGGCCTGGGCCGCGGCGGCAGCCTGGATAACGCCATCGTCATCGACGACGAATACGTGCTCAATCCAGAAGGCTTGCGCTTCCCGGACGAGTTTGTCCGCCACAAGCTGCTGGACGCCATCGGCGACCTCTACATCATCGGCCATCCGCTAATCGCCGCCTTCTCCGGCCACAAATCCGGCCATGCCATGAACAACAAGCTGCTGCGCAAGCTATTGGCCACGCCTGAGGCGTGGGAGTTCGTCAGTTTCGACGATGTGCTGGACGCGCCATCCAGCTTCCATCAGCTGCCGCAGCCGGATTGAGCCGTATTCGGTTTCTGGCGGCGATGGCGGCTGCTGACGATCTTGACCATAGGCTGGGCGCTGCCAGGCTTCGCCTTCACCCATGAGCCGCGCCGTCTGCTCCGGCGATTGCACGCTGGCGCGCTGGCCAGCAGCTTGTCATTTGCTGTTTTGGCTGATATTCCGCAGGTTGCGCGGAGGGTTCAATCTGAGCGTGATAGCCATGGGGACACATGGAAGAGCACGGAATGCATGGCGCTTGAGCGGGCACGCGCGGACTAGCGGACTCGTGTTGAGAAAGCCGCATCGGCGGATGCTGTCCGTGCCTTTCCGTGTGCGCCCGCGGCTAATCATGTTTGACTCGAAAGGTTTGCCATGACCCGACTCACCCATTTCGATGCCGCCGGCCAAGCCCATATGGTCGATGTCGGCGCCAAACCGGCCACGGCGCGGCGCGCGGTGGCCGAGGGCGTGATCCGCATGCTGCCGGCCACCTTCGCGCTGGTGCGGGATGGCGGCCACAAGAAGGGCGACGTGCTGGGCATCGCGCGCGTCGCCGCCATCATGGCGGCCAAGAAAACCTGGGACCTGATCCCGCTGTGCCATCCCATTGCCTTGACGCGGCTGGCGGTGGATTTCGAACTGCGGGAGGGCGAATCCGCCGTGCGCATCGAGGTCACGGCCGAGTGCAACGGCCAGACCGGGGTGGAAATGGAAGCGCTGACGGCGGTCAATGTCGGCCTTTTGACCATCTACGATATGTGCAAGGCGGTGGACCGCGGCATGGAAATCGGCGGCATCCGCCTGCTGGAGAAAGACGGCGGCAAGAGCGGCGGCTGGCGGGCGGACGGTTAACGGCTATCCACGTTTGCGGCGCGCTCCCCGCGCCCACCGCGCTTAGACGCCGGCTTGCCGCTGCGGCAATAGACCGGCGCAGTCTTCGCGAATGGGGGTGTGGATTTCATGCCAGCGGTCCAGCCGGTTCCATTCATACAGTCCGCGCCCCCGCTGCAGATGCAGATAGACATGTTGATAGCGCGAGCGCGCCAGCATGGCATGGGTGAGCTGGTTTAGCTCCTGGATGGAGATATACAGCAACATGGCGGCGGGCACCGCGCCATGTTCGAAGGTGCCGGCGGCCAACAGCAGATGCAGCTGATGGCCGTGCGGCACCTGGTAGTCTTTGCCTATCTTGGCCTCGATGCGAGAGGCCACGTCCAGCGCGCTGGCCGGGCGGGTGAAAATGGCGCCGATGCCGCCGGCGGCCTGTTGGGCCTGTTGAATCTCTTTCTTGCGGGCATTGCGGCGGGCATGCTCGCCGGCCAGCACCTCGGTCACCTCTATGGCCAGGAAGCGGCCGTCCGACAGGGCGACGCCCACGTCCGGGGCCGGGCATTTCAAGGACCTGACGTCAAGCGGCGCGATGCCTTTCTGCTCGAACAGCCGCCTGACCCACTCCCTTTCCCGGCTCTGTTGCTGAGTTTGCTGATCCATCGGCGCCTACGCGGTTGCAAGTCAGATGCTTCATCTTAGAACATCCGCGCAGCGCATTCGCGCCTGGGCTCAATCGCCCTTGCGCAAGGCCGCCACCGCCTCGGCCGCATCGCGCGGCGCGCTGCCGTATGGGCACAGCAGCGTGCGTAACTCGCGCCGCAGCTTGTCGCCATAGGCAATGCCTTGCCACTGCGGGGCCATGGCCGCGATCCAGTCATGATGGATGCTGTCGCCAAAGCCATAGGCTTTGTATTGATTGTTCTTGCACTGGATGCCTTCCACGCTGAGGTTTTCCACCTTGCCGCTAAGCACTTTGCTGATATAACGCACCACGCCGTCCTGGCCCACGCTGAGCGTCTTGGCGTCGATGAAGAAGCGGTTGCTTTGCAGCCAGTCCGGCTTGACCTCGATCCAGTCGGCCGCCTGCGGGTAGGCGGGCAAGGCGTAGGCCTGCTCTTCCCACGGCTTGTCGGTGTCCACGGCGTAATTGTCGTTCTTGATCAGCTTGCCTTCGGCATGGGCGGTCAGGCTCAGGCACAGCGCCAGCAGCGCGGGCAGGGTCAGGCGGTGTTTCAAGGGAGTGCTCCGGATCAGCGCGCCGTGCCGGCGCGCAAGTTGAAATGACGGCGGCCGGTTTCGCGGCCGGCCAGGCCCCAGCTCAGCTCGGAAAAGCCGATGTCGCCGCGGCTGCTCACCGTCAGCAGCATGGAGCTGCGGGTGCCGTAGTCGCGGCCCTGGATGAAGATGGGCGACAAGACCTTTTCCAAGGCCAGGCCGATGCGGGTATTGGGCAGCTCGCCCGGGCCGGCCGGCGTCGGGTCGGCCAGCGCGGCGTAGGCCTGGTCCTCGGTCGGCACGCGGCCAAACTCGGTCAGATGGGCCGCCAGCCGGCGGCTCTTGAACCACGGCGTGTCCAGCGTGGCGTTGGACAGGGTATGGAGGCCCGGCGTGACGCGGGCGATCTGGCGGCCGGGGCTGTGGAAGAAGAACAGGTCCGAGGTGCTGCCGAACAAGAGATTGAACGGCGCGTAGCGATGGCTTTCGGCGCGCAGCCAGTCGGCGAAGGCGAATGGGTCCTCGTCGCCGCCGACGAAGCGCTGCACCAGCTCGCCGCGCGAGCGCTCGGCCTTGGCCGGAAAGCCGTCGCGGAAATTGGTGATCGCGGCGATGCGGTTGCGGCCGTCCACCATCAGCCAGCTGCCGCCGGATTGCAGGTCGCGGCCGCCCAGGGCATGGGGGTATTCCGGCCACCAGTCCAGCGGCGCGGCGGGGCGGGCGTAGTATTCGTCGCGGTTGGCCAGCAGGACCAGCTGGCCCATGCCCGGCATTTTGTAAGCGAAGGCGATGATGCACATGATACGGACCGATTTGGGCAAGGCTTGACGTCTGGCGTAAACTATACGGCTACGGCTTGCCGCGCATCGCGGCCGCGCCAGGTTTTCCCCATTGTAACCCGATATGGCTGAGGACACCGGTCCATGACACCCGACAAACACATCGACCTTTCCGGCCTGAATTGCCCGTTGCCGATACTGCGCGCCAAGAAGGCGCTGGCGGACATGGAAAGCGGCGCCGTGCTGGAAGTGATCGCCACCGATCCGGGCGCGCCCAAGGACTTCGAGGCGTTTTGCCGCCAGACCGGCAATGGGCTGGTCGAGTCCACGACTACCGATGAAGGCAAGTTCCGCATGGTGCTGCGCCGCAAATGACCGCCCAGGCGACGGAGACCCCGTCGCCATTGTTTTATCCCACTTTTAGATCGAAGCCATCCGCCATGCAGACACTCACCCTGATCCGCCCCGACGATTGGCACCTGCACCTGCGCGACGACGCCGCGCTGGCCGCCGTGCTGCCCGATACCTGCCGCCAGATGGGCCGCGCCATCGTGATGCCCAATCTGAAGCCGCCGGTCACCACCGTCGAAGCCGCCGCCGCCTACCGCGAGCGCATCCTGGCCGCGCGTCCGGCCGGCAGCGCCTTCGAGCCGCTGATGACGCTGTATCTGACCGACAAGACCAGCGCGGAAGAAATCCGCAAGGCCAAGGCCTGCGGCTTCGTGCATGGCGTCAAGCTGTATCCGGCCGGGGCCACCACCAATTCCGACCACGGCGTCACCGACATCGCCCACGCCATGCCCGCGCTGCAGGCGATGGCGGAAGCGGGCATGCCGCTGTTGGTGCACGGCGAAGTGACCGACGCCGACATCGACGTGTTCGACCGCGAGGCGGCGTTCATCGAACGGGTGATGAAGCCGCTGCTGGCCCAGCTGCCGAATCTGAAAGTGGTGTTCGAGCACATCACCACCCGCGAGGCGGCCGAGTTCGTCGCCGCCGCGCCGGCCAATGTCGCCGCCACCATCACCGCCCACCATCTGCTGATGAACCGCAACGCGCTGTTCGTCGGCGGCATCCGTCCGCATCATTACTGTCTGCCGGTGCTCAAGCGCGAGCTGCACCGCCAGGCCCTGGTCAAGGCGGCCACCTCCGGCTCGGCCAAATTCTTCCTCGGCACCGACAGCGCGCCGCACGCCAAGGGCGCCAAGGAGGCCGCCTGCGGTTGCGCCGGCATGTATACCGCCAACGCCGCGATCGAGCTGTATGCCGAGGCCTTCGAGGCCGCCTGCGCGCTGGACAAGCTGGAAGCCTTCGCCAGCCTGAATGGCCCGGCCTTCTACGGCTTGCCGGCCAATGGCGACCGCATCACCCTGCGCAAGGAAAGCTGGACCGTGCCGGCCGAGCTGCCTTACCCGGGCGACAGCCTGGTGCCGCTGCGCGCGGGCGAGAGCGTGGCATGGCGCCTGCAAGGATAAAAAACCACGCTGCATTGAGAAAATTTAATGCCAAAGCCGCTTTTTAGCGGCTTTTTTCATTTCACTCGAAGTTGCTGAGGAAATGCTTTCCATTGAGCTTTCAACTGAATTAGCATATGGCGATTCAGTGGGGGCGTTCAGTGGCTGCCATCCGCTGCCATCATGAGTCCTGGTGATCGCCGTCAGTAGTATTTTGCATGCAGAAATGCAATGAGTATAAATTGCGCCGCCGCGTCAAGCCATTGATTTGCACGGACAGTCCATTGTCGGAGAAACTTTGCATGTTGAGGAAAATGAATGGAATATTGCGTGATCGGGGGCTTGAAGTATTCAAAAACCTCGGCGCATAATCAGCCACCCACTCTGGATACAATCGAGTGAAAAAAATTTGCCGGCCCGTCAAGCGCGAGTCGAGACAGAACAAGGAGAGTAGAAGATGACGAACCCCAAATCGCTGAAGGTGATTGCCGGCGCCGTGGCGCTGGCGCTGGCTTCCGGTGCCGCCCTGGCCGCCCACGTTCCCGCCGGCGTCAAACTGGCCGCCAAGCAGGAGCTGACCCGCAACACCGGCTCTGAACCGGAAACCCTGGACCCGGTCGTGGCTGAATCCGTGCCGGCCAACACCATCACCGCCGACCTGTTCGAAGGCCTGACCCGTCAGGACGCCTACGGCAAGATCGAGCCGGGCGTGGCCGAGAGCTGGAAGCAGACCGATCCGACCACCTGGGTCTTCCACCTGCGCAAGAACGCCAAGTGGTCCGATGGCAGCCCGGTCACCGCCGGCGATTTCGTCTACGGCTGGCAGCGCTTCGTTGACCCGAAGACCGCCTCCCCGTATGCCACCACCTATGGCATCTTCATCGTCAACGGCAAGGAAATCGCCGAAGGCAAGAAGCCGGTCAGCGCTCTGGGCGTGAAGGCTCTCGACAAATACACCCTGGAAGTGAAGACGCCGTATCCGGTGCTGTTCATGCCCTCGCTGGTGACCAATACCCAGCTGGCGCCGCTGCCCAAGGCCACCATCGACAAGTATGGCAAGGACTGGGTGAAGCCGGGCAAGATGGTCAGCAACGGCGCCTTCGAACTGAAGGACTGGCAAGTCAACAGCAAGGTCGTTGCGGTGAAGAACCCCGACTACTGGGACGCCAAGAACGTTCAGCTGACCAAGATCACCTATCTGCCGATCGAAGACACCAACGCCGACATCAAACTGTATGAGTCCGGCCAGAACGACTTCGTGCAGCAGCTGCCCCCGGGCACCTACGAGATGTACAAGGCCAAGTATCCGAAGGAAATCCGCAACGCCGAATTCCTGGGCCTGCGTTACTACTCCTTCAATAACAAGGACCCGCTGCTGAAGGACGTGCGCGTGCGCAAGGCGCTGTCCATGGTGATCGACCGCGACATCCTGGCCAAGAAGGTCACCGCCGATGGTCAGAACCCGGCCTATAGCGTGATGGTGCACGGCATCTCCGGCGCCGACGCCTCCACTTACGACTGGGTGAAATGGCCGATGGCCAAGCGCGTCGCCGAGGCCAAGAAGCTGCTGGCCGAAGCGGGCGTGAAGCCGGGCACCAAGATCAAGTTCACCTACAACACCAACGACTACCACAAGAAGATGGCCATCTTCGCCGCGTCCGAGTGGAAGTCCAAGCTGGGCCTGAACACCGAGCTGGAAAGCCTGGAGTTCAAGGTGCTGCTGAAGAAGCGTCATGACGGCGACTACCAGATCGCCCGCAACGGCTGGAACGCCGACTACAACGACGCCACCACCTTCCTGGCGCTGGTGCAGTGCAATAACGATCAAAACGACAACGGCAACTGCAATCCGAAGGCCGAAGAGCTGATCAAGCAAGGCAACCAGACCACGGATGCCGGCAAGCGCAAGCAGCTGTTCACCCAGGCCGTGAAGATGATCATGGACGACTACCCGATGCTGCCGCTGCTGCAATACACCGCGCCGCGTCTGGTGAAGTCCTACGTCGGCGGCTACGGCAAGAGCCCGATGGACCGCTATCAAGGCAAGGATCTGTACATCATCGCCCACTAAGCCTGATGCGCAGGGCCGGCGTTCGCGCCGGCATGAACGAGAGCCGGATGTCCGCTTGGCGGCCATCCGGCTTGCGATGTAGATCGGCGGCCAAGGCGCGTGCCCGCGCGGCCGCGTCTTGTGCCGACCATCGGAGTTTGCTATGTGGTCTTATACTTTCCGTCGCATCCTGGCGACGATTCCCACCCTGCTGGCGGTGATCACCGTCTGCTACCTGTTGCTGCACATGACGCCGGGCGGCCCGTTCGATACCGAACGCAAGGTGTCCGAGGCGGTGTTGGCCAATCTGCAGGCCAAGTATCACCTCGACATGCCCCTGTGGAAGCAGTACCTCTATTACCTGAACAGCCTGCTGCACGGCGACCTGGGCGCGTCGTTCCGTTACGCGGACTGGAGCGTCAATGACCTGGTGAGCAAGGCTCTGCCGGTTTCCGCCACCATAGGCGGCGGCGCCATCCTGATTTCGCTGGTCATCGGCGTCGCGCTCGGCACTATCGCCGCGCTGCGCCAGAACAGCATGGTCGACTACCTGGTGATGCTGTTCGGCAACGTCGGCGGCGCCTTCCCCTCCTTCGTGCTGGGGCCGGTGCTGGTGATGATCTTCGCCATCTGGCTGCCGTGGATGCCGGCCGGCGGTTGGGACAGCTTCAAGCTGAAATTCATGATTCTGCCGATTTCGCTGCTGGTGTTCATCAACGTGTCCACCATAGGCCGCGTGATGCGCGGCAGCCTGATCGAAGTGCTGAACAGCAACTTCATCCGCACCGCGCGCGCCAAGGGCCTGCCGCTGCGCGTGATCGTGCTGCGCCACGCGCTGAAGCCGGCGTTGATGCCGGTGGTGTCGGTGATCGGTCCGCTGGCCATTTCGTCCATCACCTCCGCCGTGGTCACCGAGACCGTGTTCAACCTGCCGGGCCTCGGCAAGCTGATCGTCAACGGCGCGTCCAACCGCGACTACACGCTGGTGTTGGGCCTGGTGGTGCTGGTGACGGTGATCACCGTGGTGTTCAACCTCCTCGTCGACCTGGCCTACGCCTTGCTCGATCCGAAGATCCGCTACTGAGGGGGCGCGGGAAAATGATAAAGAGCAAACAAGCCGCCGCCGTGGCGGCAGTGGAGACGGGCCTGAACGAAGCCACGATGGAAGGCCGCAGCCTGTGGCGCGACGCCCGCGTCCGCTTCTTCCGCAACAAGGCCGCCGTGGTCAGCCTGGTGCTGCTGACCCTGATCACCTTGGCCTGTATTTTCGGGCCCATGCTGCTGTCCAACGGCTATGCCGACACCGATTGGGACGCCATGAGCGAAGCGCCGACGCTGCATAATATGCACTTGTTCGGCACCGACGCGCTGGGCCGCGACCTGCTGGTGCGCTGCCTGATGGGCGGCCGCATCTCGCTGATGGTCGGCGCGCTGGCCACCATCGCCTCGGTGATCCTCGGCATCGTCTGGGGCGCCACCGCCGGCTTCCTGGGCGGCAAGGTCGATTCGCTGATGATGCGCATCGTGGACATGATGTACGCCGTGCCCTACCTGCTGATCGCCATCCTGATGGTGACGCTGCTGGGCCGCGACTTCTACCTGGTGGTGCTGACCATCACCGTGTTCTCGTGGATGGACATGGCGCGCGTGGTGCGCGGCCAGACCCTGGCGATCAAGTCCAAGGAATATGTGGAGGCGGCGCATGCGATTGGCGTGTCCACCCCCACCATCATCTTCCGCCACATCGTGCCCAATCTGCTGGGCATCGTGGTGATCTACACCACGGTGACGGTGCCGGGCGTGATCCTGACCGAATCCGTGCTGTCCTTCCTGGGCCTGGGCGTGCAAGAGCCGATGACCAGCTGGGGCGTGCTGATCCAGGACGGCGCCGGCGTGATGGACACCACGCCGTGGATTCTGCTGTTCCCGGCCGGCATGCTGTCCCTGACGCTTTATTGCGCCAACTACATCGGCGACGGCCTGCGCGACGCGCTGGACCCGAAAGACCGCTGACCCCAGGATAGACGAGGCAAGACATGAGCATTTTGAAAGTCAATAATCTCGGGGTTCAATTCCAGACCAACGACGGCGTGGTCAACGCCGTCAACGGCGTGAGCTTCGAACTGAACCCGGGCCAGACCCTGGGCATCGTCGGCGAGTCCGGCTCCGGCAAGAGCCAGACCATGCTGGCGCTGATGGGCCTTCTGGCCAAGAACGGCAAGGCCACGGGCGAAGCGCTGTTCCACGGCCAAAACCTGCTGGCGCTGCCGACGGCCGAGCTGAACAAGATCCGCGGCGACCGCGTGTCCATGATTTTCCAGGACCCGATGACCTCGCTGAACCCGTATCTGACGGTGGAGCGGCAGATGACCGAAGTGCTGGAGCAGCACAAGGGCATGAGCCGCCGCGACGCGAAAAAGCGCGCGATCGAGCTGCTGGACGCGGTGCGCATCCCCGAGGCGGCGCGCCGCATCAATATGTATCCGCACGAGTTTTCCGGCGGCATGCGCCAGCGGGTGATGATCGCCATGGCCCTGTTGTGCGAGCCGGAGCTGCTGATCGCCGACGAACCCACCACCGCGCTGGACGTGACGGTGCAGGCGCAGATCCTGACCCTGCTGAAGGAGCTGCAGCGCGATTTCGGCACCGCCATCATCATGATCACCCACGACCTGGGCGTGGTGGCCGGCCTGTGCGAAAACGTGCTGGTGATGTACGGCGGCCGGGCGATGGAATACGGCCAGGCGGACAACATCTTCTATCATCCGAGCCATCCCTACACCATCGGCCTGCTGGGCGCCCTGCCGCGCCTGGACCACGACGGTTCCGAGCTGGTCAGCATCCCGGGCAATCCGCCGAACATGGCGCACATGCCCAAGGGCTGTCCGTTCAGCGAGCGCTGCGCCCATGCCAGCGCCCGCTGCGCCGCCGAGCTGCCGCATCTGGCGAGCAGCACGCTCAATCCGCAGATTCTGCGCGCCTGCCACAAACCGGCGGAAGAACTGGTACAAGCCGCCGCGGAGGTGACTCATGGCTGAGAACAAGCAAGCGCTGCTGTCGGTGCGCAACGTCAAGGTGCACTTCCAGGTCAAGGGCGGCGACGCCTGGCCGTGGAGCCCCAAGAAAACGCTGAAGGCGGTGGACGGCGTCAGCTTCGACCTCTACCCCGGCGAAACGCTGGGCGTGGTGGGCGAATCCGGCTGCGGCAAGTCCACCTTGTCCCGCGCCATCCTGAACCTGATCCCGGCCACCGCCGGCGAGATCGTGTGGATGGGCAAGGACCTGCGCAAAGGCAGCGCCAAGGATTGGCTGAACGTGCGCAAGGACATCCAGATGATCTTCCAGGATCCGCTGGCGTCCTTGAACCCGCGCATGACCATCGCCCAGATCATCGGCGAGCCGCTGCGCGTGCACAAGCCGGAGCTGTCCTCGGAAGAGGTGATGAAGCGCGTCAAGGCGATCATGAAGCGCGTCGGCCTGCGCGAGCAGATGATCAACCGCTATCCGCACGAATTCTCCGGCGGCCAGTGCCAGCGCATCGGCATCGCCCGCGCGCTGATCCTGGAACCCAAGCTGATCATCTGCGATGAGCCGGTGTCGGCGCTGGACGTGTCCATCCAGGCGCAGATCATCAACCTCTTGAAGGAGCTGCAGCGCGAGATGGGCCTGGCGCTGATCTTCATCGCGCACGACCTGGCCGTGGTGAAGCACATCTCCGACCGCATCCTGGTGATGTATCTGGGCCGCGAGATGGAGTTGGCGCAGAAGCACGCGCTGTACGACGTGCCTTCGCACCCGTATACGCGCGCTCTGCTGTCGGCTATCCCCATCCCGGATCCGAAGCTGGAAAAGAACAAGGTGATCCAGATCCTGCAAGGCGATCTGCCCAGCCCGATCAACCCGCCGTCCGGCTGCGTGTTCCGCACGCGCTGTCCGCTGGCGGAGGCCCGCTGCGCCGAGGAGGCGCCCAAGCTGCGCCGCCTCAGCCAGGAGACGCAGTCCTCCTGCTTGCTTGCCTGATTTGTCTTCAGTCAACCGCCGCCGTCAGGCGGCGTTTTTCATAGCAGGCTGTTATATGCTGAAGTATCCCCCAAGGAGAGCTAACAATGAGCAACCACACGGCAGTCGCGCTGGCCAGCACCTTCCGCACCACGCAATGGCAGGAGCAGGTCATGCAACAGACGGAGGGCGGCAGTGAACTGAAGCGCGCCAGCATCGTCAATGAACTGAGCGGGCCGCTGCAAGGCGAAGGCCGGCTGGAGTACCAGCTGATGTATCCGGTCAAGGAAGGCGGCGACGTGGTCTTCACCGGCTTCGAGCAAGTGGTGGCGAGCTGGGGCGATCTGCAGGGCAGCTTCGTGCTGCGCCATGATGGCGTGTACTCCCAGGTATCCGGCGCCAATGGCAGCCTGACGGTGGTGCCGGGCAGCGGCAGCGGGGATTTCATCTCGCTGCGCGGCGAGGGACAGCTCGTGGCCAATGCCGGCGAACATGGCGGAGAATATAGGCTGACGCTGAAACTGTTGTGATTTCCCCGCGCTTGAGCGGCGAATGCGGGGCGATTTGTCGCCAAGCTTCGCGAACCGCTTTGCGTTAGGCCGTCAAATGGTTATTCTCAAGACCTTTCCGATTGTGACGGTCGCGTCGGACGGGAAAGCGCGGCGCGTCTTTCTGCTTCGCCGCATCCGTTCCGAAACGCCGCCAGCCCGTGCTGGCGGTTTCTGTTTTTCAGGGATAAAGAATGCCACACGAACAACAAGAATTCACAGTGCGGCTGCAGTGGGGACAAGAGGCGGCGCGAGCGTTGAGCCCGCAGGCGGACAGCTGCGTCGTCATTGATGTGCTGTCTTTCAGCACCTGCGTCGATGTGGCCTGCGGCAACGGCGCGGTGGTGCTGCCTTACCGGCTCAAGGACGACGGCGCGCAGGACTACGCGGATAGCCATCAGGCGCTGCTGGCAGGTAAGCGCAGCCGCATCCGGCCCTCCTTGTCGCCCACTTCGCTGCAGCGGCTGGCCTTTGGCAGCCGGCTGGTGTTGCCTTCGCCCAATGGCGCGGCGGTCAGCCTGGCCAGCGCGTCGGCCCAGACCATCGCCGGCTGCCTGCGCAATGCCGCCGCCGTCGCCAGCCATCTGAAAGCCCTGGGCGGATCGGTGCTGCTGATCGCGGCCGGCGAGCTGGACGCAGACGGCCAACTGCGCTTTGCCTATGAAGACTTCCTGGGCGCCGGCGCCATCATTCATGGGCTGACCGGGAGCAAATCGCCGGAGGCGCTGGCCGCGGAAGCGGCTTTTGTGTTGGCCTGCAACGATATCGAGCAGCAATTGGGCCATAGCTTGTCGGCCTGCGAGCTGACCGAGCGCGGTTTTCCGGAAGACATCACGCTGGCGGCCCAGCTGAACGTCAGCCGCTGCGTGCCTGTGCTGCGCAACGGCGAATATCGCCCGGCCTGACGCCGGCGTATCCGGTTATCATGAGGCAGGCCGCCTATTCAGGGCGGCACTTGGAGAGCCCTATGCTGCCCGCCAAAATGATCACCACCGCCTTTGACTTGCCCGGCTACCGCATCACCGCCAACCTGGGCGTGGTGCGCGGCATCACCGTGCGCTCGCGCTCCATCGTCGGCAATTTCTTCGGCGGCCTGCAGTCGCTGTTCGGCGGCAATATCACCATCTATACCAGCCTGTGCGAGCAGGCGCGTTCGGAAACCTATGCCCTGATGTGCGATCACGCGGCGGCGCTGGGCGCCAACGCCGTGGTCGGCATGCGCTACGACGCCACCGACGTGATGGCCGGCTTGACCGAGGTGCTGTGTTACGGCACGGCGGTGCGGGTGGAGCCGCTGTAGTTCGCATTGCCAATGCTTTTGGCATGATGGAGAATGGCCGTTTTCTTCGGCTTTTCCACATCGTCATGTCCGCCATTCGCGTTGTCTCACAGGCGCTGGTGTGCGCGCTCCTGGTTTGGAGCGCCGAGGCCGCCGCCCTGGATTGGAACCCGCTTTGGGATTTCAATCGCCCCGCACTCAGCGAGCAGCGCTTCCGCGCCGCCCAGGCGACGGCCGGGCCCGACGACTTCCTGATCTTGCAAACCCAGATCGCGCGCAGCTATGGCTTGCGCCAAGACTTCAAGCAAACGCGCGCGCTGCTCTCCGCCATTCAACCGCGCCTGGCCGGCGCCAGCCTGGAGGCGCAGGCGCGTTATTGGCTGGAATGGGGCCGCAGCTGGGTATCCGCCACCCATCCTCAGGACCAGCTGACAGACGACGCGCGGCGGCAGGCGCGCGCCGCCTATCTGCAGGCGGACGGGCTGGCGCGGCGTGGCGGGCTGGACGCGCTGTCGATAGACTCCTTGCACATGCTGGCGCTGGTGGAGACCGATACGCCGGCGCAATTGCGCTGGAACCGCGAGGCCTTGCGGCTGGCCGAAACCTCCAGCCAGCCGGCCGCTCAAAAATGGCGGGCCAGCCTGCGCAACAACATCGGCTATGTGCTGTATCAGCAGGGCGATTACCCCCAGGCCTTGGACGAGTTCCAGCAGGCGCTCGCCCTGCGCCGGCAGGGCCGCGATGCCGCCGCCACCCGCGTGGCATGGTGGATGGTGGCCTGGACCTTGCATGCCATGAAACGGCAGGACGAGGCCCTGGCCATACAGCTGCGCCTGGAAAAGGAAAACGCCGCGGCGGGCGATCCGGATCCCGACGTCTTCGACGAGCTGGCCAAGCTGTATCGCGAGCGCGGCGACGGCACGCTGGCCGACCATTATGCAACGCTGCGCCGGCAGGCGGGGGCGTCGCAATGAGCATGGGCGCCGCGCTCATGATGGATGAAGGAGAGGCTATGGACTTGCAATTGCGGGGCAAGCGCATCGTGGTGACCGGCGGCTCGGCCGGCATAGGCGCGGCCATCGTCAAAACGCTGGCGGAGGAAGGCGCGGAAGTGTTCTGTTGCGCGCGTGATGGCGCGCGGTTGGACGCCTTCCTCAGCGCGCTGCCTTGCGAGTGGCGGGTGCGCGGCCGCGCGCTGGACGCGCGGGATAGGCCGGCCCTGCAGGCCTGGTTGCGGGACATCGGCGCTTTTGACGGCCTGGTGGCCAATGTCAGCGCGCTCAGCGGCGGCTGGCGGGAGTCCATCGCCACCGATATGGAGGCCACCCTGGCGCTGATGGAGGAGGCGGAGCCGTATCTGCTGCGCGCCTCCAGCGCTGCCATTTGTTATATCGGCTCGGTGTCGGCGTCCTTGCCCATGCCGCAGGCCGAGGGCTATGGCGCGGCCAAGGCGGCGATGGCGCATTACATGAAAAGCCTGTCCTGCCGGCTGTTGCCCGCGGTGCGAGTGAACACCGTCTCGCCTGGCGCCACCGAGTTTCCCGGCGGCCTGTGGGACAAGTTGAAACACGATGCGCCCGATGAGTATCAGAGGCGGCTGGCCGAATATCCGCTGGGCCGCTTCGCCGCGCCGGAGGAAGTGGCGCGTGTGGCGGCCTTCCTGCTCAGTCCGGCCGCCAGCTTCGTTTCCGGCGCCAACTGGTATGTGGACGGCGGCTCCAGCCCGCTGGTGCAATTTTGATGGTTCGACAGCCCAAGATGAAGAAACGACTCCTGCAGGCCCTCTGCCTGTCCGCGCTGCTGTTGCCCGGCCTGGCCTATTACGCGGCCGACAGCGACGCGCTGTGGCGCATCGTCGGCGAGCAATGCGTGCCGGACCAGCAGGCCAAGGGGCAGCCGGCGCCTTGCGCCGAAGTGAAGCTGCCGCAAGGCGTGGCGGTGCTGAAGGACATCCACGGCGCGCTGCAATACCTGCTGATCCCCACCAGCCGCGTCAGCGGCATCGAAAGCCCCTTGCTGCTGCGCGCCGACGCGCCGGCCTATTGGCGCGAGGCCTGGCTGGCGCGCAGCTTCATGGACGCCAAGCGCGGCGCGCCCTTGCCGCGGCGCGCGGTGTCGTTGGCCATCAATTCGCCATACGGGCGCACGCAGAACCAGCTGCACATTCATATTTCCTGCGTGGACCGCACGGTGCGGCAGCAAGTGGACGATGTGGACGACAGCCTGGGAACGGCCTGGCGGCAGCTGCCGGTGGAGCTGAAGGGCCACGCCTACTGGGCGCGCCGCGTCGATGCCGACGCCGACGGCAATCCGGCCGCCGATCCGTTCCGCCTGCTGGCCGACGGCTTGCCCGGCGCGCGCGAGGAAATGGACCGCTACGGCCTGGCATTGCTGCCGGCGAGCTTCACGGATGGAGACGGCTTCGTCCTGCTGGCCACCCGCGCCGACATCCTGACGGCCAACCGGGCCTCGGCCGAGGAGCTGCAGGACCACGATTGCAGGATTCTGCAGCCATGAGCGCCAACAAGGCTTGCCCGCTGCTGCTGCAAGACGGCAAACTGCTTTGGTTCCGCCATCCCTTGGCCGGCTGCCAGCTGGTCAAAGGCACGATAGAGCCGGGGGAGGGCGCGGCGGAGGCAGCCTTGCGCGAATTATCGGAAGAGGCCGGCATCCGCCATGCCCGCGCGACGCGCGATCTGGGCGAATGGGCGTCCGGCTACCAGGGTCAGCGTTGGTCCTTCACTTTGTGCGAGGTCGACGCGCTTTTGCCCCAGGCCTGGACGCATTTTTGCGCCGACGACGGCGGGCTGCAGCTGAATTTCTTCTGGCATCCTCTGACGGCGGCCGCGCCGGCGGACAGCCATCCGCTGTATCATCGCGCCCTGGCCGAGGCGCGGCGCAGGCTGGCGGATGTTCCGCCGCCGCTAGCGCCGGGCGAGAAGGAGCGGATATGAAGCAGAGTCTGGCGCTGGTGTCGCTGGTGGTGGCCGATTACGACGAGGCCATCGCGTTTTTCGTCGGCAAGCTGGGGTTCGAATTGACCGAGGACAGCTACCAGGCCGAGCAGGACAAGCGCTGGGTGGTGGTGACGCCGCCGGGCTCGGCCGCCAGCCTGCTGCTGGCCCGGGCCAGCAGCGAGGTCCAGCGCGCGGCCATAGGCAATCAGGCCGGCGGCCGGGTGTGGCTGTTTTTGAATACCGATGATTTCTGGCGCGACTACGAGCGCTACCGCGCGGCCGGCGTGGAGTTCACCCGCCCGCCGCTGGAGCAGGACTACGGCACGGTGGCGGTGTTCCGCGACCTGTGCGGCAATCAGTGGGATTTGATTCAGCGTAAGGGCTGAGCGCTTGCTTGAGAGTTTGCGAGTGTTGAATCCGCTGCGCGGATAGGGTCCCCAAAGATTGCGGATAGGCGTTGCAGCCGACTTATTTCTTGCCCTTCGCCAAATCCGTCAGCACCCGCGACGCGGCGAACAGGCCGAAGCTGGCCGTCACCACCATGCCGGCGCCGAAGCCGGCGCAGGACAAGCCCTGCGGCCCGCGCGCCTCGCCGGCGTCGCAGGCCTGGGCCTGCGGGTAGACCAGTTGCTCCGTCGAATAGACGCAGGGCACGCCCATTTTCTTGCCGTCGCGGGCAAAGCCGTGATGGCGGCGCAGGTTGTAGCGCAGCTTGGACAACAGCGGGTCCTGGGTCACTTCGGACAGGTCCGCCAGCTTGATTTGGCTCGGGTCCATCTGGCCGCCGGCGCCGCCGGACACGATGAAGCGCTGGCGCTTGCGGGCGCACCAGGCCGCCATCGCCGTCTTCACCTTCAGGCTGTCTATGCAGTCCACGATGTAGTCGTAGCTCTGGCCCAGCATGGCGTCCATATTCTCTTCGGTGACGAAGTCTTCTATCTCCACCACCTCGCAGGCCGGGTTGATCGCTTTCACGCGCGCCGCCAGCGCCGTCACCTTGGCCATGCCGTACAGCGGGTCCAGCGCCGGCAGCTGGCGGTTGGTGTTGGACTCGGCCACATTGTCCAGGTCTATCAGCGTGAGCTTGCCGATGGCGCTGCGCGCCAGCGCCTCCACCACCCAAGAGCCGACGCCGCCCACGCCCACCACGCAGACATGGGCGCGGCGGAAGCGCGAGAGCGCGTCGTCGCCGTAGAGGCGGGCAATGCCGCCGAAGCGGCGGTCTAGATCGGCAGTGTGGTCCATCGGGTCTTACCTGGGCGCGGAAAAAAACGGCCAAGGATAACCAAGCTGCCGCCGCCATGCCAGCCCCCTTGTCGTTTCCGGGCGGCGCTGTGGCGTTTCTGGCCGGCGTGAAGATTTTTTTACAATCCAAGGTCTTGATTGATTGGAACCTTTTTCGATTGGCCGTATCTTGATGATTACGCGTCAGGATTTTCCGGCGCGTGTTGCGGGACCGGCAAGAATGGCGTTAGGCGATTCCTCTGCCGGCCAACTCTCAGTTCTAGGGAGATGTCCGATGAAGCAGCAAAGATTCGATATTGATTTGGACAAGCACTACAACGCCACCGTGGTGATCGCCTGCGAGGAGTGCGGGCGCGAGACCCGGATGCATCTGAAGACCCTGCTACCCGATCATGCCTTGCGCTGCGCTTGCGGCGCGGACATCTCGATGGGCGGGCCCGACATCCAGAAAGCTGAACGCCAGGCCGACGCCATCCGCCAATCCTATCGCATCCATTAAGCGCTTTTTGCTGACAATCCGTTGATTCTCCCGCCGGTTCGGCCGGCTCATCCAGGTTCCCCACCTGCGCGCGCGAGCGCAAGCGAAAACGGCGGCCCCAGCGGCCGCCGTCGGTTTTTCAGCGCGCCAGCTGCGCGTCGTAATCGCGGAAGCCTTCCTCCACCGCCGGGATGATGTCGACGAACTCGAAATAGGGTTCGGTCACCACCTTGCTGTCGCGCAGCGCGTCTATCAGATAGTAGAAAGCCGGCACCGACTCGGTCTCGAACATCGCCACATCGCTGCAGCGCGTGGTGAAGGCCTCGGCGTCGAACCAGCGCATGCGCACCTCGGGATAGCGCGCATAGATGGGCTTCAGCGTATCTTCCTCAAAGCGGCTGCGTTCCGGCCGACTCAGCCGCAGCCAGTTGGGGTGGACGCGCAGCAGCGCGAAGAAAGTCATGGTCTTGGACATGATGGGTTCCAGTAGGGAAAAGGACTGGGCGGGCCGGCTCCGCTCAGCGCTTAATGTAAGGCGGCTTGCGGCGCGCGGAAACTCGTGTTTAGCTTGAGCGATGTCCACGATTCCGCAGCCGCGCAAAGCGCCGCGCCAAGCCCGCTCCCGCCATGCCGTGGCCGCCATCCTGGAGGCGGCGGCTCGCATTCTGGCGCGAGACGGCTATGCCGCGTTCAATACCAACCGCGTCGCCGAGGAGGCCGGCGTCGGCATCGGCTCGCTTTACCAGTACTTTCCCAATAAGCAGGCGCTGGTCGCCGCCCTGCATCGCCGCCATGGCGAAGGGACGCTGGCGACGCTGGATCATGCGCTGGCGGCAAGCGCCGGCCAGCCGCCGCGCGGCAGGCTGGCGGCCATGGTGGACGCCGTGTTGGCGCTGCATAGGCGCGAGCTGGGCCTGCACCGGGTGCTGGAGCGCGAATGGCCGGCCTTCGACGAGCCGCCGGCCAGCAATCCCTTGGACGCCGCGCTGCGCGCGCGGATAGCGGGCTGGCTGGCCGAATCCGGCCTGGACCCGGCCAAAGCCGGCACGCTGCTGCGCATGGCGGACAGCCTGACGCATGGCCTGCTGCTGGACGGCGAGCCGGAGGCCGAGCCGCTGGAACACACGATTACCGACGCGCTGGCAGGCTTCCTGGGCCTGCCGGCGCGGCAAGCCACTTAAGGAGAAGCCAGACATGCAGCGGATAGACCTGCGCAGCGACACCGTGACCCAACCGACCCCGGCCATGCGCCAGGCCATGTTCGACGCCCCGCTGGGCGACGATTGCTACGGCGACGACCCCACCGTGCTGAAGCTGGAAGCGCTGGCCGCCGACACGCTGGGCAAGGAGGCCGCGCTGTTCGTGCCCAGCGGCACCTTCGGCAACCAGCTGGCCCTGTTCACCCACTGCCGCCGCGGCGACGAGGTGATCGTCGAGGACAACAGCCACATCGTCTGGCACGAGGCCGGCGCGGCGGCGGTGATCGCCGGCGCCCATCTGCGCACCATCGAAGGCGTCAACGGCCTGATGGCGGTGGAACAGATCGAGCGCCGCATTCGCGTCGGCGACGACATCCACGAACCGCGCACCGGCCTGATCTGCCTGGAAAACGCCCACAGCAACGGCCGCGTCTTGCCGCTGGCCGCCATGGCCGACACCGCCGCGCTGGCGCGCGAATACGGCGTGCCGGTGCATCTGGACGGCGCGCGCGTGTTCAACGCCGCCGCCAGCCTGGGCTGCGACGTGCGAGAAGTGGTCCACCACGTGGACAGCGTGATGTTCTGCCTGTCCAAGGGACTGGCCGCGCCGGTGGGCTCCATGCTGGCCGGGCGCAAGGATTTCATCGAACAGGCGCGCCGCAAGCGCAAGCTGATGGGCGGCGGCCTGCGCCAGGCCGGCGTGCTGGCCGCGCCGGGCATTCTGGCGCTGACCGAGATGGCGCCGCGCCTGCATGAAGACCACGCCAACGCCCGCTATCTGGCCGAAGGCCTGGCCAAGCTGCCCTGCGTGGACATCAACCCGGCCGACACCCACATCAACCTGGTATGGTTCCGCTTCAACGCCGAGATAGACTCTGCCGAACTGATGGCCGCGCTGGAAGAGGCCGGCTTCCTGGCCAATCCGCCGCACATGGGCATGATGCGCCTGGTCACCCATTGGCAGGTCAGCCGCGCCGACATCGACCGCCTGCTGGAGGTGATGCAGCGCGTGCTTTGCGATTGATCGCGCCGCAGCGGCGATAACCGTTAGGCAGGGCAACGGGAGCGGGCCGCATGCGTTTGAAGGGGCTCGCGTTGCAGGCGGCCGCTGCGACCTGCCGCTCGTTACCAAGGCCGGCATGCTCAACACATTGAAGGCGGCGGAGCGGGAACGCCTCGATGGCGCGCGGCATCAAGCTAGGCCAGTTGGACCAGCTGGACAGCGCGCTGTACGCGGCCTTCAATAAGGACACGCCGCCGGAGGTCATCGCCCGCTTCAAAGCTGCGGCGGCGGGGGTGCGGTGATTTGGCAGCGGCGCGCGCCGGTGCTACTCTCGCCGCCATTCTTTGATTTCTTATCCACAGCGCCATGACCCCGTCCCAAGACCCCCACGCCTGGCTGGAAAGCCTGGATTCCAAACGCGCCGCCGCCTGGGTGGCGGAGCAGAACGCCCGCACCGAGGGCGTGCTGGACGCCGATCCGCGTTTTGACGGCCTGAAGGCCGACATCCTGGCCCATCTGCGCGACACGCGGCAGATTCCATACTTCGCCGAGCACGCCGGCTGGCTGTACAACTTCCATCAGGACGAGGCGCATCCGCGCGGCATTTACCGCCGCTCCACCCTGGACGACTACCGCGCCGGCAGCCAGGACTGGCAGACGGTGCTGGACATAGACGCCTTGGCCGACGCCGACGGCAAGGACTGGTATTTGGACGGCGTGTCCCACTGCACCGTGATGCCGGAGCGGGCGCTGGTGCATTTGACCAACGGCGGCGGCGACGCCACCGTGGCGCGCGAATACGATGTCGAAGCGCGGCGCTGGGTGGAGGGCGGCTTCAGCTTCCCGGAAGGCAAGAACCACATCGCCTGGCGCGATCCGGACAGCGCCTTCGTCTGCCCCGGTTGGAAGGGCGCGCCGCTGACCCGCGCCGGCTACCCGCGCGAGGTGTGGCTGGTGGAGCGGGGCGAAGACGGCCAGCACGGCTGGACCCAGCTGTTCGCCGCGCCGGAAGACGCGATGATGACCGCGGCCTGGCGCTTCCTGGACAGCGACGGCAGCGCGCTGGACTTGGCCGAGGTGTCCGACGGTTTTTACCGCAAAACCTATTACCTGATAGACGGCGGCTTGGCGCTGCACGCGCTGCCGCTGCCGCCCAAGGCGGAGATCGAGGCCTATATCGCCGGCGATTTCATCGTCAAGCTGGCGGAAGACTGGGCCTGGCAAGGCGCGAACTATCCCAGCGGCAGCCTGCTGGCGGTGAGCCTGGCCGGCCTGCTGGGCGAGGGCCCTGCGCCGCAGACCTTGCAAGCGCCCGAGCCGCGGCTGGCGGTGGCGATGGTGGAAACCACACGCAGCCGGCTGCTGGTCAACCTGCTGGACAACGTCAAAAGCCGCATGCTGTGCTTCGCCAAGCAGGACGGCGAGTGGGTGCGCCAGCCGCTGAGCCTGCCGGAGGACGGCGTGATCGAAATCGCCGACCAGCCGTGGCAGAGCGACGTGCTGTACTACAGCTACAGCGACTTCCTGACGCCCTGCGGCCTGTACCGTCTGGATCTGGAAAACGGCGCGAGCGAATGCCTGCGCCGCCAGCCGGAGGCCTTCGACCCTGCGCCCTATGTGGCCGAGCAGTGGCAGGCCACGGCGCCGGACGGCGAGCAAATCCCCTATTTCGTAGTGCGTCGGCGCGACGCGCCCTTCGATGGCTCCACGCCGACCTTGCTGTACGGCTACGGCGGCTTCGAGGTGCCGATGCTGCCGTATTACATCGAAAACTTCGGCCCGCACTGGCTGGCCCAGGGCGGCGCCTTCGTGCTGGCCTGCATCCGCGGCGGCGGCGAGTTCGGCCCGCATTGGCACCAGGCGGCGCAGGGGCCCAAGCGGCAGGTCAGCTTCGACGACTTCATCGCGGTGGCGGAAGACCTGATGGACCGCCAGCTGACCTCGCCGGCCAAGCTGGCGATAGAGGGCGGCAGCAACGGCGGCCTCTTGGTGGGCGCGGCGATGGCGCAGCGGCCGGAATTGTTCCAGGCCGTGGTGTGCGAGGTGCCGCTGCTGGACATGCTGCGCTACACCGAGCTATTGGCCGGCGCCAGCTGGATAGACGAGTACGGCGACCCGGAAGACGAAGCCGAGCGCGAAGCGCTGGCGGCCTACTCGCCGTATCACCATCTGCGCGCCGACGCGCGCTACCCGCTGGCCCTGTTCACCACCAGCGCCAGCGATGACCGCGTGCATCCCGGCCACGCGCGCAAGATGGTGGCGCGCCTGCGCGAGCTGGGCCACGACGCGCTGTTCTACGAAACCGATGGCGGCGGGCACGCCGGCAACGCCGGCCAGGAAGACACGGCGAAGGAGCTGGCGCGGGTGCTGGTGTATCTGTACCAGCGGCTGATGGACTGACGACGCTGGGATCGCGCCCGCCCCGGCAGGCCCAGGGGGAGGAACCGTCATCGGTAGGATGAGCAGGCCACCGGCTTCTTGAAACCGTATTGCAGGAATTGTTCGCTGGCGTCTGAGACGGCGCGACTGGCTAGGCGCGCGATATCGGTCATGCCTACCCCACTCATGGCGCAGCGGTCGCTATCTGGATAGCGGCTAGGTCCCATCTGGGCGGCATAGCCGACGTCGCTGTCGTCCGCGGGCATTGCGCATGGTGATGGCCAGGGGCTGGCCGTCGGGAGACTGCAGAGCGCTGCTGATGGAGACGGCTGGGCAAATCGGTCTTGGCGAGACGAGCGTCGGCATCCGCGTCTGTCGCAGGGGCCGCGCGGGCAAGACTGCACGCGCGCAGCAAGAGGCCGAACGCGTATCCGGATAACTTAAGCTGCATGGCATGATTCTGTGCGTGGAGGAATAGGCTGCGCCGCGGCCTGCCAGGTCGCGGCGCAGCCGGGACTTAGCCGCCGCTCAACTCCTGGAGCAGCGCTCCGGCATGGTAGGCCTTGTCCAGCAGGTGCAGCATGCCGCGACTGTCCACGGCGATGGCGCGGGCGCGGGCGTCGCTGTAGACATGGCCGCCGGCCAGCATCTGCTGGTTGCCGTCGAAGATCAGGCCCACCAGCTCGCCCTGGGCGTTGACCACCGGCGAGCCGCTGTTGCCGCCCACGATGTCCACGGTGCTGACGAAGTCTAGGGGCAGGTCCGGATTGATGGCGCCGCGGTGTGTTTCCAGCGCGGTGGCCAGCTGAAACGGCGAACGGTGGTCGAAGGCGGCGGCGCGCGCGTACAGGCCGCCTATCACGGTTTTCCACGGCATGGCGACGCCGTCGGCGCGGTAGCCGGCTACCTTGCCGTAGCTCAGCCGCAGCGTGCCGGTGGCATCCGGCGGCAAGGCGTCGCCGTATAGCTTGAAGCGGGCCTGTCCCAGTTGGCTGGCGGCCTGGCGCAGGGGCGCGCGGACGTGGGCGTCGTAGTTCCGCTCCAGCTGGCGGCGCAGCGGGTAGAGCTGGCGCGCCGCGGCGATCAGAGGATCGTCGCTGGCGGCGATGGCGGCGGCGGCGCCCGCCAGCAGTTTACGACGCTCGGCGGCCTGCCCCAGGCGGCTGCCCGCGATCAACCGGCGCGCGGCCTGCGCCGGCTCGTCATGGCCCAGCAGGATGCGCACGGCCGGGTGGTCGGCGCCCAGCTTGTCGCGCATCTGCTGCAATTGCCCGGTCAGGCGGGCGATGTCCAGCTGTGGGTAAACCGGCGTATCGGCCTGCAATTTGCGTTCCAGCCCGGGCAGGTCGCCGTCGCTGTAGCCGTACAGCCGCTCGGACTCCGGCAGCTTGCGTTCCGCGGCTTGTTCCACCAGTTGCCCGGCGAGGACGAGCAAGGTGTCGCCGTAATCGACCAGATAGTATTCCGCGTAATGCTGGCGCTGGTAGTTCGCGGCCTGGTCCACTTCCCGCCATGGATCGCCGGCCAGGCCGGCCTGGGCGTAGGCGGTTTTCAGCTCGGCCTCCTCTTTGCGCTTGGCGGCCTCCAGTTCCGGCTGTTGCAGCGCCAGGGCTTCCCCGCTCATGTTCTTGAGCCAGTTCTCGATGCCGAACAGCACGGCGTTGGCCTGGCGCGCCGCTTCCGGCGAGCGCTCGGCGTAACGCTGCAGCAGCGCCTGCTGCATGCGGGCATCCTGCAATTGCAGCGGCAGGGTCAGATCGCGGCGGAGTTGCAGCTGCGCCAGCGTTTCCAGCCGGCTGGTGCGGCCGGGGTGGCCGGCGACGAAGACCGGCTCGCCCTCGCGCACGCCCTGGCGCGACAGAGTGAGGTAATGCGCCGGGCGATACGGCTTGCCGTTCTGGTAGACGCGCAGCAGGGCCATGTCCAGGGCGTAGCGCGGGTAGACGAAGTTGTCGGCGTCGCCGCCGAAATACGAGGCCTGCTCTTCCGGCGCGAACACCAGACGCACGTCTTTCCATTCCCGATAGCGGTAGAGCTGATAGACGGCGCCGTTGTACAGGCTGACCATCTCGCACTTCAGGCCGGTGTCCCGGCTGCAGCGCTGTTCCAGCTCCGCCACCACGGCCTTGTGCCGACTGGCCTGCTGTTCCGGCGGCAGGCTGGCCGGGGCGGCGTCCTGCACTTGCCGGGTGACGTCCTGCCAGGACTCCAGCACCTTGGCGGTGGCGTTGGGGCACTTCAGCTCCTGGCTGCGCTGGCGGGCCAAGAAGCCGCTGCGGTTCAGGTCCCGCCCGGCGCTGGAGAGCTGGCTCAGGCAGTGGTGGGCCACGTGGTTATTGGTCAGCATCAGGCCGTTAGGCGAGACGAAGGATGCGGTGGCGCCGAAGTCGACGGTGGACAGCCGCAGCCGGTCCAGCCAGGCCGGCGTCAGCGCCAGTCCGTAGCGTTGTTTGACCTGTTGCAGCGGCGGATGGTCGAAGGTCCACATGCCTTCGTCGGCCAAGGCGTGGGCGGCCTGCAATGACGCTGCGATGGCGAGGGCGTGAAATAGCGGGGAGCGTGGCATAACATTGGCATCAATCGAAAACGGGCAATCATCCTACGCGATTTAAATGTCATTTGAATAGATGGGATTGTTGCCATCGAAACGGAGGGGTACCATCGCGTAAGCAAAATGTCATGTTTGACGCAGGCGGCCCGGTGCCGCCAAGGAAAATAGAGGAAACCCATGAAATTGAAGACCCTGCTGCCGCTGGTCCTGTCGCTGAGCCTGCAAGCCGCCTGGGCCGCGCCGGCCAATGAACTGGACTACGGCCCATACGGCATAGACCTGAAGGGCATAGACCACTCGGTGCGCATCCAGGACAACGTTTCGCTGTACGCCAATGGCGCCTGGATGAAGCAGGCCCAGATCCCGGCCGAGCGCTCGTCCACCGGCGTGGGCGAATACCTGTACGACCTGAATCAGCAGCGCGTGCGCGAAATCATCGAGCAGGCGGCGGCCAAGCCGGACACCGCGGAGGCGCGCAAGATCGCCGATCTGTATCACAGCTTCATGGACGAGGCCGCCATCGAGAAGCTGGGTCTGAAACCGCTGCACGGCCAGTTGCATGAAATCGCCGGCCTGTCGTCCAACAAGCAGGCGGTGGCCTATATGGCCAAGCTGCAGGGGCAGCCGGTGGACGCGCCTTTCCATTTCTACGTGTCGCAGGACCCTAAGAACTCCTCAGCCTATCTGGCCGGGGTCAGTCAGTCCGGCCTCAGCATGGACCGCGATTATTACTTGGGCAAGTCGGCGGATTTCGCCAAGGCGCGCAAGGCTTACCAGGCTTATCTGGGCCAGCTGCTGACGCTGGCCGGCGAGAAGCGCGCCGCCGCGCGCGCCAAGGCGGTGCTCGCGTTCGAGACCCGACTGGCGAGCATCCAGTGGAGCAATGTCGAAAACCGCGACATCCAGAAGACCTACAACAAGGTGGCGGTGGGCGATCTGTCCAAGCGCTTGCCGGGCTATGACTGGACCGTTCTGTTGGCCAATGCCCAACTGGCCAAGGTGGACGCGATCAATCTGGACCAGCCGACATATTTCGCCAAGCTGTCGCGCCTGCTGGCCGCCACGCCGCTGCCGGTGCTGCGCGACTACCTGAGCCTGCGCACGCTGGACGCCTACGCGCCGGACCTGGCGCCGGCCTGGGTGGCCGCCCACTTCGACTTCTACGGCAAGGCGCTGGACGGCCGCGGCGCGGACCGTCCGCGCTGGAAGAAGGCGGTGTCGCTGGTCAACGGCGGACTGGGCGAGGCGGTGGGCAAGCTGTATGTGGCCAAGTATTTCACCCCGGAAGCCAAGCGCCAGGCCGACGAGCTGGTGCACAACTTGCTCAAGGCCTACGACCAGAGCATAGACACGCTGAGCTGGATGGAGCCGGCCACCAAGAAGGAAGCCCATGCCAAGCTGGCCAAGTACACGCCCAAGATAGGCTACCCGGACAAGTGGCGCGATTATTCCGCGCTGGCGATCCAGCCGGATGACCTGGCGGGCAATGTGGCGCGCATCAGCCAGTTCAACTACCAGCGCGACGTGAAGCGGCTGGGCCAGCCGGTGGACCGCGCCGAATGGGGCATGACGCCGCAGACGGTCAATGCCTATTACAATCCCGCCAATAACGAGATCGTGTTCCCGGCCGCCATTCTGCAGTCGCCGTATTTCGATCCCAAGTTCGACCTGGCGGTCAACTACGGCAGCATCGGCGCCACCATAGGCCACGAGATCAGCCATGGCTTCGACGACCAGGGCCACCAGTTCGACGGCGACGGCAATATGCGCAACTGGTGGACGCCGGCCGACGAAAAGCACTTCAAGGAAGTCACGGCCAAGCTGGTCAAGCAGTACAGCCGCTTCGAGCCGGTGAAGGGCCATTACGTCAACGGCGAGCTGACGCTGGGCGAGAACATCGCCGACAACGCCGGCTTGGAAATCGCCTACAAGGCCTATCACATCGCGCTGGGCGGCAAGGAAGCGCCGGTGATAGACGGCATGACCGGCGATCAACGCTTCTTCATCGCCTTCGCCCAATCCTGGCGCAGCAAGACGCGCGACGGCGCCACGCTGCAGCAGATGGTGTCGGACCCGCACACGCCGGATATGTACCGCCCCATCGGCACCGTCAGCAATCTGGATCCGTTCTACCAGGCCTTCGGCGTCAAGCCGGGCGACAAGATGTATTTGCCGCCGGCACAGCGCTTCCACCTGTGGTGGTAAGCGCGATGCATGAAAAACGGCAGCCTAGGCTGCCGTTTTTCATGCCTGCCCGCCGGACTCAAAAGCTCAGGCCGGCGCCCAGGTAGGCGCCGTCGGCCAGGGTGCGGCTGCGGTGGCTGTCGTCGCGGCGGATGTCGAAATAGCGGTAGCCCGCCTCCAGGCTGAGCGGGCCAAACGCGTTCCAACGCACGCCGGCGGCGTAGTCGGACACGCGGTTGACGCTGCCGCTGGCGAAGCTGGAGGGCGCGTAATAGGCCTGGCCGAACAGCTTGACCTTGGGCGCGACGTCGAAGCTGGCGCGGCCGCCGATCAGCGCGGCGCTGGCGGAGCCGCTGTCCGGCGACAGCGCCATCAGCTTGCCGCCGCCGGCCACGGTCAGCGGACCCAGCGGCAGGGCGAACTCCAGGCCGGCGCCGCCGGCGCTGCCCTTGTGGTCGTCGCGCAGGTAGTCCAGGTTGAGGCCTATGCCGAAGCCGTCCGGCGTGCGCTGGAACTGCTGGGTGCCGTTGCCGAAGCCGGCGATGTAGTCGGCCGCGTGCGCGCCGCCGGCCAGGGTGGCCAGGGCCAGCGCGAGGGTAAGGTGTTTCATGCGTTTATTCCTGATTTGAGTCCGAATCACAACGGGTAGTGACTGATTTCTAAAAAACAAGTTCACGGCGCGGGGCCGGGCCATGAATGACAAAACCCGGCGAAGCCGGGTTGGGGAGGGGCGTCGGCGCGAGCGCTCAGCCGTTCAGGCGCTGCTCCATCGCCAGCAGCATGGCCTTCAGCGCCGCCACCTCGGCCTCCAGCGCCGCCACGCGGCCGGTCAGGCCCACGTCTATGATTTCGCACGCCTGGACCGGCGCGGCCGCTAGCTGCGGCTCGCCGCAAAGCAAGTGGCACCAGCGCGCCTCGCGCTCGCCGGGCTGGCGCTCCAGCTTCATCGCCAGCGGCGGGTATTTGTCGGCCAGCGCGTGCAGCGCGGTTTCCACCTCGTCCACGCCGGAGAATCCGTACAGGCGGCCGGAGCGGGCGCGGATCTCGGCGCTGGTCTGCGCGCCGCGCAGCATCAGCAGCGCCAGCGCGGCCAGCCGCGCGCCGTCGATATTCCACTCGTAATTGAGCCTATGCTCGTACTTGGCCACGCGGCTGCCGGCCGGCATGCGCTCGGCCACCAGCTTCTTGGCGATCAGCGCGTCCAGGGCGGCGGCGATCTCGGATTCGGACAGCTGCATCACCGGCTCGCGGCTGGTCAGCTGGTTGCAGGCGCTGGCCAGGCCGTTCAAGGTCATCGGGTAGGCATCCGGCGTCAGCGCCTGCTTTTCCGCCAGCGCGCCCAGCACGCGCACTTCCGCCGGGTCGAGTTGATGGGTGTCCATATTTCCTCCTAGGCAAGACGATACCGTGATGATGGCAGCAAATCGGCCTTTCGTCCCGCCGCGGGCTCAACTTTGTTCGCTTTGCTCCAGCGCTTCCAGCCGGCGCAGGCGGCGGATCTCGCGGCGGCGGCCGTCGCGCTCCTCCTCGTCCAGCGCGCGGTACAAGGATACCGCCATGCCTATCATGATCAGCATGAAGGGCAGGGCGCTGACGATCAGCACCGACTGCAGCGCCTTCAGGCCGCCGCTCTGCAGCAGCACCAGCGAGATGGCCGCCAGCAGCACGCCCCAGATCAGTTTGACGCGGTGGCTGGGATTGAGGCTGCCGCCGCTGCTGAACATGCCCAGCACGAAGGTGGCGGAGTCGGCCGAGGTGACGAAGAAGATGATGACCAGCAGCATGGCCAGCAGGGACAGGAAGTGTCCGCCCGGCAGCTGTTCGAACATCACGTAGAGCGCGGTGGAAACGTCGGCCTTGACCGCGGATACCAGGTCCACGCCGCCGAACAATTGCAGGTCCAGCGCGGTGCCGCCGAAGGCGGAGAACCAGACAAAGCTGGCCAGGGCCGGCACCAGCAGCACGCCCACCAGGAACTCGCGTATGGTGCGGCCGCGCGAGACGCGGGCGATGAACATGCCGACGAACGGCGCCCAGGTGACCCACCAGGCCCAGTAGAACAGGGTCCAGTTGGCCATCCAGTCGCCCTGGCTGAACGGGCTCATGCGCAGGCTGGCGCTGGTCAGATTGCCCAGGTAGTCGCCCAGGGTGGTGGTGAAGGTGTCGAAGATGAAGCCGGTGGGGCCCAGCAGCACCACGGCCAGGAACAGCAGGATGGCCAGCGCGATGTTGAAGTTGGACAGCCACTTGATGCCGCGCGACAGGCCGGTCAAGGACGACAGCAGGAACAGCGCGGTGGCGACCACCACGATGGCCACGGTCAGCCAGGTGGATGGCTGGATGCCGAACAGCATCTGCAGGCCGCTCTCGATCTGCAGCGCGCCGAAGCCCAGGGTGGTGGCCACGCCGAACACGGTGGCCAGCACGGCCAGCACGTCGATGGCCACGCCTATCGGACCGTCCACCTTATCGCCCAGCAGCGGGCGGAAGGCGGCGCTGATCAGGCCTTTCTGGCCGCGGTTGAACTTGAAATAGGCCAGGGCCAGCGCGGTCAGGCTGTACACCGCCCACGGGTGCAGGCCCCAGTGGAAGAACACGTGGCGCATGGCCAGCCGCGCGGCCTCCGCCGATTCCGGCGTGGTGGACGCGCTGGCGGGCTTGGCGAAGTGGGAGATCGGCTCGGCCACCCCCCAAAACACCAGGCCTATGCCCATGCCGGCGGAAAACAGCATGGCGAACCAGCTCAGGCGCGAGAACTCCGGCTCCTCGTCCTCCTTGCCCAGCCGGATGTGGCCAAAGCGGCCGAAGGCCAGGTAAAGCGCGAACATCAGGAAGCCGAACACCGACAATAAATAGAACCAGCCGAAGCGGGAAATGGTGAAGCTCAGCCACTGGCCGGCGGCGTGGGTCATGTGCTCGGGGGCGATGACCCCCCATAGCGCGAACAATACGGTGAGCAAGAGAGAGAGACGTAAAACCATCGGGACTCCTGTGCATGGCGACGACAAGCCCCGCGCGGGGCGCATGGTCGCGATGTAAGGGTGAGCGGAACGGCGCGGCGAAACCGCGGGCGAAACCGGCGCGGGCCGGCGAGAGCACTCCGTATGGGCAAGGCCGGCGCGTCTGGCCGGATGCGGCGGAGCGGGCAGCTGAAATGAATAAATCCGCGCTGTGCGGGCGGATTTTCCCCGTTTAATGCATGCGGGAGCTGCCTGGATAATTGAACAAAATCAATCAATTGCTTTTTAGACTATCACCATTAGCGTTTTCTTGTAAACATCAGGGGCGTACTTTTCTGGAAAATGGGCGCGCCGGCGGCCAGTCTTGACAGCGCGAGCGGGCTTGGCCAACCTGTCGCGCTGATGATAGGCCGAAAGCGGGAGACGCAGATGATTCGAGTGGATGTTTTGCTGGTGGAACAAGGGCTTGCGGCTTCGCGCACCGCGGCGCAGAACCTGATCGCCGCCGGCCGCGTCAGCTGCGAGGGCGCGCCGGTGAGCAAGGCCAGCCAGAAGTTTCCGCCGCATGCCGAATTTGCCATCGTCGCCGACGAGGCCGACCGCTACGTCTCGCGCGGCGGCCTGAAGATGCAGGGCGCGCTGGCCGCAGCCGGGCTGGATCCAGCCGGCTGGACCGCGCTGGACGTGGGCCAGTCCACCGGCGGCTTTACCGACTGCCTGCTGCAGGCCGGCGCGCGCCGGGTGGTGGGCGTGGACGTGGGCCACGACCAGTTGCATGCCCGGCTGCGCGAGGACGCGCGGGTGCGCTATTTCGAGGGCGTCAACGCGCGCGCGCTGGACCGCGCCGCGCTGCTGGCGGCCAATGACGGTGACGGCTTCGACTTGATGGTGTGCGACGTGTCGTTTATTTCGCTAAGCCTGGTGCTGCCGTCGGCCCTGCCCCTGCTGAAGCCGGGCGGCCGCCTGCTCAGCCTGGTCAAGCCGCAGTTCGAAGTGGGGCGCGAGGGCTTGTCCAAGGGCGGCATTGTGCGCGACGAAAGCCTGTATCCCGTGGTGAAGGACAAGATCAACCGCGTGTTGGACGAGCAGGCCATGCGGGTGCTGGCCTGGTTCGATAGCCCGATCAAGGGCGGCGACGGCAATCACGAGTTCTTCGTGCACGCTGTGCGGCGCTGAAGCGCAAACCGGCTCGCGCGAGGCGGGCCGGAGGGATGGCCTGCGGGATGGGCTTATTCCACGCTGATGTCGTCGTCGTCCTGGCTGCGCACCACCAAGAGCGGCAGATGGCTGCGGCGCAGCACGTCCTCGGCGAAACTGCCAAGGAAGAGGTGGGCCAGGCCGCCGCGGCCATGGGTGCCCAGCACGATCAGATTGGCTTGTTGCGAGCGGGCGTAGCCCAGCAGCAGATCGGCCAGGTCATGGCCGCCTTCCCAGCTTTTTTCCAGATGGCTGAGCACATTGCTGAGGCCGGCATTGCGGGCGATCTGCTGCGCGCGCGCCAGCGCCTCCTCGCCCTGCTTCAGCACCAGGTCGTAACCGGGGTCGCCGGCGTAGACGCCCAGGCTGTCTACGGCCAAGTCGCGCACGCTGGCGATGTGCACCAGGGTCAGGCGGGAATCGGCGAACTTGGCCAGGCGGATGGCCTCGTGCAAGGCTTTGTCGGAATTGTTGCTGCCGTCTATCGCGGCGATGATGTGGCTGTACATCGGCTGCTCCTTGGCATACTTCTGCTTGGTGGGATGACTTCAGCATACCGCGCCCTGGGCGGCCTTGTCTTGCCGGGCTCGCGCGGGTATTGATCCAGGGCAAATTTGCTCGGCGCTATCTCCGGCGCGATTCAAACCATGGGCCTGAGTCTACCGCGTCGGCTGCGTGGACGAATGTTTGAACGGCGGGGCGGCCCGCTGGGCAGGCCGGGGAGCTGTCTTGCAGCTCCCCGACACCCCTTGGCGACCCCTGCGGCCGAAGAAGCCGGGGCCGAAGGGGATGGGGGGCGGCCGGCCTGCAGCCAAGGTTGGGGAGCGCTAGACCAAGAACCCCAGGTACTGCCGCTCCCAGGTGGAAACCTGGCGGTGGTAATCGTTCAATTCCACCTCCTTGACCGCCAGGTAGGCGCGGCTGAACTCGGCGCCGAACAGCGCTTCCGCCGCGCCGCCGGCGGCCATCGCGGCGCAGGCCGCGTCCAGGGTGGACGGCAGGCTGGCGGCCTGCTGCTTGAACACATTGCCGTGCACCGCCTCGTCCGGCGTCAAGCCTTGCTCGATGCCGGCGAGGCCGGCGCCCAGGCTGGCGGCCAGCGCCAGATAGGGGTTGGCGTCGCAGCCGGGCAGGCGGTTTTCCACGCGGCGCGCTTCCGGGCCGGACACCGGCACCCGGAGACCCACCGAGCGGTTGTCCAGGCCCCAGCTCAGATTGACCGGCGCGGCCATGCCCTTGACGAAGCGGCGGTAGGAGTTGGGATTGGGACAGAACAGCGGCATCAGCTCCGGCAGGTAGCGCTGCAGGCCGGCGATGAAGCCAAAGAATTCCGGGCTTTCCGCGCCGTCGGCGCGGCTGAACACATTGGCGCCGCCGCGGTCCACGATGCTTTGATGGATGTGCATGGAGCTGCCGGGCTGGCCGGGCAAGGGCTTGGCCATGCACACGGCGCTGAGGCCGTGGCGCAGGGCGATTTCCTTGAGCGCGGTCTTGAACATAAAGGTGTCGTCGGCCAGCTTCAGCGCGTCGCCGTGCTTGAGATTGATCTCGAACTGGCTGGGACCCATCTCGTGCACGCAGGTGTCGGTGGCGATGCCCAGCGTCTCGCAGGCCTGGTACAGCTCGTCGAAGAAGGCTTCCAGCTCGCCCAGCGCGGAGAAGCCGAAGGCGTCGAAGCCGGTCTCGCGGCGGCCGCTGGGCAGCTTGGGGGCTTGGAAGGGTTGCGCCGGGTCGCCATGAGCGGCGAACAGATAGAACTCCAGCTCCGGCGCGACGATGGGCGTCCAGCCGCGGGCGGCGTAGCGCGCCAGCAGCTGCTTCAATACCGAGCGCGGCGCCAGCGGCGACAGGCTACCGTCATGGTCCACGTTGTCGCAAATCACCATGGCGCGCGGGGTCTTGGCCCACGGCACCGCTTTCAGGGTGGCGTAATCGGGGACCAGCGCGACGTCGGGGTCGTGCTCGCCGTAGTAGCTGTAGTCGGGAAACTCGCCGACGCAGCTTTGCAGCGGCACCGCGCGCGCGATGCGCAGCTGCTGCCCCTGGATGAAGGCGGGGGCGGGCAGCGTTTTGCCACGGGGAAAGCCGTGGACGTCGGCGAAGGCGAGTTCCACATCCCTCGCCTTGCTTTGTTGCAGCCATTCGATGAGGCCTGCCGGCATGCGGGCATCAGACATACAATTCTCCACTGAAGCGTGCTGGGGTTCCTGTCTGTCCTCAGTTTTTTTTCTTGCTTTCATGGAGCGTGCGCCCGCGACCATTATGCCAGCCGCAGCGGCGGCGGCAAGCCTGTCGATTGTTTTACAGTCTGAAGCGTCCCACCGTCTGATGCAGGCCGGCGGCCTGCTGGTCGATGGCGCGTACCGCCTGCACCGCGTTGCTGACCGAGTTCTGCGTCTCTTCCACCACGCCGGCCACCTGCTCGACATTGCCGGCGATATTGGTGCCGGCCTGGCTCTGCTCGCCCATGGCCACCGCCACATTGTGCACATGCTCCAAGGCCACGCTGGCCTGTTGGCTGATGGCCTCCAGCGTGTTGGCCGCCTGCCGCACCTGATCGACGCCGGCCTGCACCGCCGGGCGGATTTCGTCCATGCGGCCGGCCACGTTGCCGGTTTCGTCTATCACGGCCTGCACGATATTGCTGATTTCGTCGGTGGCGCTGGCGGTGCGTTCGGCCAGCTTGCGCACCTCGTCGGCCACCACGGCGAAGCCGCGGCCCATCTCGCCGGCGCGGGCCGCTTCGATCGCCGCGTTCAGCGCCAATAGATTGGTCTGGTTGGCGATGTCGCGTATGGTCTCGGCGATGCTGCTGATGCTGCGGCTGCGCTCGGCCAGCTGCGCCACCATGTCGCTGGCGCCGTGCACCTGGTCGGCGATGCGGCGGATGCCTTCGGCGGCGTCGTCGGTCAAGGTCTTGCCGTGGCGCGCCAAGTCGGCGGCGTCGCGCGCGCCGGTTTCGGTGTCGCGGGTGGTGGCGCTGACGTGGTCTATGCTGACCGACAGCTGCTCGATGGCGGCGGCGGCGGCGGTGGTGGAGGCGCTGGCCACGCCGGACACCTCATGCACCTTGTCCATGTCCTGGGTCAGCTCGCGGCAGGAGTGGTTGATGCTGGCGGTGGCGCGGCCGATCTCGTCTATCATGCCGCGCAGCTTGCCGCGCATGTCGCGCATGGCGCCCAGCAGGCTGTCGCCGCCGCCGTTGACGCGGATGTCCACGCTGAGGTCGCCGTCGGCGATGGCTTTCACCACCTGGGCGGCGTAGGCGGGCTCGCCGCCCAATGAGTTCAGTATCGAACGCGACATCCAGCCCACCAGCGCGCCCAGCACCAGCACGCAGCCCACCGCCACCGCCAGCAGCGTGCGGGCCTGCTGCCAGAACAGCTGGTCGATGTCGTCGATGAAGATGCCGGTGCCCACGGTCCATCCCCAGGGCTCGAAGCGGAACACGCCGTTCAGCTTGGGAAATTCCTCCTTGCTGCCGCCGCGGCTGGTCTGGATCACCAGCACGCCGTAGTGGTCCTGCTGCATCGCGTCTTCGTAGGCCTGCACCGTGGTGCGGCCGTCCGGCAGCTTGCTGCCCATGTCCACCTTGCCGACGCGCGCCTTGCTGGGGTGGAACAGCACCAGATTGTCGCGGTTGCGGCCGAAGAAATAGATGTCGTCCACGCGCAGCGCGGACAGGGCGGCGATGGCTTGCTTCTGCGCCTCGGCGCGCGGCATGCCCTGGGTTTCCAGATCATGGAAATGGCTGAGGGAGTTTTCCGCCATTTTCAGCAGATGCACGATCTGGCCGCGTTTCTCCTGATGCAGGGTGGCGCGGGTGGACAACAGCGCGACGGTGGAAAGGCCAAGCAAGGCCAGCAGGCTGGCCACGATGATGATGATGAGGCGGGTATTCAGCTGCATGTTTGACGCTCTGATGGGTGGAAACCGGCCGCCGACGGGCGGCGGCGCGCGCCGCGGGAGGGGGCGGCGGACGCCGACTGATTATGCTTTCCTGTTGTTACAGTCTAGTTCAGAGTGCAAACATCAACATTGGAACTTTCCCGCGCGTCCTAACGCGGCGCGGGCGCGCAGGGCAGACGGCCGCTGCGGATGGCGGCGTCGAATTGCGCGTAGTCGCGCTCCACCTGGTCGGCGTAAGCCATGGCGTAGTCTGCCAGCGCTTGGTCGAGGCGGTCGGACTGGCCCAGATAGCCGGCGATCTCGGCCGCGCAGCCCCCGGACTTGGCGTGGGCGCGCGCCAGCGTCCAGGCGCAGGCCTGGCCGTAGCTGGCCAGCTCCTCGGCATTGGAGAAGGTTTCCAGCGCCGGCGCGGCCTTCATGTCGCGCAGCTGGCGTACGTAGAAGTGGCGGCCGTCCGCGCTATGGGTCCAGCCCAGGAACAGGTCGCTGGCGGCCTGCATCAGCCGCTGGCCGAACACCACGCGCTTGCCCTGGTTGCCGTGGACGCAGCGCTGGGTGTACGGCTCCAGCACGGAAGGGCGCGCCTCCTTCAGCTGCAGGAACAGCGGCTGGTCGTAGTCGTCCTGCAGCAGCAAGACCAGGCAACGGGTGCCGACGCTGCCGACGCCCACCACCTTGAACGCCGCGTCCACCAGGCGGAAGCGTTGCAGCAGTTCGCGGCGGTCTTCCTTCAGCGTGGCGATGTAGTGGTCCAGCATGTCCTGCGCCTTGGCCAGGCTGTCGTCGCCCAGCCAGTCGTCGCAGGCCGCCAGCGGGCTGTCGCGGCTGTCCAGGTGGAAGATCACCGGCGGATTGTCGCGCAGGCGCAGCGCGCCGTCTTCGCTCTCCGTCATCTTGGGCAGCAGCCGCTCCTGGGTTTGGCCGCGCGCCTTGTCCGCTACTTTTTGCAACTGCTGGCGCATGGCCTCGCCCGCAGCCTGGGACAGCAGCTGATCGAAATCGACACGGCAATACCACAGCGCCAACTGGCTCATCTGCGAGAAATCACGCAGGCGGCGACGATAAGTGCCTGCCAGGCGCAAGACGGTGTCGCGCGCCGCGGCCTCGCCGAAGCCGCGGCCGCGGCAGGCCAGCGCCAGGCTGACCGCCAGCCGCTTGAGATCCCACTCCCAGGGGCCGGGATGGGTTTCGTCGAAATCGTTGATGTCGAAGACCAGCTGCCGCTCGGGCGAGGCGAAGAAGCCGTAGTTCATCAAGTGGGCGTCGCCGCAGATCTGCAGGCGGATGCCGCTGTTTGGGGCGGCGGCCAGGTCGGCGGCCTGCAGCATGGCGGTGCCGCGAAAAAACGTGAAAGGGGAGACGCGCATGCGGGCGTAGCGCAAGGGCGCCAGCGCCGGCACGCGGCCCTCTGAGGTGGACTCGACCATGGCGATCACGTCGCGTTGCGGCGCCAGGGCGCACTCGGCTTGGCGGGCGCGGGGACATGACTGGCGGCGCGCCTTGCCTGCGGCGTAGTGCTGCTCGTACTTGAGGTGATGAACGGTGGCCATGGGTGGACTCGGGGCGGGGCGAAGACGGTTAGTGTAACCGCAGACGCGGCGGGCTGACGCGCCGACATCCATTAGCCTTACCCACAGCTTGTTCAAAGTTTATCCACATTATGCACAGGACGCTGTGGATGGCATGGCTTGCGCACAGCGTGACGCGGCTTTATGCACAGGTTTATCCCAACTTGTTCAGTTTGCGCACAGACTGTGGCGAATTGGGAAAGTTATTCACAGCGGTTTGGCGCCGCACTGGCGCAGCAGGCGTTTCCAGGCCGGGCTCAAGGGCAGGCCGTTCAGTTCCAGCTGCAGCTTGCTGCCCTCGCCTTGCGGCAAGATATCCACCGCCGTGCCGGAGGCGTCGCTGACCGGATTGCGCATGCGCAGGCTGCGGCTGCCGTCGCTGGCGTCGTGGCGTTCGATGAAGTCGGCGGGAATGTGCAGCTTGGCCAAGCCTTGCTGCAGGCAGTCGGCGACGGCATCTGGCGCATGCTTGGCGGTGAAGCCGGGATCGGCGGCTGCCAGCCGCGGCAGCAAGGCGGCCAGGATCAATAGGCCGGACAGGGAGAGGGGGCGGAGCTTGGACATCGGGCGCGGCAGGGTTTCGTAGTGGACCATGCCGTTTGGTGCGCTGGCCGCCGCCCGCGGTTCCGGCCGCGGCGGCGGCAAGTGTTAAGCGATGTTACGCGAAGCGCTCGCCGGCCTGGCAGCGGCGCAGGAAGGCCAGCATGTCGGCGACGCGGGTGTCGCCCTCGGCCGGGGCCCAGGCGGCCAGGTCGGCCTGCGGGATGGGCTGGTAAGGGCCGCGCTTGACTTCGAACACCACGGTGCCCGGCTGCAGCGACACTACCGAATGCCAGGTATGGGCCGGCATTTCGAACACGCGGGCGCCGCCTTCGCCCAGGCGATGGCGCGCGGCGACGGTGAGGCCGTCGTCTTCGAACGCTATCCAGTCCAGCGCGCCGCTCAGCACGATCAGCAGTTCCGGGCTGCCCGGATGGCGGTGCGGACGGACATAGGTGTCCGGCTCCATGGCGATGGCCAGGCGCTGGATATCGTCTTCCAGCTGTTCGTGCAGATTGTGGTGGGCGCGCAGGCGCGGCGCGGCGGCGGCTTTGGCGGACAGGTCGGCGAGATCCGATTGGGTCAGGAGCTTCATGGGACGATGTTTTAGTAAGTACAAACCATGATTATGACCCGAAAAACGATGAGTGTGGAGTTGTGCGGAATTGTATCAATCGATGTGGGCTATTTTTGCAAAATTGGCAAAACTGTTTCGGATTTGGACTGGCTTCTAAATGTAAATACCAGTTAATACAATCCAGTCTCCAACACATATGGATGACGGGGTAGTCATGAGCGAAGAAAAGAACGTATTGCTGACTGGGGCGACCGGATTCATTGGCGCTCATTTGCTGAATGAACTGGTTAGCTCTAGCAATGTCGGAACTATCTACGTGGTTTGCCGGAAAATAGATCGGTCCATGCCCAGGCAGCGCATACTGGATGCCTTTAAGAAATTCTCCATCTATGCCAATGCAGACTTGGCGGAGATTGACAAAATCAAAATGATCGACGGGGACATCACCCAGAAAAATCTGGGATTGTGCGTCGAAGACTATCAGGAATTATGCGAAAACGTGGATGTAATCCATCATATCGCCGCTCGTGTCAATCACATTCGTCCATATGATGTTTTGAAGGGCGCCAACGTGGATAGCGTTGCCGATCTTCTGGAAATGGCCCGGACGGGTCGAAGCAAAGTCGTGAATTTTGTTTCGACGCTGGGCTCGGCTGTTCGCGTGGATGCGGATGGAAAGTATGTCGAAGACTTTCCGGAGGATGAGCGCCTCAACTCGGATATGGGCTATCTGTTATCCAAGTGGGAAGCTGAGAAGCTCGTGGGTGATTTTCACCGATCCGGAGGAAAGGGGAATATATTCCGCCTAGGTTATATTTCCGGCCATAGCCAGACTGGAGCGGCGTTGTTCAGCGATAACCAGTTCATGCTGTTCATTAAGAGTTGCGTTCAGTTGGGTTATGCGCCGGAATTGAATCGTCTGATCAATTTCACGCCAGTTGACTTTACCGCCCAGATTATGAATTTGCCCCGTTATATGACCGAGGGTGGCCATGTTGTCAACCTGTTCAATTACACGGAATTGATTTCTTGGGAGGAGATCGTTGCGTGGTTGAATAATCGTGGTTACCAGATCAAGACGCTTGAATTCTACGAATGGCAGAAGAAGCTGCTGGCAGATGGGGGAAATAATGCGCTGTATCGTTTCTTCCCCTTGTATGGCACTGAGGGCGCACATGAAAAGATCCTGCGCTTTGGCCGGGAAATCCAGAAATTCCGCACGGAGAAGATCGAGGAGGCGGCCCAGTCCCATGATGTTTATCCTCCGAAACTGAAATTCGAGTTACTGGATCGGTATCTGTGCTATCTGCAGTTGCAAGAGTTCTTGCCCTTGCCATCGGGTACCGCGGATTCGGTTCCTCTCCAGGTATGGACCGAAATCGCAATGACTTGATTGCCGGACCCATCGGAACGGGCATGCGCGCATGCTCCGTTTCACCACGTCAAAATAACCGGAGTGTTCATGCGTTCACGGACATTGTTTCTATTTGCCGGAATCTGTGCTTTCTCTGTCGCCAACATCTATTACAACCAACCCTTGCTAGTGCTGTTCGCGCAGACGTTCGGGACCGATGTCGGCCAGGCTAGCTCTATTGCGATGACCGTGCAGTTGGCTTATGCGGCGGGTTTGGTGTTGTTTGTGCCTCTGGGGGATTGGGTTAGCCGTCGCAAACTGATGATTTCCCTGCTGTTCATCAATGCAGCTAGTTCCATCTGGGCGGCGACATCTCCCAGCTTGCCCATGCTGATTGCCGCTCATATCGCCATTGGCATGACTTCCGTCGGCGCGCAAATCATCATACCGGCGGTGTCTTTGATGACGTCTCCTGAGCAGCGCGGCCGAGCGGTCGGCACGGTGATGAGCGGCTTGCTGGCCGGCATTCTGTTAGCCAGAACGCTATCCGGCTTGGTGGGCGACTATGCCGGCTGGCGGACGATGTATGTCCTTGCCGCGGCGATCGATTTGGGTTTGATCGTGGTGGTTGCGGCGGCGTTGCCGGCGGGAGGCGGATTGACGCGCTCATCCTATGGCCAATTGCTGCGCTCCTTGGGCCAGCTGTTGGCGACAGAGAGAGAGCTGAGGCTCGCCTGCCTGTGCGGCGCTTTGATGTTCGGCGCCTTCAGCGCGTTGTGGGGTGCATTGGCCTATCTGCTGTCCCGTCCGCCCTATCATTTTCATAGCGATGTTGTCGGTTTGTTCGGCTTGGTCGGCATCGTCGGCATTTTTGCGTCCCCATTCATCGGCCGGTTGTCGGACCGCTTGGGCGCACGAACGGTAGTGTTGCTGGGTGCGATAGCGGCCGCCTGCGCCTTTGCTCTGATTGGAAGCAGCGCACTCCTGTTGCCGGCGCTGTTGCTGGGAATCGTCATTCTGGATTTGGGCGGCCGCGCCGGCTTGGTGGGCAATCAACTGCGCGCGTTGTCCTTGTCTGACAGCGCGCGAAGCCGTCTTAACACGGTGTTCATGGCTTGCTATTTCCTGGGCGGCGCGCTTGGCACGCGAGCCGGGGCCGCGTTGGCCGGCGAGTATGGGTGGAGCGGCATCGCGGCGCTGGGTTTGGCTGCGTCGACTGTCGTGATTGTTTTAAATGCGAATGCCATTGTGGCGCTGCGCGGACGCGGCGCCTGATCTGGAGAGCTTCATGAAAAATGCTTATATCTGCGATGCGGTGCGTACCCCCTTTGGCCGCTACGGCGGTTCTCTGTCTTCCATTCGCGGCGATGAGTTGGCGGCGCTGCCCATCCAGGCATTGCTGGCGCGGAGCCCGCAATTGGATGCGGCTTTGATCGATGATGTGATCTATGGATGCGCCAACCAGGCTGGAGAGGACAACCGGAACGTGGCGCGCATGGCGGCCCTGTTGGCGGGATTGCCGGAGGCCGTGCCGGGCACCACAGTCAACCGCTTGTGCGGTTCCAGCCTGGATGCGCTGGCGATGTCGGCTCGTGCCTTGAAAAGTGGCGAAGCGGAGCTGATCGTCGCCGGCGGGGTGGAAAGCATGAGCAGGGCGCCGTATGTGGTGGGCAAGGCGGACAGCGCGTTCTCGCGCTCTCTGAAGATGGAGGACACCACCATGGGGTGGCGTTTCGTCAATCCGAGGATGAAGGCCCTGCATGGTGTGGATACCATGCCGGAAACCGCGGAAAACGTGGCGAAGGAGTTCGGAGTGTCGAGGTCTGACCAGGATGCTTTCGCCTTGCTGAGCCAGCAACGGACGGCGGCGGCTTATGAGCAGGGTTTTTTCGCCGACGAACTGATGGAAGTGCGTATTCCGCAGCGAAAAGGCGAGGACAAGATATTTGCCCAGGACGAACATCCGAGGCAAACCTCGCTGGAGGAGCTGGCACGGCTCAAAGGCGTTGTCAGTCCGGATGGCACGGTGACTGCCGGAAACGCTTCAGGCATCAATGACGGCGCTTGCGCATTGCTGTTGGCGGGCGAGGAGGGGATTCGCCGCCATGGATTGGCGCCGCGGGCCCGCATCTTGTCGGCCGCCGCAGCGGGGGTGGCCCCCCGAGTGATGGGAATGGGGCCGGTGCCGGCGATCAACAAGGCCTTGGCATTGGCGGGATTGGGGCTGGAGCAGATCGACCACATAGAATTGAATGAGGCGTTCGCTGCCCAGGCGCTGGCGGTGCTGCGGGAGTTGCGTCTGGCCGATGACGATAGCCGGGTCAACCCCAATGGCGGGGCTATCGCGCTGGGTCATCCGCTTGGGGCCAGTGGCGCGCGGCTGGTCTCCACCGCCATGTACCATCTGGCGCGGACGGGCGGGCGCTACGCGTTGTGCTCCATGTGCGTGGGTGTGGGGCAGGGTATCGCGATGGTGATTGAGCGGATCTAACCGGAAACAGATAGGCGTCCACTGGTGTGGACATGCTCGAGATGGTTGCTCAGGGCTTGGTGGAAAACCTCCAGCTTGGCCGACATCTTGGGCAGGGCTCGCACCAAGTGGATACCCTCTTCCCTCCCTTCCGGATCATCGAACAATCGAATCAGCGCCCCTGCGGCTAGATCTTGGGCTATCACCCAGTCCGGCAGGAAGGCTGCGCCGAGCCCGCGCAGCGCGGCCTGGCGCATGGCTTCGAAGTCGTCGCAACGGAAAGCGGCCTCAATCTGGTCTATATGGCCTTTTTCCACCAGTCGTCTCCAGCACATGGAGTGAGGATCGTGCAACTTGTCTATCAGCCGGAGCCGGCGCAGGTCTTCGAGATCGGAGGGATAGCCGCGTTGGCGCAGGTAGTCGGGGCTGGCGCAGATCACCCAGCGTTGAGTGCCGATCTGCTTGGCGAATAGCGAGCTGTCCTTGAGCTTGCCGATGCGAATGGCGGCATCCAGTCGCTCTACCGATGGATTGGTCAGCCGTTCGGTGAGATCGAGATCTATGCGCAAGCTGGGATGGCGTTGTTGCAAGTCGGCTAGCCAAGGCAGGACATGCAGCTTGCCGAATGTTGGCAGACAACTGATGCGCAGCGTGCCATACATGCTGTCGCTCAGGGCGATGATCTCGTTATGGATGTCGGTCAAGGTGTCCAGCACGTTGACTCCGCGGGCAAACAGCGCCTCTCCCGCTTCAGTCAGCATCAGCGCTCTGGTGGAGCGAATCAGCAGATTGGTGCCGACGAACTCCTCCAGCATGTCGATTTTGCGGGTGATGGTGGATGGCGTCGCGCCGTGGCGGCGGGCGACCGCTGAAAACGATCCCCCGCGCGCGACTTCGACAAAGATGGCAAGGTGCTCGGCGTACCTAGCGGCATTCATATTGGAAATGTACTCATCGAGAATGAGCTGGTGAGTTTAATTCATTTTGATGCCTTTGGGATTTTTGTATAAAAACCATTTGCCAATTGGATCATGAGCGCACTTGGCCATCACCCAGCACGATCCACTTCTGGCTGGTCAGGCCAGTCAGGCCCACCGGGCCGCGGGCGTGGATTTTGTCGGTGGAGATGCCGATCTCCGCGCCCAGGCCGTATTCGAAGCCGTCGGCGAAGCGGGTGGAGGCGTTGACCATCACGCTGGCGGAATCCACTTCGCGCAGGAAGCGGCGCGCGCGGCCGTAGTCCTCGGTGACGATGGCGTCGGTGTGGTGGCTGCCCCAGTGGTTGATGTGCTCGATGGCCTCGTCCATGTCCTTGACCACCTTGACCGCCAGAATGGGCGCCAGGTATTCGGTGGCCCAGTCTTCTTCGCCGGCGGCCACCACCTTGTCGCCCAGGATGATGCGGGTGCGCTCGCAGCCGCGCAGTTCCACGCCCTTTTCCCAATAGGCCTCGGCCAGGCGCGGCAGGATGAATTCGGCGAAGGCCGCGTGCACCAGCAGCGTTTCCATG